>JBNGDO010000270.1:0-2660 GCA_049975385.1 Anaerolineae bacterium | reverse complement strand
CCCCTACCCCGCCACGGCATGGACGCCGGCCACGAATTTTCAACGAATAACCGAATGGACGCCTGGTTAACGCGCGTTTCTGGTTGATCTGAGACCTGAATTCGTTTATTCGTTCCCTGATTCGCGGCCGGCAAACCTTACACTGCAACAATTAAAGGCGGAGAATAAACTCGTGAGGGGACTATGCAAAAAAGAGCCGGATTTCTACTCCCACTCCTTTTTCTGAGTGTCATCCTTGTCGCATGTAGCGCCCTACCTTCACAGTCCATTGAGATCGCCATCCCAGGAGCAACGGATACCATCGAACCCAGCCCCACCCCGGAGGCCAAGACGGCGACGGCGACAAGTACCGTGACCGTGACCCCGCAGCCAACGGCAACCCCGCAAAATGCACAGCAAACCGGAGATCCTATGCAAGCATCAAAGGAAAACACCTACACGTTTGATCCGAATTTCTACATTTTCCTGTGCTTTGGACAGTCGAACATGGAAGGCAACGCCGCCATCGAGCCGCAAGACCGGACGGTGGATAGCGGCTTTCAGGTGTTGCAGTCGCTCAATTGTCCCAATCTCAGAAGAGACAAGAACACCTGGTATACGGCCGTACCGCCGCTGACCCAATGCCATTCAGGACTGTCGCCGGCCGATGCTTTCGGCAGAACGATGATCGAAAACCTGCCCGATCACATCACAGTCGGGGTCATCAACGTGGCGGTGGGCGGATGCGATATCCGGTTATTCGATAAGGACCTCTATCAGGATTACGATGACACCTACGAAGACGCCTGGTTTACCAACAAAATCAGAGCGTATGGGGGGAATCCCTACCAACACCTGATCGACCTGGCACAACTGGCGCAACAGCGCGGCGTCATCAAGGGCATCCTGCTGCACCAGGGCGAGACCAACACCGGCGACCGCCAATGGCCCGCCTACGTCGAAAAGATTTACAACGACATGCTGACCGACCTCTCCCTCGATGCAGAATCCGTGCCCTTGTTAGCCGGAGAAGTCGTGGAGGCGGAACAGGGCGGGTGCTGCGCCGCCATGAACCCCATCATCACCACCCTGCCGGAGACCATTCCGACGGCGCACGTGATCTCTTCGCAGGGATGTACGGCCAAAGACAATGCGCATTTCGATTCGGCCGGCGTCAGAGAACTGGGCCGGCGATATGCCGAGAAAATGCTATCGTTGATGGGGTACGAGATCGGACGGTAAGGGCGAGGCCTGCGCAACCAGGCGTATGTTCCAGCAGTCCTGACGGAAGGGGTGCCTCGCCCCTACCGTTTGCCTCCCTTGACGGCTGTGCTACACTAAATCCAATTGTAGCGTGCGATCGACGACACGACTAACGACCACCAGACTGTCAAGGAGGTCCGTATGCCCGGATTGCCCCCCGATCTTCACCGGCGATTGTGCGATGCGCTGATCGCCAGCGGCTACTGCGACAGCGACGACGCCCTGCGCGCCGTCTGCGTGGACGCGCGCGTAGCCCCCTGGCGACATGATCTGCCGGAAGCCACCACGCCCAAACGCCGCGCCGAAGCCGTGGTCGCGGCGCTGTGGGAGCAACGCGCCGAAAGCGGCGAAAACGCCCTGGCGCTGCTGCTCCACACGTTGAGCGGGCGCTTCGAGAGCGACATGCGCCGCCAAACCCTGGCCGACCTGGCCGATGCGTGTGAGACCGCCACCCCGTGGACGGGCATCGACGCGGCCTCCCTCGCCTACGCCCGCCTGCACACGCTGCCCGCGCCGCCCGCCGATTTCACCGGGCGCGAGGACGAACTGGCGCAGTTGCTCCAAGCCGTGGAAACCGGCGAGCGCGCCGACGCCGCCTACCGCCACGCAGAGCACTATTTGCAAGTCCTTTGGAAAGCCGATGCTCTCTACAAACAGGGCAATGAAGGGATCGTAGCAGCCCTGGCCCTCTACGACCGCGAGAGCCACAACATCCACGCCGGGTTTGCGTGGGCGAGTTTCCCCCCCTCAGTCCCCCCCGGTGGGGGGGAAGTAAAGGAAGGGAAGACGCCTGCCTCCCCCCCTGTGGGGGGGACTGAGAGGGGGAGAGCAGCGCTGTGCAGCGCCTACCCCGACGCCGGCGTCTACATCCTCACCCTGCGCCTGCACCCCCGCGAGAAAATCCGCTGGCTGGAAGCCGCCCTGCGCGCCGCCCGCGCCCTGGGCCGCCGCGACGCAGAAGGCGTCCACCTGGGCAACCTGGGGAACGCCTACGCCGCCCTGGGGGACGCGCGCCGCGCCATCGAGTATCACGAACAAGCGTTGGTGATTGACCGCGAGATCGGCGACCGGCGCTGGGAGGAAGCTGGCCTAAGCAATCTTGCACAAGCTTATCTCGCGCTAAATAATGTCTCGAAAGCGAGAGAATTATACGAACAGGCTTTGCACATTGGGAAAGAAATCGGTGCGAAACAATATGTCGTCAGACACTTGGCGGGATTAGCATTTGTTGCGTTTTTGCAGGAAGATGACGTTGCAGTTGAGACATACTCTCGTGAAGCTCATACGATTTGCGAGGAAATTGGTGATCTGGCTGGGTTGATAGGCGTTCTTTTTGTTCAAGGAATGCTGGCCTATGTACAATACCAGCAATTCCCGGAGGTGAATTAGGAAGTAGAGCAAGAGCAATGGAAGTGACC
>JBNGDO010000269.1:0-2716 GCA_049975385.1 Anaerolineae bacterium | reverse complement strand
CTTGTATATTGGGTTTAAGGAACCTTAACAACGCGAATAGCCAAAACTAAAGATCGGGTAGAAAATCTTTCCTGGGAGTCCGCGGCGGCGACCGAATGTGTCTGAGGAGCAAAGCTGCCTCGCCGCAGAGATTGTCGTGCGGACGGCCCAGGAAGACCCGATTAGGAACATTGCGGCTACCAAGGTAGCAAGGCGTAGGCCGCGAATCACACGCAAGGCTGGGTTGAGTCATACCGGGACCTGGGCGCGGTCGTTGCGATGCAGGACTCTGTAGCATTCACGTTAGTTACCCTGACAGGAGGATGACTATGTACACCCGGATTATTGGTATCGACTTAGCCGTTACCGCTCGCCATCAAGCTGTGGTACTCGACCCAGCCACCGGGAAATTCTTGAGCCGGCCCTGGAAGTTCCGCACTACCCCCCAAGCCCTGGACCGGCTCCTGCGGCGGGCCCGACGGGGGCTTGCCGAGCCCGTGCACCTCGTCGCGGTTTTAGAAGCAACCGGGATGGCTTGGTATCCCGTTGGTGCCTATCTGCATGATCATGGTGTGACGGTTTATCGCGTCAATGGACGTAAAACGCGCGCCCTCCGGCAAGTATATGCGCACCATGCCGGCAGTGATCGCATCGATGCCCGCGTCTTAGCCCACTTGTATCAAGTCGCCGCTCAGAAATTGGTGCCGTGGGTACCGCCCACGGGCGACCAATTAGCGCTGCAACGTGCGTGTCGCGCCTTCGGCCGCTGGCGGCAACGCAAGACCGCGTTGCAAAATCGCTTGGAGTCTTACGATCAGTGGGCCTGGGGAGCGCTAGCCCCCTGGATGCCCGCCACGGCCCGCGCCTGGATGCGTACGCACTGGTACGATCCGTGGGCGGTGCAGGACGCTGGCGTAGGGGCCTTGACCACTGCCTGGCAAACGGCGTCCCCAGAGCAACCGGCGGATGTGGCGTGGATTCCGCGCTGGGTCAAACGCGCTCAGGAACTGACTACGCTCTATGGCACCCCGGAACGGGTCGGGTATCCCGCCCTGCAGGCTTCCATTCAACGCGCTTTGCGTTTGCTCCAGCAGTGCCGCGAGGTGCAAGCTGAACTCCGGGCCCTCATCCAACCGCTTTATGGCCGTCTCTATCCGGCGCGCTGGTTAGAAACTCTCTACGGCATTGGGGCTGACAGTGCGGCCATCTACCAAGCGTTCATTCAAGATATCCAGCGGTTCCCCACCGTGGCGCAGTTTCGCAGTTGGACCGGCATGGTCCCTTTCAGCAAACAGAGTGGGTACGCGGAAGCCCAGGGGTTGCGCCTGACCCAGGCTGGCCCGAATCTCATCAAGGCCACGCTCTATCTGAATGCCGATGTGGCCCGCCAGTGGGATGTGCAATTCGCGGCGCTCTACTATCGCCAAATGGTCGATTATGGCAAGCACCATACCGCAGCGGTGTGTGCTTGTGCCAGTCACTTAGCCAGTCGCATCTATGCGGTGCTCAAACAGCAACGCCCTTATGAACTGCGCGCGCTGAACGGTCAGCCGATCTCGGTGGCGGCTTCGCGGCAGCTGTGCCGAACCAAGTATCGCGTTCCAGAGAAAATCCGGCGCCAGCGCCGGGTGCGAGAACGACGCCAAGCCGCCAACCAACGCACCGAACGTCGTTTTCAGCCGCAGTAGCCTGATTTTCTAGCGAAAGGCATTTCCCTGGCCCGAGTCGCCTTTCTGCTCAACGGCAAACTTTGCTATAGTATTCTAGGAGGCGGCGTCAAAAAAAATGACAGGACGCTGTCCAGGATACCTGTGTGTCTGAATTCGTTTTGGCTATGCGTTTGTTAAGGTTCGGACGACTTGACAAGATTTAGAACATCTCTGCGGTAAAAAGACCTTTTTTCAGGAGAGCCATTCAAATATGCCGTAAAATGTCATAATTCAGGGGTAAACTAAGTACATACACAGCAAGCAAAGGAGCACGCCATGCAGAAGACAGATTTCAAGAAGGAACTCAAGCACCTCTACCGGCCCTCTAAAGCGAAATTCAGCGTCGTGGACGTACCGGCGATGCACTTCTTGATGCTCGACGGGCACGGCAATCCCAACGATAACCCGGTGTACGAAGCGGCGGTCAGCGCGCTCTACGCCGTGGCTTACGCTGTGAAGTTTGCCTCCAAGAAGCAACTGGAACGTGACTTCACCGTGATGCCGTTGGAAGGCCTCTGGTGGGTGGAGGACATGCACGAATTCAGCATTGAGGACAAAGAAGCCTGGGACTGGACCATGATGATCATGCAACCGGAATGGATCACGGGAGAGATGGTCGCGGCGGCGAAGGCGAGCGCGGCGGCCAAGAAAGAGCTGCCCGCGCTACCCCAACTGCGCTTCGATACGTATCACGAAGAACTGGCGGTGCAGATCATGTACATCGGGCCGTATGCCGATGAAGCGCCGACCATCGCCGGGCTGCACGCCTTTGCTGAGGAGCAGGGCTATGTTCTAGCAGGCAAGCACCACGAAATCTACCTGAGCGATCCGCGCCGCACCGCACCAGAGAAGCTCAAGACCGTCATCCGCCAACCGGTGAAGCCGCAAACCTGAAACACGGCATGAAAAAGGCCCCCAGCTTAAAAGCTGGGGGCCTGCGTCCTAGCCAACGACGCGCTAGGCGAGGTGATTCGGCAAAGTCTGTGCTTTTTCGAAAACCAGAGCGACCCAATCGCCCTGCTGCAAAG
>JBNGDO010000268.1:0-2729 GCA_049975385.1 Anaerolineae bacterium | reverse complement strand
CTTGTGTCGCCGGTTGCGCTATTGGCGCCGTTTCAGACGCCGCCTGCGCTGCCGTGACCGGCATAAATCCTAAAACTAAGGACAACAACACCAAGAAGTTAAACCATCTCGATCGCATAAGAAGCCCTCCTCAACGTCTTCAGAAAAATAAGCTGCTGTTATGAAGTAAAATCATACTGAGTTCCCCTACTTCAATCATCCAGGGCCACACTTACATCTACATCATCGACATAGACATCACCTCCATCCCTTTAAGCACATAGCAACATAAATATATCGAGGTTAACAGGCAGATTGAAAGTCGTGTGTATTCTGAATTGCATAAAAAATCTGGGAACCATTATCGATGAACAGACGCAACAAAGCGAAGAGTCTATACAAATTATATAACTCCATTCCGGGAAGCACAAGTGTCCTTGTCAGGGGAAAAAGTAGTACTTTAGTCCTACCCCAGACGAGACGTAAGCAAAGTGACGTTATCCTGCAGATTCAGGCAAACAGCAAACCAGACGGTATCCCTTGCCGCGCTCCGTTTCCAGCACGAAAGGAGCCTGGAGGCGTTTGAGGAGTTTGCGTGTGCCGTGGATGTGCACATCCAGGGTGCGCGTGTCGCCCATATAGTCGGTGCCCCAGACATCCTGCATCAGTTTGGCACGCGAGATAAGCTTTGCGGGCGTGCGCAAAAACGCCTGCACCAGCGCCACCTGCTTGGGCGTCAGAGCGACTTGCCTGGTTTCCCACAGCAAGAAATGGCCTTGAACGTCCAGGCGTAGCCCACGCCAGCCGACAACTTCACCTTGATGGGTCGGTAAAACCCGCGCCAGACGACGCAGCAGTTGGGAAGGTGAGAAGGTGTGGCGCAAATAGCCATGCGAACGAGGCACCTGGTCAAGGCGAGTCCCCTTTTCTAGCAGGAGGAAAAAACGAATATCGGGGTTCCGGGCACGCGCATCGTCCCAAAAGCGTACCAGGTCAAAGCGGAGTGCGGAAACATCGGCCAGAACTAAATCAATCTGTTGTGTCGTCAACGCGGCAATGGCGTCGCGACGTGTCTGCGCCACGCACACCGTGTAATGCGCGCTCAAGTCCGGCAACAATCGCCGCTCTAGCGAGCGATAGCGCGTCAAGAATAAAATGGTATAGCGTTTCACTCAACACCCCGCCAGGTTGATGAAAACAAGTACTTAGGTAGTTCCAGGATTTAAACCAGGCCGCATCAAAGAAAAGTTCCTGCGCCAGCGCCAAAGTTTGGCTGGTTTATTTTCCTCGAACGGCCTTAGCTGTCAGCGCTCAGCCGTCAGCCTCGACATGTGTGACAGCTACTCAGTGGCAGAAAGCCATAGCAACACCACAACCGTAACCGCATCTGACGACCGCTTGCTGATAACAAAAAACTGATGGCTGAAAGCTGATAGCTAAAAGCTGAATAGCTATGTGGTGTGCAACGAATAAAAACACAAAAGCACACTGCCGTATTTTCGCTGATCAAAGAGGACCAGGTTGTTCAGTGCGACCGGCTCGTACTCCACCGGATCGATCTGGGCAATGGCCCAACCATCGTCAGCTAACCAACCCGGCAAAGCATCGAGCATCTGTAGCGTTTGAATCCACAGACCGCGATACTGCGGCGGAGCGACGTAAACATAATCGAACGGCTGAGACGGGGTAGCGAGATAGTGAAAGACATCGTCGCGCACGACCTCCGCTCGGGCCGCCAGACCAGTCAATGCCAGGTTACTGTGGATAACGCGCAGCGCAGCGTGATGCACTTCGACGAAGACGGCACGTGCAGCCCCCCGGCTAAGTGCCTCGATGCCCACCTGCCCTGTCCCGGCGAAGAGATCGAGGAAACTCGCGTCGCGCACGTCATTGCCAATGATGCTGAACAACGCGGACTTCGCCCGGTCGGTCATCGGACGGGTGCCCGGTCCCGGCACGGCCTGGAGCTTACGCCCCTTCGCCTTTCCCGCAATCACGCGCATGAACAGGTCCCTAACCCGGATAAACCGGAACCAAAAAGGCTTTGAAGCCCGTTTTCCTGCTCGTTGGGCAAGGAATTCACGTGGTTAGGCCCCAAACCATCAAACACTAATCTACACCAATTTTCATAAATGGGAAATCAGGTCAGTACCGATTCCTGAGAATCTGTGTCAGGATCTTCATCCTCAGTGTGAGAGACTTCTTCGGAAACTGCCTCTGGCAGCGCCGGTTCGACCTCCTCAGTGGAGAGGACGTCGGAAGATTCCGCCATCACTTCAGGTGACCGTACAGCCTCTGGCGATGTCACCGCCTCAACGACTGGCGCGAGCTTGCGCCGGAACATGTGAAGGTTAGCGATCAAGCCTAACACTCCACCCCACAGCAATCCCCAGACGCCTACCGCCACGATGCCCACGAGCTGAGCCATTAACTGCCCCGCACCGCCGCCAAAAAAGACGCCGACCACACCCCCACTACCGGAGGTTGCCGTTACACCGTTCCAACCCTGCCCGGCCTGCCCATCCGCGAAGAGGGCGACGCTGAGCAGCCCCCACAGCCCCCCCACCAGGCCCAACGCGACTGTCGCCGCCGCATCCCGCAAGCGCATGACAACGTTGGTAAGGTATAGGATGAAGGAGAACAATAGCCCACCCAACACCCCGATCACCAACGCAGCCCAGGGCGGTACAAAAGGTGCCGCCGCCAGCGCCGCGCCCCATCCCGCCGCCAGGCCGCGCGCGGCCAACAGC
>JBNGDO010000267.1:0-3205 GCA_049975385.1 Anaerolineae bacterium | reverse complement strand
GCGCGCAACCGCTCGTAGTCGAGGCCGTTGAAGTACAGCGGGAAGCCGTGCGGGCAGAGGGGATGCCCGGCCGCATCGTAGCCGCGCAGCAGACACGTCTCAGCGTCTTGATCGCCGGGGGAGCTGCGGGTGTCGACGATGGGAATGGCGCCGGCAGCGTAGATGAGTTCGAGGCAGGCGGTGTAGCCCAGCGCAGCGTCGGCCACCAGTTCACTGATGGGAAGCTGCGGCAGACGCTGGCGCACATGGACGAAATCCACCGGGAAGATGACGCGCTCATCCGTATTGGCCGGGTGGACGGTGCTGTAGCCGACCCAGTAGGTGTGCAGCTCGTCATCCACCAGCGTGTGGGCGTAGCTGCGATAGCCGTGGACGTTGCGCTCGCGCTTGGCATCCGGCGCGCCGTCCTGATTGCGGCCGGTGTAGTGGATGAAGCGGGCTTCGGGATCGCGGGGCGTGACGCGCTTACAGTGCGCTGCGCACGCCGGGGTGTCGCAAGCACAGCCTTTTTTGCCCGCGTCGCGCGCCGGGCACGGGCGGGGCTGCTCCTCTGAGGGGGGTTCAAAGCAGGAGTCGATGACTTTGCTGCATTTCATCGTGCTGTGGGCGTCGTGGAGCATGCCATCCACCGCCAGCGGGAGGCCATCGCGGGCCGGGGTGGCGGATTGGGGATCGTGGGGCGGCAGCAAGTCCGCTTCCGCCAGCAGGGCGATGAAGCGCGGGCAGAGGTCGGTGTGGAAGGCGGCGCCGAGAGCGTGAAAGGCCATCCGCATCACTGACGCGGAGGGGGTATCCCCCGCCTCGAAGCCGCACAGGCGCCGCCAGCAGTCGCCCTCCTCACTGGCCAGAAAGCTCGCCAGGTTTCCCCACCCGCGCTGCACCTCCCACCGCAGCAGGCAGCACAGGAACAGGGATACCGGATCGAACGGCGTGCCGCCGCGGCCATTGACGTGGATGCCGCGCAGCGCGACCAGTTCGCCGCGCAGGGGGCTGAAGTCGATCAGATGCATGGCGATGTACAAGGCCCCGGCATTAGCCAGCGCGGCGGCGTCGGTCAGCCCGGCCCAGCCGGGATACTCGTACCAGCCGCGCGCGCGGAAGGTCTCCGGCACATCCTCCCCGCCGGGACTCGGAAAGCGCAGGGGCAGATCGGGATGGAGTTGCTCCAGCGAAAAATCCCGCAACCGGGCGCACTCTTCTCGGTATTGCTCCGCCGTTTTGGTAGCGGTCGTGGTCATGATGGCCCGCCCCGCGCCGCCCGATACGCGGCGCGCTGATTGTGACCCAAGTGCGCGCGGAGTGCGCCGCTCCAGCCGGGATGGCGCAACCGCCGGAGCGCTTTCCGCAGGTGATAGCTCACCGCCTGGCGGGTACACCCTAGCGGCTCACTCAGATCCCGTTGCGTGCCTCCGCCGCCCCCATCCAGTCCGTAGTACTGGATCACCAACTGTTGCTCCCGGGCGGGCAAGCGCGCCACCATCTCGCGCAATAACTGGCACGTCCGCGCCCAATCGGCCGCCGATTCATCCCCGTCGGGTAGCGGCGGGCATGGAGGCGGAGCTTCTGCTGCCCGTTGACGACGTTTCACCGCCGCCCACACCTGACGCGCGATGGCGGGCCAGGCATACGTTGCAAACGCCGTCCCCCGCTCCGGGTCGTACTTCAAAATTGCGCGCCACAATCCGATGCGCCCTTCCTGGACCACCTCCTCATACCGCCATCCGCCGCTCCACTGCTGATGCACCACGGCATGCACCAGCCGCTCGTGTCGCCGCATCAGCGCGTTTAGGCTGGCGCCGTCGCCCGCCTGCGCCTGGCGGAATAGCGTAATCTCTGGCTTTCGGGTATACTTTTCCATAGCGTTCCTCCTGGAGTTAAGTGTAAGTGAGTAATACTCTTATCATGACAGAGGAACGTCAAACCGCCCAACCTTTTCTGGCTGGGCGGTTCTTTTTTTGGGTTGAACTTCACCGTTTTATGGGTTGTTTTTGATCCCTTGATTCATTGCGCATCCCGGGTGCAACGCACTTGGACTTAAGTAAAAGAGTAATCCTGATGCAGCAGTATATACCTGATGATAAGCTCAAAAGTGCGTTGCACCTCAATTGAGGGCTGGATACTGTTTAGTTTTGACCAACGGAAAACTTACGCTACAATGACATCAGAATGCAACCGTCCCCAATGATCAAAACCAAGCGGATAAAATTTTCCCCTCAACCCTATTTGATATTTGTTGTTTTGTATATTTGATGCTTTGTCTATTTGCCGCTTTGTTATGGAGGTTACGATGCCACGAGCAGATGAAGGATTAGGCTTTCTACTCTCTTACGAAAATGTCGCCCGGTACGAGGAGGGCGACGTCTACATTTTGGATCGGCGCGTCTATCCCGCCGAGGTCGAGTATGTCCATTGCCGGCACTACACCGAGGTCGCGCAGGCGATCACGGACATGGTCACGCAGAGCGGCGGGCCGTGGATGGCGGCGGCGATGGGGATGGTGAGCGCGGCGCGCGCGGCCCGCTCGCTGCCGGCGGATGAGGCGGTGGAGCTGTTGGCGAACGCGGCCTACGCGCTCTCCCACGCGCGCCCGACGACCTCGGAGCGGATGGTGGCGCACGTGGAGAAGATCCGCGCCGTGGCCGAGGAGGCGTTGGCCAACGACGAAGACCCGGAGGCGGCGACGCTGGCCTACGTCGAGGCGAAGCGCGGAGCACGCTACCAACGCTCGCGCGCCATCGCTGCCTACGCCGTCGATCTCCTGCCCGATCCATGCACGATCATCACCCAATGCTTCGCGGAGACGCTCATCGGGTTTGTGCTGCTGGTCGCCAAGGAGCAGGGCAAGCAGATCGCCCTGATCGCGCCGGAAACGCGGCCCTACCTCCAGGGCGCGCGCCTGACCGCCAGCGTCGCCGTCGAAATCGGCGTGCCGGTCACGCTGATCACCGACAATATGCCCGGCTACGTCATCTCCCAGGGCAAGGTGGACGCCTTCATCTGCGCCGCCGACGTCATCACCTTGGATGGGCACGTCGTCAACAAGATCGGCACCTACGAGATCGCGCTGGCGGCCCACCAGCACGGCGTCCCTTTCTACGTCCTCGGCACGCCCTCGGCCCAGAATCCCACCATCGACACCGTCGAAATCGAGGAGCGCGATCCCGATGAGGTGCTGCACGCGATGGGCGTGCGCACAGCCAAGGAG
>JBNGDO010000266.1:0-3220 GCA_049975385.1 Anaerolineae bacterium | reverse complement strand
TTAAGAAAATAATCCGGTAATCGTATGCGCCGGGGAAAACCGGCTGAAGCCGGCGCGCACACGTCGCCGACTCTGGTCGGACACCGACTTCAGTCGGTAAAACCGCGCAATACACATTACCGAACTAATTTTTTAAACTTCATTAATCCGGCGCAGGCATTTTCGTCCATCTCGTGCGCATAACGATGCAGCACTGCCAACGTCCCGATCACCAACCAGGGCAAAAAGGCCGCGCGCGTGTTCCACATCGTGTTGTCAATCAACCCATGCACCAACAACGCAATCATACCAGAAAGAGCGCCTACGGCAATGGCACCCAGCCCAGGTTGACCGGTTTCTTTGAAGCGCCGCACAGCCTGCCATCCCATCCACACGACCAACCCCATAAGCGCCAGATAGGCGATCAGCCCCGGAAGGCCCAGATCGACGCCGGCCTGCAAATAGACGTTGTGCGTCCCTGGGTTTTGCGTTTCGTAGAACGGGTACAGCAGCGCGCCTACGTCGTTGAACGTCCCCATCCCCGCGCCGGTGAAAGGAAAATCGGCCAGCATCCACAAGGCTACGCGCCACACGTTCAGACGGAATGCCAGCGTCGCGGGATCGGCGCTTTGCTCGACCAAATCGAGCGTGGTTTCCGCCGCACCGCCGTAACCGACCAACCACACCCCAATGGTCACGCAGACCACCAGCAGGGCCAGCGCCAGCTTCCGGCGGTCAAAAAGCCAGAGAAGCGCCAGCATTCCAGCGGCAGCGGCGACGTAGCCACCACGCGATTTGGTGAGCAGCAACACGCCGCCGATCAGGAGCGTAGCAACAGCCAATGCCACGCGCAACAGCAGGCGATAACGCGCGGGGCGGCGGGCCTCAGCCGGAGGCATAATCAACAGCGCCAGCGGCAAAGGCAACAACAGGGCCATCACCGACGCCATAATGTTGGGATGAATGGCATCGGAGACCAACAACGGGAAAAGCGCGTAGAATGACTCGGGGATTAAAAACAGCTTGGTCTGCGACCAGCGCACCGTGACGAAGGAGAGCAAGGCCACCCCCACACCGGCGGCGATGAGACCATAGGCCAACCAGGTTAGTTTGGCGCGGCCATTGGCCCACCACAGCAGCGCGTATCCCCCTAGCAGGCCGCTCCACAGCCGGGCAACCTGCGCCCAGGTGATCTCAGGGAACGCAGTGGCCCACAACGAAACCCCGCCCATCAACACCAGCAGCAAAGCTGGACCATCCAATGGTGTCCGCACGGGTTGTATCTGCCGCGTGGCAATGCCCAGAACCAATCCGGCAGCCATCCCCACCCATCCCCACGGGCTGGCCGGGAACATGTTTTGCCAAACGACGCCCAAACCGACGAGGGCAATGCCGATCAAAAAGCCCCCTTCCCTCGCAACACGGCCAACGGCGTCTTCAAAAGAATAAAGATATCCAGCCACAGCGAATAGTTCTGGATGTAGTACAGGTCTTCGTCGGTGTGCAGATGCATCGCCTTATCCGAGCGCCCGTTGACCTGCCACCAGCCGGTGAGGCCCTGCGGGACGGCGAAACGTTTGCGCTGCCAGAGCGCATACTCATCTACCAGCCAGGGCATCTCCGGGCGCGGGCCGACCAGGCTGATGTCGCCTTTGAGCACGTTGAAAAACTGCGGCAGCTCATCCAGGCTCCAGCGACGGATGAAGCGCCCCACCCGCGTGACGCGCGGGTCGTCTTTCACCTTGTGGATGAGGTGACCTTCTTCATCCACCTGCATAACCTCGTTCTGCAACGCCTCCGCATTCACGATCATCGAGCGAAACTTGAACATGTCGAACAACCGCCCGTTTTCACCGACGCGCTTTTGCCGGAAGAGCACCGGGCCGCGCGAATCCACTACAATCGCCAGCGCCACCAACGCCATCAGCGGTAGCGCCAGCACCGTGATGACCGTACCGGCGACCAGATCGAACATGCGCTTGACCAACCGCTGGTAATCGTTGAGCGCGGGATCGCGCAGGTTGATCATCGGGATGCCGCCGAAATCGTCGACCGTGGCGCGATAGAGCGCCAGGCTGAAGTAGTCGGGGATGATACGCACGTTCACAGGGAGTTCGTGCAGGCGCGACACCACCGTATTGAGGCGCTCGTACGCGTCCGGCGGGAGGGCCAGCACGATGTCATTAATCCCGTGTTCTTTTACCACCCGCTGGATGTCATCCAGCGTCCCCAAAACGGCGCGGTCCGCCATGCGCTTTTGCGGGTCGTCATCCAGGTAGCCGGCCAGCCGCAACCCGGCCCAATCATAGCTCCCGATCATCTCGGCCACGCGATGGCCCACCGTCCCCGCGCCGACGATGAGCACGCGCGTCTCTCCGGCCAGGCGACGCTGCTGTACGCGAAAGACGACGCGCATCACCACCCGCCACAGCATCGACAGCACGGCATCGACCCCGACCGCGTACAGAATCAACACGCGCGACGTATCGCGGAAGGAGAAATAGAGCACGCCCGCGACCGCCAGCCAGAACACACCCAACGTGATCGTGAGGGTCTGGAATTCGTCGATGGCCTTGTAGTTCTTGCGGGGATCGTACAAAGAGGCGGTCAGGGCCACCAAAACCCACAGCGCAATCGCCATGTAATAAAACGCCGTCTGGGGCAGGCCCTCGGGAAAGCGGGGGTTGAATTGGACCAAACCATAGGGCAGCGTCACGCGGAGATAGGTCCCCAGGCGCAACGCCGCGAAGACACAAACGACGTCGAGCATAAGCGCCACGAGCACGTATTTCAGCGTGAAGCGTTTGAGCATGATCCCCTCTTTTAGCCGGTAATCGGTAGACGGTAGACGGTAGACGGCCGTCAAGATCGATGTAGAACCACGGGCATTGTAACACACACGAGGGAAGGTGCAAATGAGGTAGAGGTAGAGGTAGAGATCGAAGCGAACCTGTACCTGCCGATGTTACCTGTAGCTAACGCATTTGGTGCATCTGCCGCATCCGCTGCATCCGTTGTCGATGTTGTCGGTGTTGTCGCGTCGAAAAATCGCGAACGAAACGGAAAAGGAGTTCAAAATGCACATCGGGATGCGGGTGCGGATGCACTTTCTGGTCTCAGTCGAGACGCGATGGATCTACAGGCCGTGCGCCGGGCGCGTGCCACCGGCGCGTGCGCGGCCTCGCTGCGCGGCGTGCAACGGTATTTCCATTGGGGCCAGGCCCGCGCCACACGTGCGCCT
>JBNGDO010000265.1:0-3231 GCA_049975385.1 Anaerolineae bacterium | reverse complement strand
CCGCCGCCCCAAAGTGCTCTTACCCGATTCAGACCGTGTATTTCTGTTCATGGTAACTCCTTTCTAAATGCATAACCTTGGCGAAATTGTTATTACTCTAGACTCTACTGCTGGACGCTTGAAGAGGCGTGCGCAAACCCCGTTCTGGGGCGGTGTATGGCCTGGCGCTGGCTTATGCGATGCGCGCATGATAAAGCCCTGCCCATTGGATACCTTTAGCATACACTACGACGCGCGGGCAGTCATTGGCGTCGCGTGGGTTTCTAGCTCCACATTTAGCTGATTGAGATGTGCGCGTGCTCCGCTTACTGTGGAGAAAAATCTACACGCTGCGTTGGGGCAAAGTTGCCCGGTTCGATATATAATAGGGGGTGTAAGCTGTGCTATCTGGTCGTGGCGGCCGGCGTTTCTCGCCCTCCCGCCCCGGCCAGCACAAGTGAAAGGAGTGACCCTATGCAATATCGCTTTGCCGAGCTGGTAGACTTGCCCGGCTTTCAAAAAGTGATGCAGTCGTGGTATAGTATCGCCGGCATCGCTACCGCGCTGCTGGATGCGGAGCGTCAGGTGCTCTGCGCCGTGGGCTGGCAGGATCTCTGCACGCGCTTTCATGCTCTGCCGCCGGAAGCTGTGGGACGCTGTACCTACAGCGATGATTACCTCTTTAGCCATTTACGCGAAGGTAGCGTTGCGGTACACGCCTGCCCACAGGGATTGCTGAACTGCGCCATGCCGGTGCTGGTGAAAGGCGAGCCCATCGCCACCCTGGTCATGGGCCAATTCCTGCACGCGCCGCCCGATGCCGCATTCTTCCGTCAGCAAGCGCAAGAGATGGGAATTGACGCCGAGGCTTATCTGGCGGCGCTCCAACAGGTGCCCATCATTGCCGAAGAACGGCTCCGGGTGATTATGACGGCGCAAGTCCAGCTGGCCCAAATGCTGGCGACGCTGGGTTGGGAACACAGACAACTCCTGGGCGCCTCGGCTACCTTCAACGCTGACCTCATCAAAGCGCAACAACATATCGCCTTGATGTTAAACACTGCCCAGACCACCAGCAGCGCGCTGGAACCCGATCAAGTGCTGGAGCGGGTGGCAGATGCCTTGATTGCGGCGGTGGATGTACCGTACTGCGGCATCTATCTGCTGGATGCAGAACGCGGGGTGCTGGTGCCGCGCGTGCTGCGCGGGCCGACGACTGAGACCGACCGCGCGGGATTGCGTGAGCCGCAGCTGGATCCGGTGGTCAATACTTTGATGGAGGAGGCGTTGGCGCAGCAATCGCCGGCGGTCTGGTACGATGCGGCGACGGATCCCCGGCTCGGCCAGGAGGTGGCGCGTACCTGGAATATCAAATCGGTGCTGGCCGTGCCGATCCGCGTGAGCGCCAAGGTGTTGGGGATGGCCTTGCTCAGCACCTCCAGCGACTACCGTCATTTCACCCCCGACGAGATCGAGCTGGTCTGGGGCATTGCGAACTCGGTGGCCCTGGCCGTGGATAACGCCCGGTTGTACGCCGAGACGCGCCAACATCTGGCTGAAAGCCAGGGACTCCAACGGGTGGCCGCCGCGTTGCTCCACAAGGTCAGCCCGGAGGAAGTGCTGGAGATTGTCTGCACCGAGGTCCAACACGTGACCGGCGCGACCGGGAGCGCGGTCTTGCTCGTCGAAGACGGTACCTGGTTGCGCGTGGCCTACGGCAGCGGGGTGGAACCCGCGTTCTTTGAGCGCATCCCCATCGCCGGGTCGTTGGCTGGCCTCGTGGTGCGGGAGAATGCACCCTTGTTAACCAATGCGCTCGCCAGCGAATCTTACGAATATCTACAAGGGAAACGCCCCACGGCGTTTTTAGCCGTGCCGCTGCACGCTAACGGCAACGTTATCGGCGTGTTAGAAGTGCTCAACAAACCCGGCGGCTTTGTGAAGGACGACATCCGCATCGTCAGCCTCTTTGCCAATCAGGCTGCCATCAATATCGAACACGCCCGGCTCAATCAGCAGGCCGGACAACTGGCGGTGTTGGAGGAGCGACAGCGTCTGGCGCGGGAGCTGCACGATTCGGTGGTGCAATCGCTCTACAGCATGGCGCTCTACGCGGATGCAGCAGGGCTGGCTTTGGAGTCCGGCAAACAGGACGTGACCGTGAGCCACCTGCAAGAATTGCGTGAAACGGCGCGGAACGCGATGTATGATATGCGGTTGCTGATTTTTGAGTTGCACCCGCCCGCGCTGGAACAGGAAGGCCTGGTCACTGCCTTGCGCATCCGGCTGGCGGCGGTGGAGGCGCGCGCCGGGGTGCACGCCGAGCTGGAAGTCGAAGGCGAACGCCGCTTGCCCATTGCAATCGAACAGGAACTTTACCGTATCGCGCAAGAGGCGCTCAACAATATGATGAAACACGCCCGGGCGCAGCATGTGATGCTCCGGGTCCGCTTCGATGACAAGACCGTGTTCCTGCAAATCCACGATGACGGTGCCGGTTTCGATCTGCGCAGCATCGAGAACGGCGGGGGTATGGGGTTGCACAGTTTCGCGGCGCGAGCCGCCAAGATCGGCGGGCAGGTCACGGTAGACAGCGAGCCGGGGCAAGGCACGACGGTAACGGTACACGTCGCCATTGATTGAAAATGAGGAGGCCGTATGAGCCAGACTATTCGCGTTCTGATTGTAGACGACCACACCATTGTCCGCAAAGGCATCCGCGCCTTGCTCGCGGAGATCACCGGCCTGGAGGTCATAGGGGAAGGCGCCGATGGGCAGGAAGCCATCGCGCTGTCCGCCCGGCTCAACCCGGACGTGATTCTGATGGACCTGAGCATGCCCCGGCTTGATGGTATCGAAGCCACCCGCCAGATCCGGGCGCGACAGCCGGAGAGCCGCATTCTTGTGATGACCAGCTTTGCCACCGATGACAAAGTGCTCCCGGCCATCAAAGCGGGGGCGCAGGGCTACCTGCTCAAAGAATCCGCACCGGATGACTTGGTGCAGGCGATTCGGCAGATCTATCGCGGCGAATCGTCGCTGCACCCGGTCATCGCCCGCAAAGTCCTGCAGGAGATCGCCCACCCGGCGGATCGGCCCCCGACGCCCAACCCGTTGACTGAGCGCGAAGTCGAAGTCCTGATGCTGGTGGCGCAAGGCCTGAGCAATCAGGACATTGCCGAAAAATTGTACATCACCGACGCGACCGTGCGCACGCATGTGAGCAACATTATGAGCAAGCTGTACCTGGCG
>JBNGDO010000264.1:0-3273 GCA_049975385.1 Anaerolineae bacterium | reverse complement strand
TTTACCGGCAAAATAAGTAGGGGTAGCAGCTTCGTCACTTTCAGCCAATGTTCCATTCTTGATAATGCAGTTGTACACAACAAGAATCCCATTGCCTCGCGGGTCGTCGTTGAAGAAATACACATTTGCCAAGTCAACAACTTCAACTTGTAGACCAACTTCCTCGTAAACTTCCCTGATAACGGCCTGAATAGGGCTCTCGTCTACTTCGACGTAACCTGCGGGCAAGTTCCAGCAATTGGCAAAAGGCGCCTGGGTCCGCTGAAGGAGAAGGATTTTTTTTATCCAGTTCAATTATTGCACCGGCTCCGACTTTCAAGTGTTCATAATGGATACGGTTGCACCTTGGGCAGTAAGCGCGTTGCTTTTGCTCAATTTCCTTCAGCACAAGAGAGGTGCCGCAATTGGTACAGAATTTCATCAAAGCCTCATCTCCCGGTAATATTGATTGATTATAGGCGGCCCAATTCAGATCTAAGCCGGATCAGGAATAATCCGTGTTCCAGTCTCGCCACGCAGCGCTGGGATGATGTTCGCAGGATCGGTGATCAGCGCCTCTTTGCCGCCCGCATCGAGATACCAGAGGATGGCTTCGATCTTGGGCAACATGCTGCCCTTGGCGAAGTGCCCCTCGGCGATGTATTGGCGGGCTTCGGAGGCCGTCATCACGTCGATGCCCTGCTGCTCCGGCGTATTGAAGTTGATGTAGACTTTTTCGACGGCAGTGGAGATGAGGAAGAGATCGGCGTTGATCTTCTGCGCCAGCAGCGACGAGGCGTAGTCCTTGTCGATGACGGCGGCTGTGCCGTAGTAGTTGCCGTGCTCGTCCTCGATAACGGGGATGCCGCCCCCGCCCACGGTGATCGCGCAGATGCCCTGATTGAGCAGGGCCTGAACCACGTCGAGTTCGATGATCTCCTTGGGCAGCGGCGAGGCAACGACGCGCCGCCATCCGCGCCCGGCGTCTTCGACCACCGACCATTTCTCTTCGGCGACACGTCGCTTTGCTTCGGCCTCCTCCATAAAGCCACCGATGGGTTTCGTGGGGGTCTGGAAGGCCGGATCGTCTTTGTCCACCAGCACCTGGGTAATCACCGTGGCGACGCTTTTCTTGATCTTGCGATGGTAGAACTCGTTGTTCAGGTTTTGCTGAAGCGCGTAGCCAATCGCGCCTTGCGAATCTGCCCCGCAGACGTCCACCGGCACCTCGTGCATCCCGGCAACTTTCGCGGCGATCTCCGAGCGGCGCAGGATGAAACCGACCTGCGGCCCGTTCCCGTGCCCGATGGCGACATCCCACCCCATCTCGATCATATCGGCGATGTGGTGGGCGGTTTCTTTTGCCGCCTGGTATTGATCTTCGACGCTCTGGTGTTGCTTATCTTTGATCAGTGAGTTGCCACCGATGGCAATCACGGCCCATTTGCGTTCGCTCATAGGAAGACTCCTTAGTTGAAAGTTGAAAGTTGAAGGTTGAAAGTTAGATTGCTATCAAGACAACTGTTAACTTTCAACCTTCAACTTGTAACCGAGTTACCACATCGTCAGCGCCATCACGCCCTTTTGCGCGTGGAGGCGGTTCTCGGCCTGGTCGAAGACGACCGACTGCGGGCCGTCCATCACTTCGCTGGTCACCTCGATGTCGCGGTCGGCGGGGAGGGGGTGCATGTAGATCGCGTCCGGCTTGGCGGCGGCCATCTTGGCGGCGTCGGTGATCCAATCCTTGTACTGGTCCTGGATGCGCTTGCCCTCGACCGGATCATCCGTCGTCATCAGCGGTCCCCACGACTTGGCGTAGACCACGTCCGCATCCTCGAACCCTTCTTTCATATCGTGGACGATGTCGAAGGCGGTGCCGTACTTGCGCGCCTGTGCCTGTGCCTGTTCCACGATGTCAGGCATCAGCATGAATTCCGGTGGATAGGACAGCGTCACGTCCATGCCAAAGCGCGGCATCTGCAGGATGAGCGACTGCGGCACGGACATCGGCTTGAGGTACGACGATGCATAGGCCCAGGAGACGACGATGCGCTTTTTGCGCAGATCGCGCCCTTTCTTTTCCTGAATCGTCATCAGGTCGGCGAGACACTGGAAGGGATGGTAGATGTCGCACTGCATATTCAGCACGGGCGAGCGGGACGCTTCAGCAACCCAGTTGATGTATTTGTTGCCATAGTTCCAATCACATTGCCGGATGGCGATGCCGTCGAAGTAGCGTCCCAGGATTTCGCCGATCTCCCTGGCAGTGTCGCCGTGAGCGACTTGCGTCGTGCGCGAGTCGATGAACGCGCCGTGCCCGCCGAGTTGCGCCATCCCGGCTTCGAAAGAGCAGCGCGTGCGCGTGCTGCTGAAGAAGAAGAGCATCCCCAACGTCTTGTCGCGCAGCAGCGGATGCGGTTCGCCCAGGGCGCGTTTGCGCTTCAAATCCCATGCGACCTCCAATACGGTTTCGACTTCCTCTTTGGTGAAGTCCAAATCTCCAATCAAATCTCGACCTCGTAGATTCGTAATCATTTCCAACTCCTTGAAAATAGGGATTGGGGATTGGTAACTAGGGATTAGGGTTCCCAATCCCTGATTACTAATCCCTGTTTTTTTACTCCATTGCCCCCAGCACCAACGCCAACAACGCCATCCGCATTACGACGCCGTTGAAGGCTTCTTGCCAGTAGCGGGACCAGCGAGTGATATCCACGTCGGTGGGGATTTCGTCCATGCGCGGCAACGAGTGCAGGAGAATCGCGTCGGACTTGGCCTTGGTGGTGAGCAGTTCGCGGGTGATCTTGTAGTTGTCGGGGGTGAAGCCGGCGTCGCCCTTGCGCTCGTCGCGGGCCTTGGTGTAATCCGGCTGCATCACCGGCTCAACGAGGATCACGTCCGCGTCGGCGATGGCCTGCTCGACGTGTTCTGCTTCCGTGAAGTCGAGCGCGTACTGCCGGAAATCGGCCTTGTAGCTCTCCGGCATCTGCATGTTGGGCGAGTTATCGAACAGCGCGTCGGCGGGTGGTGCCACAAACGTGATCGGGCAATCGAACTGCGATAGCGCGTAACCGAGCGAGTGCATCGTGCGCATCCGCATATCGCCGACCGCCAGCCAGCGCAGGCCGTCGATCTGGCCTTTCTCTTGCAACACCGTGTAGAGATCGGTGAGGATCTGCGTGGGGTGTTCGCCCCAGCCGTCGCCGCCGTTGATGATCGGCACGCTCGCCCACTTGGCGGCCTCGTGCGGCGCGCCCTGCTGGAAGTGGCGCATCACGATCACATCGCCGTAGA
>JBNGDO010000263.1:0-3584 GCA_049975385.1 Anaerolineae bacterium | reverse complement strand
GGCGCAGCCCGCCCCCAAAACCCCACTTCTCCCCTTTTTATTGAGGTGATACGGTGTATGACTGGCGTAAAATATGACGATGAGTACAATGGAGACTAGGGATTAGGGATGGGGGATTGGGCCTCATCCCCGATTTCTAATCACCAATCACTCATTACCAATCACCAAAAAGCGAGGTTACGATGAACAACGATACGATTTACATTCCGGTTGATGTGATCCACGCCTTTATGATCGACACCTTCAAAGCACAGGGCGTTTCCGACGAGGATGCGCGTATCTGCGCGGATGTGCTGATCGCCTCCGACTTGCGCGGGATCGAATCGCACGGGGTAGGGCGGCTCAAGTATTACTACGACCGCATCCAGATGGGCGTGCAGTTCCCCACGGCGCAGATGGAGATCGTCAAGGACGAGGGGGCGACGGCGCTGATTGACGGGCATCATGGTATGGGCCATCCTACGGCCTACCGCTCGATGAAGCTGGCGATGCAGAAGGCGAAGCAGTACGGCATCGGGGCGGTGGCGGTGCGCAACACGACGCACTTCGGCATCGCGGGCTATTACCCGCTGATGGCAGTCGAGGAGGGGCTGATCGGCTTTACGGTGACGAACGCGCGCCCGTCGATCACCCCGACGTTCGGTGCGGAGCCGATGCTGGGGACGAATCCCATCGCCTTCGCCGCGCCTTCGGATATGGATTACCCCTTCTGCTTCGACGGTGCGACGTCTATCTGCCAGCGCGGCAAGGTCGAGGTGGCAGACCGTGCAGGGAAGCCGATCCCCGAAGGCTGGGTCATGAGTTCGGAAGGTGAACTGTTGACTGACCCGGCGCAAATCCTGGTCGATCTAGGGAAGGCCAAGGCTGCGTTGCTACCCCTCGGTGGTGCGGGTGAGCTATTTGCAGGCTACAAGGGCTATGGGCTGGCGACGATGGTGGAGATCCTCTGCGCCTCCCTGTCCAACGGGGCGTTCCTGAAGGACTTGCTCGGCTTCGCCCCGGACGGTTCGCGCCGCCCGTTCATGGTCGGCCATTTCTTCCTCGCCATCGACATCGAGCACTTCATCCCGGTGGAGGTCTCCCGCAAGGTGACGGGCGACATTATGCGCTCGCTGCAAGCTGCGCACAAAGAACCGGGGCGCGACCGCATCTACGTGGCGGGCGAGAAGGAATACGAGAAGGAGAAGGTCGTCCGCGAACAAGGTGTCCCGGTCAACGCGACCCTGCGCAAGGATTTGCAGACGATGCGCGATAAGCTGGGCATTGGTGGCTATGAGGCGTATTTCTGAGACGGGAGTAGGGAGTACGGAGTATGAAGTAAGGGGCATACTCCGTACTCCTGACTTCATACTCCTTGAGGAGCGTGGTTATGGCAAATTGTGAGAATTTGGTCTTTCTGGCCGTCGATCTTGGCGCGGAGAGTGGGCGGGTGGTGGCGGGGACGTTCGATGGCGAGCGCATCGCCCTGGAGGAAGTCCATCGCTTTCCCAACGGGCCGGTCAATGTGATGGGGCATCTGCATTGGGACGTGCTGCATCTGTGGGGCGACATCAAGGCCGGGTTGGCGAAGGCTGCTCAGATGTACGGCGACCGCGTCGCGGGTATCGGGTTGGATACGTGGGGCGTGGACTTCGGGCTGCTGGATGCGAACGACGAACTGCTGGGCAACCCTTACCACTACCGTGACAGTCGCACCGACGGCATGGTGGAGCGCGCGTTCGAGAAAGTTTCCCGCGAGGCAATCTTCGCGGCGACGGGTATCCAGTTTTTGCAGTTGAACACCCTCATTCAGCTCGCGGCGATGGTCGAGGCGCAGTCGCCGCAGTTGGAAATGGCGCAAACGCTCTTGATGATGCCCGACCTGCTCAACTTCTGGCTGACGGGGCGCAAGGCCAACGAGTTCAGCGATGCGACGACGAGCCAGTGCTATGATCCGCGCGCGGGAACGTGGGCTTACGGGCTGTTGGAGAAATTGGGCATTCCTACACGTATGTTCCGCGATGGAGACAGCGACCGTATCGTGCCGCCGGGGACAGTATTGGGGACGTTGCTGCCGTCCGTGCGTGAGGAAACCGGCTTGGGTGAAGTCCCCGTCATTGCGCCGGCGACGCACGATACAGGTTCGGCGGTCGCTGCCGTGCCGATGGACCCGGAAAACGCGATCTACCTCAGTTCCGGCACGTGGTCGCTGATGGGCGTGGAGTCGAAAGTCCCCATCATCAACGAGGCGATGCTGGCGTACAACCTCACCAATGAGGGCGGGGTAAATGGCACGTTCCGCTTGCTCAAGAACATCATGGGCCTGTGGCTGGTGCAGGAATGTCGCCGCGAGTGGCAGCGCGCGGGCGAGGATCACGACTACGGCGAGATGGTGGAGATGGCCGCAGCGGCCCCCGCGTTCGGACCGCTGATCTATCCGGGCGATGACCGCTTCCTCGCGCCGGGCGATATGTCGCCGCGCATCCAGGCGTTCTGTCGCGAGACCGGGCAGGCTGTTCCGGAGACGAAGGGCGCGATCCTACGCTGCGCGCTGGAGAGCCTGGCGCTGGAATATCGCTGGGTCGCCGAGAAGCTGGACGAACTCACCGACCGGCGACTGGCGACCATCCACATCATCGGCGGCGGCGCGAAGAACGAGTTGCTCGACCAGTTCGCGGCGGATGCGACCGGACGCGCGGTCATCGCCGGTCCCGTCGAGGCGACGGCGCTGGGCAACGTGTTGGTGCAGGCGCTTGCACTCGGTCACATCGGCTCTATCGGCGAGGGCCGCGAGGTCATCGCGCGCTCGTTCGAGCTGAAAACGTTCGAGCCGCGCGATACGGCAGCGTGGGATGAGGCGTACCAGCGGTACTTAAAGATTCGTTGATCATTCAGACCTGACAGGTTTTAGGCAAACGGAGTTTGCACAACCTGTCAGGTCTTTTCAGGAGAGGGGGGATTATGAAAGTCCTGTTTATCGGCGGTACAGGCATTATCAGTACGGAAGTCAGCAAGCTGGCGGTGGAGCGGGGAATCGACCTTTACCTGCTCAATCGCGGGCAGCATAAGGTGGAGATTGCGGGCGCGAATGTGATTACCGGCGACATCCACCAACCGGCGCAGGTGCGGGAATCACTACGCGGAATGACGTTCGACGCTGTCGTGGATTGGGTCGCTTACACACCCGATCACATCGAACGCGATATCGCGTTGTTCCGAGACGTCACGCGGCAGTACATTTTCATCAGCTCGGCGTCGGCCTACCAGAAGCCGCCCGCGCATCCGATCATCACCGAGTCCACGCCATTGCACAATCCCTACTGGACCTATTCGCAGAACAAAATCGCCTGCGAAGAACGTCTGCAACGTGCTTACCGGGAGGAGAACTTCCCGATGGTCATTATGCGCCCGTCGCTGACCTACTCCTCGGTGTTCCCGGTGGCGATTGGGGGGTGGGGCTGCTATACGCTGGCCGACCGGTTGCTCAAGGGCCGCCCGATTATCATCCACGGAGACGGTAGCTCGCTGTGGACGGTGACGCACGCGGCGGACTTCGCCAAGGGCTTTGTGGGGCTGCTCGGCAATACGCAAACGATCGGGCACGC
>JBNGDO010000262.1:0-3814 GCA_049975385.1 Anaerolineae bacterium | reverse complement strand
GGCGCAGCCCGTCCCCCAACCCCCACGCCCCCCGATTTTCGGATAGAGTCTTATTCTTTCAGGAGGCAAGCATGAGTAAGGACGTTGATCTATTGAAGAAAACCGGTTTGACGAAGGCTAAGGCCCTCGATATGTTGCAGCAGATGTGGGAAATTCGCATGTTCGAGGACACGGTCTATGATCTGTTGGGCAAGAACCTCATTCGCGGGGCTTCGCACCTCTACGCGGGGCAGGAAGCGGTCGCAGTGGGCGCGATGTCGACGCTGCGCGAGGACGACCTCATCACCAGCACGCACCGCGGGCACGGGCACTGTCACGCGCGCGGCGCGGTGTTGCACACGACCGACGAGGAACGCCAGGAGCACTACAACAAGATGATGGCCGAGCTGTGCGGGCGTTCCACCGGCTACTGCAAGGGCCGCGGCGGTTCGATGCACATCGCCGACGTGGAACACGGCAACCTCGGCGCGACGGGCATCGTCGGTGGCAATCTACCGGTGGCGACGGGCGCTGGACTGGCGCAGAAGCTGCAAGGGACGGAGCGCGTGGTGCTGTGCTTCTTCGGCGACGGGGCGTCCAACACCGGCAACTTCCACGAATCGCTCAACCTGGCGTCGTTGTGGCAACTGCCGGTCGTCTACATCATCGAGAACAACCTGTACGGGATGTCGGTGCCGGTGGAATGTGCGACCTGCACGACCGACATCGCCACGCGTGGCGACGCCTACAAGATCCCCAACAAGATCGTGGATGGGATGGACGTTTTGGCCGTCCGTGAGGCCGTTACCGGCGCCATCGAACACGCGCGCGGCGGCGACGGTCCGTATCTGCTCGAATTCCAGACCTACCGCTGGTACGGGCACTCCCGCTCCGACCCGCGCGCCTACCGCACCAAAGAAGAGGAAGCCGCCTGGAAAGAACGCGATCCCATCCCGAATTTCGCCGCGCAACTGGTGGCGGAAGGGGTGGCGACGCAGGAAGAGATCGACGCGATCGAGGCCAAGGTCAAGCAGGAGATTGAGATCGCGACCGACTTTGCGCTCGGTTCGCCCATGCCGCCCGTCGAAGAGCTGGAACTGTACGTGTATGCCCCTTCGCCGTGGACGGAGGCCGACGTGGCCCGCGAGAAGGCGCTGCGCGAGAAGGTCCGCAGCGGCGGCGACGGCCTTAAGAAGACGCGGTACTGGGAAGCCGTCCGCGACGCGCTGCGCGAGGAGATGGCCCGCGATCCGCAGGTCTTCCTGATGGGGGAGGACATCGGCCTGTACGGCGGCGCTTACGGCGCGACGCGTGGCTTGTTCGACGAGTTCGGCGGGGAGCGCGTGCGCGACACGCCCATCTCCGAGGCGACCATCGGCGGGTCGGCGGTGGGCGCGGCGATGTGCGGGATGCGGCCCGTCGCCGAGATCATGTACGTCGATTTCACCCCGCTGGCGATGGACCAGATCGCCAACCAGGGGGCGAAGAACCGTTATATGTTCGGCGGCAAGACGAAAGTGCCCATGGTGATCCGCACCGAGGGTGGGGCGGGGCGCGGGATCGCGGCGCACCACTCGCAGAGTCTCGAATCGCTGTGGACGCACTTCCCCGGTATTTACGTCGTGATGCCCGCCACGCCCTACGACGCGAAGGGCCTGCTCAAGGCCGCCATCCGCGACGACAATCCCGTGATGTTCATCGAACACAAGATGCTCTACGGGACCGAGGGCCTGGTCCCTGAAGAAGACTACGTTATCCCGCTGGGCGTCGCCGATGTGAAGCGCGAGGGCAGCGACGTGACCGTGATTACCTACTCGCAGATGGTGTTGCGTTCCCTGCAAGCGGCGGAGAAGCTGGCGGAGGAGGGGATCAGCGTGGAAGTCATCGATTTACGCACGCTCAAACCGCTGGATATGGACACCATCGCGACGTCCGTCAAGAAGACCGGGCGCGTGGTCGGCGTCACCGAGGCGTACCGCACCAACTCGTTCATCAGCGAGCTGGCGGCGCGCATCCAGGAAGAGCTGTTCGACTGGCTCGACGCGCCCATCGTGCGCGTGACCGGGGCCGACGTGCCCGTGCCGATGAGCGAGTCGTTGGAAAGCGCGATGGTGCCCTCCGTGGACGCCATCATCGCCGGCATTCGTAAGGTTCTATAGAGGGATTGGGGATTGGTAATCGGTAATCGGGGATTGGTGATTGGTAATCAGGGATTGGTAATCAGGGATTAGTGATAAGGATGTGTCTCTTCCCTATTTCCTATTTCCTATTTCCTAATTCCCAGTTACCAGTTACCAGTTACCAATCCCCAATCCCCAATCCCCATTCCTTATAAGGAGGAATTCAATGGCAGTCAAAGACGTAATTCTACCTATGTTGGGCGAAACGATGAACGATGGCGTTATCGTCGAGTGGATGAAGGCGATGGGCGAGGAGGTCAAGCGCGGCGACGTGCTGTTTGCCGTCGAGACCGACAAGGCCATCCTCGAAGTCGAGGCGTCGGCGGACGGCTTCCTGCGCGAAATCCTGACCCCTGCCGGCGAGCGCGTGCCCGTCCTCGCGGTGGTCGCGCGGCTGACCGATGCGCCGGACGAACCGCTTGGAGCGGCGAGTGGAAGAATGGGCGAATCGGCGAATGAGCGAATGGGCGAATCGGCGAAAGAGCGAATCGACGAATCTCCCTCTCCCTCGCGCCTCTTCGCCACGCCGCGCGCGCGGAAGTTGGCGGAGGCGAAGGGCGTGAACTTGGAGGAAATCGTTGGTAGCGGGCCGGATGGGCGGATCGTGGAGAAGGACGTGGCGACTTACCTCGCGTCCGCATTGAAGGTGACGCCGGTGGCGCGGCGTCTGGCGGATAGCCTCGATGTGGATGTGAGCACCGTTACCGGAACCGGCCCATCCGGGCGTGTGACGAAGGCGGATGTGGAGAAAGCGAGCCGGCGCGTCAGCGAATCAAAGCCGGTTCCATCTCTCGCGGAGCCGACCTCTCCTCCGGCCAGGGTCTTGACGGAGACGCCGATGACGGGCGTGCGCGCCATTATCGCGCAGCGGATGCACGCGAGCCACGTCACCACCGCGCCCACTTCACTCACCGTGGAGGTGGATGCGACGGCGTTCGCCGCGCTACGTGAGAAGCTCAAGACGCGGTTTGCGAAGGAACTCGGCTTCAACATCAGCTACAATGACCTGCTGATGGTCATCGCGGCGAAGGCGCTGCGCCGGTTTCCCGCCGTCAACGCGCGGCTGGACGAAGAGGCCGGCGTGATCCGCCAGTTGGACGAGGTCAACGTCAGTCTGGCGATGGATACGAAGCGCGGCTTGATCGTGCCGGTGGTACGCGACGTGGATCGCAAGGGCCTGTTAGAGATCGCCCGCATCACGAACGACCTGGTGCAGCGCACGCGCGCGGGCAAGGTGCTGCCCGATGAGCTGATCGGCGGGACGTTCACCATCACCAACCTGGGGATGTTCGACATCGACGCCTTCGCGCCGATCATCAACCTGCCCGAAATCGCCATCCTCGGGGTGGGGCGCATCCAGGAGAAACCGGCGGTCTACAACGGCGAAATCTGCATCCGCAAGCTGATGTGGCTGAGCCTGAACTTCGATCACCGTTTGGTCGATGGCGGCCCGGCGTCGCGCTTCTTGCAATACATCAAACAGTTGGTCGAGGATCCGGACTTGATGTGGGTTTAAGGCTGCCGGCAACGAATGGGGAAACGAATGAACGAATGGGCCGTGCGGCCCATTCGTTTTTTTGTGTGCCGGGCAGTTCGTGAAACTCAGTAGATCACAAATTGTCACCCCGAACGCAGTGAGGGGTCTCGTTCCTGGG
>JBNGDO010000261.1:0-3894 GCA_049975385.1 Anaerolineae bacterium | reverse complement strand
ACCGACGACAGCGTGAAACCGCGATAATTTACGGATAGGTTCTTAGGCAGACATGACTTTTTCAGCGCAGAGGCCGCCGAGGACGCTGAGAAACTATAAATTCTCTGCGCTCTCTGCGTTCTCGGCGGTAAATTCAGATGACTTGTGGAAATCCCGTGCTGAAAGCTGACGGCTGAAAGCTACAAAATATTGGAGTTGTTATTGTGAAATCGAATAAAATTATTATCGTGATTGCACTCGCTATACTGTTGCTCGCAGCGTGCCAGCAACCGGCGATGGAGGCCGTCCCGACCTTCGTGCCGCCGACGCCCATACCCACTGCCAGCGCGCAGGCCTCCTCGACGATGACGACCACCGTCGCCGTAGGCAACGTGGTCGACGCGCTCGAAACGCGCGGGCGGATCGAGGCCCGGCGCGAAACCAACCTCGTCTTCCCCCTCGGCGGCACGCTGAAGGAGCTGTACGTCGCCCCAGGCGACCAGGTGACGCAGGGGCAGCTTTTGGCCGAATTGAGCGCCGTAGCGATCGAGAGCGAACTGCTCGAGCGCCGTTACGCGCTCGACATAGCCCAGCTCCAACTGACGCAGGCCGAGTTGGTCTCACAAACGCAAAGCTCCCAAGTCGAAAACGCGATCGCCATCGCTTACGCGTCCTACAACCAGGTTGTGCTGCAGGGCGAACAGGCCATCGTCAGCGCCCAGTTGAACGCGGACCGCTGCCGGCGCACGGCGGAGGACGACCTGGATTACCGGCAGTGCGATCTCTACGTCCCCCAGGCGGAGGCGAGGGCGGAGGCTGCCAACAGCCTGGCCGCGGCGCAGTTGTATGGGGCAAGGCTCTCGCGGGGATCGACCCGGGCGCAGCAAGAGCTGGCATTTGCCATCGCGCAGATCCAATATGCCCAGGCCGAGATGCGCTATTTGCAAGCGGCCCAGCAAGTGACCGACACGCAGTTGATCGCGCCGTTTTCCGGCGTGCTGCTGTCGGTCGAAAAACGGGTCGGCGAGGGGGTCAGCGCCTACGAACCGGTCGGCGTGCTCTCTGATCCGACTGAACTGTGGGCCATCGCCACGGTGTTCGAACAGGATGCGTATCGCGTCGCCATCGGGCAGCGCGTCGAGCTGGTGCTGGATGCCTACCTGGACCGCACGTACTACGGGACGGTCCTGCAGATCGCGAGCCAGGCCGTGCTGTGGCAGGGCAAATGGGCCTACGATGTGACCATCGTCTTCGATGAGGATCAGGATATTCCCGCCACCATGCGCATGGGCGCCGACATCAAGATTGTCGCGCGCAGTAAAGAGGACGTGTTGCTCATCCCCACACAAGCGATTATCCTGAGCGCGGGACGCCAATACGTGGAACGCGTGCAGCCCAACGGCACAGTGCAGCAGGTCGAGATCGAGACAGGGATGTCCACCGGCAGCGAAACCGAGGTGATCTCTGGACTAGAGGCCGGGCACGTCATCCGCATCCCGTGATTGACGGCCCATGAACCGTGACCGGCTCCGTTTGATCGTGCACTGCGTCATCCTGGCCGGGATCGTTCTGCTCGTCGTCTGGCCGCTGCACCCCGTCGCGATTTCCTGGGGCTACAATCTCGCCGGGAGCCGCGTGTTGCAACGCCTGCAGCGCACACCGGACCTCCCGCAGGAGGCGCGCTACGCCCAGGCCACGCAGGCCGGGCAGTTGTTCCAGACCGCACTGGCGTGGGATCCCCTCAACCACCGCGCGTACGCCAATCTGGCCGCCGTCTACATGGTATGGGACGACGTTCCCTCCGCCACTCGCGCCCTGGCGCGCGCCGCGATCCTGTCACCACGCGCCCAGGATGCTAACCCATGAACCGGGTAAACACCGGCGTTGCACAGTCGCAGGTTCTCTCACCGCGGAGGTCGCTGAGGGCGCAGAGAAATCATAAAAAACTCAGCGATCTCTGCGGTAAAACCCTCTGGCGTTGGTTCCTCATCGTCGATCTGGTGCTGCTCCTTATCGGCGGGGGAGCAAAAGCCGTCCGCGCGTGGCGGTGGCAACACGTGCTGCAAAACGATGTGGCGGCGCTGCGCATCATGCTCCAGGACGTCGCCGCTGACACATCGGAGACATCTGCGGTCATCCCAGAAGGACCAGGCGCTACGCCGTGGTCGCCCAACGCTACGCGTTGGTCGCCCGCCGAACTGCTGGCCCTCATCCACGACGACCTGTGCGGTTTTCAGGCGGAATTCGCGTTTTTCATCGACGTCGCGCCGCATCTCCGCTGGCTGCCGCGCTATGGCGCGGACCTGGCAGCCGCGCCCGCGCTCCTGACGATGGCGCTCGAGTTGAGCCAGAGCGGGGCGCAGGTGGCGCAGGCCCTGGAACCGCTGCTCGTACCGGCGGATCAGAGCCAGCCGACCACCCTACAAACCGCCCTGATCCTGCTGCGCGAGGCACAGCCGCCCCTTACCGAGACAGCGCGTGCGTTGGAGCGCGTGCAGCACACGCGGGCCAGGCTGGACAAGCAGGCGCTTTCCCCGCGCCTGGCCAGGTTGGTTGGCGAATTGGATCATTACCTGCCGCTTCTACAGCAGGGGGTACAGGCCGCGCTGCTGCTGCCCGAACTGCTCGGCGATGCCGAGATGCAGACCTACCTGCTGTTGGTGCAAAACGAGGACGAGCTGCGCCCGGCAGGCGGCTTTTTGACCGGCGTGGCGCGGGTCGCGGTGCGTGAGGGGCGCATCGAGCACCTGTATTTCGAAAACAGCGCCGAAGTCACCGACTTCAAGCGTCCCTATCCGGCTCCTCCCACGCCACTGCTGGACATCATGGGGCTGGAGTTGTGGGTCTTCCACGACAGCAACTGGAGCCCGGACTTCCCCACCTCCGCGCGGCAGGCGGTCGCCTTCTACCAGCAGCGCTACGAAACGCCGGTCGACGGCGTGCTGGCGGTCGATCAGGAGGCCTTCCGGCGCATCGTGGAAGTTTTGCAACCCCTCAAAATCCCCAGCTACCCCGACCCGATCACAGCCGGCAACGTCCTGGCGGCCTTGCGACAGTCGCGGGATATGCCGTTGGAGGACGATCCACGCGCGGCCTGGGAAAAGCGCCACAAGGTATTATTGGAAGACCTGCTCACCGCCGTCATCGACAAAGTGCAGCACCGGCCTGAGACTGTGGACTTCGTCCGGTTGGGCATGGCCGTGATCGGCGCGTTCGAAGAGCGGCACATGTTCGCCACGATGCTGCACGACGACGACGTGGCCGCGCTGTTACACGAATCCCGGTGGGACGGCGCGCTATATGCTGGCGAGGGCGACTACCTGATGGTCGTCGACGCCAACCTGGGCTACAGCAAGGTCAATCCCTACATCGCGGCAAGCTTCGCGTATGCCGTGGACCTGCGCGACCCGCAGCAACCTGAAGCGGCCTTGACCTTGCGGTACCAGCACAACGGCCCGCGCACGAGCGAACCGTGTTATCATTATTACAAACCGCCCATGCTGACCTACGAGTCTCTGATGCAGCAGTGCTATTGGGATTACGTGCGCGTTTACGTGCCGGAGGGCACCCAACCGCTCAGTGCAACGCCGAATCCCATCCCTGGGGAGATGCTGGTGACGGGTAACGAGCGCTCAGGCGAAGCCGAGATTCTGGCGCCTGAGGCCGGCAAAACCGTTCTCGCCACATTTTTCGTGCTGCCGCCGGGCCAACGCGCCGAAACACTCCTCATCTACCAGTTGCCGCCGGACGTGATCCAACAGACGGAGGATACCTGGCAGTACCGTCTCTACATCCAGAAGCAGGGCGGCAAGCTCAGCGTGCCGGCCCACATCTCCCTGCACCTGCCGCCCGATACGACCGCGGTCCACAGCAACGTCCCCTACGCCAGGGCCGCGGACAGCCCCCCCCACATCC
>JBNGDO010000260.1:0-4003 GCA_049975385.1 Anaerolineae bacterium | reverse complement strand
GCGATGTTCAACCCGGCCCTGGGCGTCACCACCGTCATCCCCGACATGGACCCCACAAAATCCGCCGCGATCAACCCGGCACACGTCGCGGAGGCGATCCAGACCTACGGCGTGACCAACGCTTTCGGCTCACCCACGATCTGGAAACGCGTGGCCCCGTACTGCGTGGAAAACGACATCCGCCTGCCCTCGCTCAAGCGCGTGCTGATGGCGAGCGCGCCCGTGCCTCCCACGTTGATCGAAACGCTACTCGATCACGTCCTCGCGCCCGATGCAGACGTGAACACGCCCTTCGGCGCGACGGAAGCGATGCCCCTCACCACCATGAGCGGGCGCGAGATTGTCGCTGAAACGGCTACCCTGAGTGAACAAGGCCAGGGGATGTGTGTGGGCCGCCCACTGCCGGGGATCGACGTCCGCGTCATCGACATCACCGACCGGCCCATCCCCACGTGGGACGACGCACTGGCGTTACGGCGCGGTGACGGTGGCGCGACGCCCATCGGCGAGATCGTCGTCAAGGGACCGGTGGTCACGCGCCTTTATCTGAACCGTCCCCAGCAGACGGCACTGGCGAAAATCCAGGACCCCGACGGAGGCGTATGGCATCGCATGGGTGACGTGGGCTACTTCGACGCGCAGGGGCGGCTGTGGTTTTGTGGGCGGAAGGCCCACCGGGTCACGACGCCCGACGGTGTCTTGTTCCCCGTGCCATGCGAGACCATCTTCAACGCCCACCCCGATGTACAGCGTACCGCACTGGTCGGCGTCGGCCCACAGGGACACCAGCGCCCCGTACTCATCGTCGAACCGCGCAAGGGGCGCTTCCCCCAGTCGATCCTGGAGAAACAGCGCTTCACGTTGGAACTGCTGGCCCTTGGCGTGGAATATCCACACACGCGTGACATCCAGGATGTCCTGTTCTATCCCGACATCTTCCCCACGGACGTGCGTCACAATGTCAAAATCCAGCGCGAGAAGCTGGCTATGTGGGCCGTCAAACACTATCACGAATCGCTGCACACGCGCCCACCCGTCCAGCACCCCGACACGCGCCTGCCAGCCAGTGTCCGCATCGGCGACCTGTTCCGCGCCCTCAGCATCCTCCTGAGCGTCATCCTCTCTGTACTCTTCCTGCGGCGGTATTTGAAAGCGAAGGAGCCTGAAGTCGGGAGTAAGGAGTAGGGAGTAGCGACTGGTGATGAGTAACGAACGACCAGCAACCAATAACGAATACCCACAACTCAGAACCCTCGTCACGGGCGGCGGTGGCTTTCTCGGACGCTATATCGTCGAGCAGTTGCTCGCGCGGGGTGATGACGTGACGGTGTTCGCGCGGGGCGCGTATCCCGAGTTGGAGGCGCTGGGCGCGCGGATGGTGCGCGGGGATGTGCAAGACGCCGGGGCCGTGAAGCGCGCGTGCGCAGGCATAGACGTCGTCTTTCACGTGGCAGCGAAGGCGGGAATGTGGGGGCCGTGGGACGATTTCTACGGCGTCAACGTCACCGGCACACAGAACGTGATTGCTGCGTGCCGCGCCAACGGCGTGCCGAAGTTAGTTTACACCAGTTCACCCAGCGTCATCTTCGACGGCGCACCGCACGAAGGCGTGGATGAATCGTACCCCTACCCCACGCACTACGAAAGTCCCTATCCGCACACCAAGGCCATCGCGGAACAGGCCGTGATGGCAGCGCACGGTCCAGACCTGCTGACGGTTTCGCTGCGACCGCATCTCATCATCGGGCCACGCGACAATCACCTGCTGCCCGGCCTGCTGGCCCGTGCCAAGACCGGCCTGCTGCCCCAGGTCGGCGACGGGAAGAACAAAGTCGATCTCACCGACGTGGAGGACGCGGCGCGGGCGCATCTCCTCGCCGCCGACGCGCTGGCCCCCGGCTCACCACTCGACGGACCGCCAGGTCACGGGCGCGTCTACTTCATCAGCCAGGATGAGCCGGTCAACCTCTGGGCGTGGATTCGCGCTCTCCTGCGCGAACTCGATCTGCCCGAACCGCGCCTGCACCTCTCGCTGAGGACGGCGCGCGCGGCAGGTGCCATCCTGGAGAAGCTCCACAGCATCCTGCGCCGTCCCGGCGAGCCGCGCCTCACGCGCTTCATCGCCAGCGAACTGGCGCAGAGCCATTATTACGACATCTCCGCTGCCAAACGCGACTTCGGCTACGCGCCACAGCGCACGATGGCGGAAGTCACGGCGCGGGTGGTGGCGGCGGCGGTAGACGGTAGACGGTAGACAGGGGGGAGAGAGCGCGCGCGCGTTGGTTTTTCGCTTTTCTTGCACTTCTCCGATTTTGGCTATACTCATTGGCGAAGCGTGTAGCTTTTCGACTATTTTTGGTACGAGGATTTCTGGGAGGTTACGATGAACTGGCTTTTATCTCCGTGGGGATTGGTTATCGTGATTGTTGTCATCTTTGGGTTGGCTACGCTCGTGTATTGGAAACGCGAGCCGATCAAGAAATGGTTCAAACGCAAAGAACTGTCGGAGATCGAAATCGGCGCCGGGCCGGTTAAGGCCAAGTTAACGAATAAGAAAAAAGCTGAACCGGAAGACTCATCCCGTGCCGGTGTTTCCTTTGGAGAGGGCAATGATTTCACGGGAGCGAAAATCAAGGACGTTACAGGGCGCGATAAGCTTCAAGGCGTAGCCGCAAAATCCAGAACCGGCGGCAAGACGCCGGGTGTAGATTTCGGTAAAAAAGGCAAATTTATCAATGCAGAGGTTGAAGACATTACCGGACGGGACAAAACGGAGGCGTAACCGTGGGCTTCAACATCGCCAGAGACTACGTAGACCGGGAAGAAGAACGCGCGCGTTTTCACGCGATGCGCACCGGAAAAACAGAGGAACGCATCCTCGTCATTCTCGTTCCAGGGGAAAAGGGTAAATCGTGCCTGCTTTCCCGGCTGCGTTACGAATGCGAGAAAGAAGCGCCCGCCACGCCGCTGGTATTGTTGAATTTCGATCGGGCGCAAAGCACACTGAGCGACGAGTTCCGTATCGCCCAGGAAATTCGCCGGTGTTTCGGCGACGATTATGTGCCTCACGTTAGCGAATGTCTGGATGAAATCGCGCACCCTGCAGCCCCGGTGCATATACAAACCGGTGACGGGACGGGCAACGTAGATTACGGGCGACGCGGAAACTTCACAGAAGCTGGGTTCTCCGATACAGCCGGACGAGACAACATTTCAGTTTCCTTCAGCGCCGCCTCAGGACCAACACCCGAACAGCGCGAAGCGCAGAAAGAGCGCCTGGGCCGCGCGCTCCGCGATGATCTGAGCGAACTTGGGACGGCAAACGCGCGCACGGTCATTCTGATCGATACCTTCGAACAGGTTTACCCTGATATTAAACTGCGCGCCTGGCTGGAGCGTTGGCTATTCGAGCCGTTATGCCGCGAAGTGCAGAACGTGATGCTGGTGATTGCGGGCCGTCCCGACCATCCTGAGTATCCCGCACTGCGCCCGTATTTCGAACATCCCCACCGGTGGGGGCATCTGGTCAGCACGATTGAACGCCTTGCGCCTTTTAATCACGATGAAGTGCTGACATTTTTCCACGGACAAGGTATTTCCATTCCCAAAGTAGAACGCAGCATTATAAACATCGCATGTGAAAATCCGGCCCGTATGTGGCTGCTCGTGGATTGGCTGAAGCAAAGGAGCGCAGCATGAGCACCTCTGACTTCGACCGCCTCAACGCTATGCTCGTTGCAGGAGCGTCCGAAGAAGACGTGGCCCGCGCCCTGCTGGAAATGACGCTGGACGCCGCCCCACCAGACGTGGCGGAGGCCGTTCGCGCTTGCGCGCTGCCCGCCTGGTTCGACGCCGAACTGCTCGCCTACCTGCTCGAAATCGACGAAACGGAAGCTGGACGCTTGCTGGAACAGATCGCGGCCTTCTCGTTTACGCAGCCTCGCGAGGCCAGTGGCTACGTCTACCACGAAGCGACCCGCGCGCGGCTGCTGTCCGCCTGGAC
>JBNGDO010000259.1:1497-4239 GCA_049975385.1 Anaerolineae bacterium | reverse complement strand
TCTTCTTGATGCCGGCGTCGAAGACCATGAAGTCGTGCACGATCTCCAGCAGCCGCTCCTTGCTGCAGAGCTGGTGCAGCCCGCGCGCCAGGGGATCGTCGATCTCGGACGGCTCCTTCCACTCCATCCAGAACTTCTCGGGCGTCCCGACCACCCCGTAGCGCAGGCCCTCGGTGGGATTGCCGGCCATCACCAGCTGCACGGTGGCAAAAAACGACTGGATAAAAGCGCGCTTCTGGTTGTCCAGGCTCTGGCGGATGCCTTCGGCCACCGGCACGGTGGAGCGCTTGAGCTCCAGAATACCCAGGGCGATGCCGTTGACGTACAGCACCACGTCCGGGCGCTTGGTGTTCTCCCCGGCCACCGTGACCTCCTCGGCCACCGCGAAGTCGTTGTTGTCGGGATTGGCCCAGTCGATCAGCCAGACGGTGACGGTCTGCTCCTGCACCGACGGCTTGACGTGAACGCCATAACGCAGCTTCTCGTACACGGCGCGGTTGGCGTCATAGAGGGTTTTGCTGCCCGAAATCGCCGCCGCCTTGTCCAGTTCGCGCAGGGTGCGGTTGATAACGCGCTCATCAAAGCCCTTCCGCGACAGCCAGTCGCGCAACAGGTCTTCCTCGATATTGCGGTTGCCGGCCCGGTCCTTCCAGTCGCCCAGGTAGCGGTAATCCAGCTCGTACTGGAAGACGCGCAGCACCTGCTGCTGGGTCTGGTATTCGCGCTGGCCAACTGCAGACATACTCAACAACCTGTTGTCATTTTGCCCTTTATCGCCGTAGGCACGGGGTACTGGTACAATATAATTTAGTCAATTGTCGCGATGATCGCTCCATGACCGTCACGCCGTCCAAGCTAACCACAGCCCGCAAGGCTCCCAGCAAGCAGGCTATCCGCCGTGCGGTGGCCAGCTCGACCGCGATGGAAACCGGCCAAAGCGTCAAGTCGATCGAGCGCAAGCTGCGTGTGCGCTCCGGCAAATACCGCCACGTCTCCCTCGCAGAATAAGCCTACGTTACGAGTCCCGGGCCGACAGGGCATGTCGCACGTACGAACGCATTGGGCCGTAATCTCCGGCCATGCCGTGCTGAATCGCGGCGAAATAACCCTCTAGATCGGCCTTCCAGCCACTGTAATCCATTGGATCCCTACCCGCCTGCACGGCCATGACATCCGCTAACAGGCGGGATAGTCGGCCGTTACCCTCGCGGAACGGATGGATCAGTATGAACTCGACGTGGGTGACGGCTATCGCGTTTATCAGTGCCTCCTCACCCAAGCCGTGACAGGGCGTCAACTCACCCAGCCATTCTTCCTCGAATTTCCCCAACAGGGATCCGATCCGGGCAGCGGCCGCGAAGGGGAAATCACCCTTGGTCAGATTGACGCTGCGCTCTTCGCCCGCCCAGCGGTAGACGTTGCCCAGCCAGCGGCGGTGCCAGGTCTTCAGGTCGACCACGCACAATTGCCGATCCGGAAAATCGCGCAGTAAGACAGACTCGTAAAGATCTTCCAGCAGCCGCGACTCAAGATCGTCCATCTCATCCGGATCGACAATCCCGAGCTTATTGGCCAGAACCTTGTCACCCGAGCCGGACTCAAACTGGCCTTCGGCACCGCCGACCTGATAACGATCTGTCATTTGCCTTGGCCGACACTGCTCATTTCGGATCCTCGTCGTCCGGCCCTGGCTCGCGTACAGCGGACGGCGGGGCGGAGCCCCCCGACTCATACGCCTCCGCGCTGCCAATCTGCTCCGGGGACAGCCGGACCATCTGACCATCGCGCCAGACCACGGCGTACTGTCCCAGCCGGCGCTTGCGCTCCAGGGCGTTGGCCACTGCCCGGCGCAGCGCCGCTAGAGCCAACTCATCGTCTTGAGATAACTTGTTCATTTCCCAACCATTCCAAGCAGAAACGAGAGAACATCTTGCCGATAGACGTCGCGGCGTCCCTCTTCCTGAACGAAGACCAGCTCGGGCAGTTCGCCTTCGTTCGAAAAACACCGGCTTCGATCGGTTTCGCCGATATAGACATCGAAAAGATTGCGAAGACCACGATAGAACCGCCGCTGAATATCCGCTTCCGGGATATTATGTCCGCCATGAGCCACGCGCTCCGCTACCCGCTGTCTGGCCGCTTCCGGGTCGGGGAGCGCAAGGTAGATCAGCTCCACACGCCATCCTGCCTTCCGCAAACGATGAATCACGCGAATGTACCCGCGCCCGGCCAGCGCGGTTTCGAAACCGAAATCCCTGCGGGCGCTGACATGGCGCTCGATCTCTTTCAGAAACAGCCGCCCGGCCGCCACCCGCTCGGTTTCCGGCGCCAGTGGCGCCATGCCCGCCGCAATCAGGTCCGCGTTGACGAATTGCCGGCATCCGACCACGTTGGGCAGGTATTCCAGCGCAAACGTCGTCTTGCCCGCACCGTTCGGGCCGGCAATGATCCAGCAGGTTGAACGCGCCTGGCTGCCGTCATTGCGCCTCTCTCGCGCGCTCTTCCTGCAATGCCTTGAGCGTTCGTCCTTGCTCATCCTTCCACGTAATACGGCCGTTCGCGCTGCCGCCGACCAGCACGCCGGCGGCGGTGGACGGCGAGTTGAAACGAAAATCCTGGGTAAAGATCAGGCTGTCCCCCTCGACCCGGAGCACATCACGTTCCCTGAGCTGTTGCCTGAGATCGCGCATGTACTCGTGAATGGAGGCCACTTCCGTGGCCCGGGCCTGCGAGCCCTCGAAC
>JBNGDO010000259.1:0-1397 GCA_049975385.1 Anaerolineae bacterium | reverse complement strand
CTCGAACGCGTCGACACCCAACAGCGGAAAAATCACCAGCATTTCCTGCAAAAACCACTCGGCATCGGCCCGGTCCGGTTCAGAAAGGGGCGGTGGTGAAGGCGCAGTACTGTTATCGAGACTCCATTGATTGGCGGTTTTCGCCAGCTTCACGAGCCGCGCCTCCAGGTAGCGGATATGGGCCTTGTTCAGCCCCTCGTTGGTGCTGGTGAACGCAACAAACCGTGTCCAGAAGTCCTTGCCCGCGACATGCTGACGCAAACGCTCGCGCAGCACATCGGCCTCACCAACATACAGTCGTGGTGCGCCTTCTTCCGCCGGCCCTGTGAGCACGTAGACGCCGGGTTGATTCAGCTCGTCCCGGGCCAGCGCCCGGCCAAGCTGGGCACGTCCGGCGACCACGGCCCGCCCGGTCCAGTTGGATTTCTCGACAATGCGCAATCCCTCCGGCACACCCTCGGCGAGAAAGATGCGAATGGAGGTCGGCCGGGCATCGCTCATGCGGCCACCTCCGGCGTCACCAGCCGAACCCGCCCGGTGAGGAGCTGCTGCATCATGCCCTGCTTGATCTGGCGGGCCTTGTCGCGGCGGCGTTCCAGGGTCTCGATTTCCGCGTCCATGTCTGAGAGGACGGCAGCGATGGCCTGCTGCTCCGCTACACAAGGAAGCTCCATCTCAACGCTCGCTAGGTGTTGCCGATTAGTGGCAAGAACTTTCGTGCCCGCCGCCAACCGTCGAAGGGTGCCGATAAACTGCGGACAAAACTGCAAGTAAGCCTTGAATCCGTCGGCGAGCACGTCCTTATCGAATCGTGCTGCGATGGTGTGCAGTCCAGCAACCATGCCCTCTTTTGGCACGTCGATAATTTCGACGGACTTTCCGACACCTTCGAGATCCTCCGATGCGTCCACGAACACCAAGTCGCCCGGCGCCAACTTGTCCAGATGGCGCACTTTCGAAGCCGCAATATGCGGCGTTGTTACGGCGTTCGGGTTCAGTGTGACGCTGGATCGAACATGAATATCTCCATAGTGCAGGTATGCGACGCGACCATTACTGGTAAGTTCGGCGCGGGAATTCGTGCCAGTTTTCAGGAAACTCACATGATTCCCCAACCGCCTCGTCTCCCACTCGCCGTTGAAGCCGGGCAGGCGGGTCTGGCCGGTGAGGAGTTGTTGCATGGCGGCCTGTTTGATGGCGCGCTTTTTGGCGATCAGGCGGTCGAGGGATTCGATCAGCGCGTCCGCATCCGACAGGGCGGTGGCGATGGCGCGTTGTTCGAAAGCCTTTGGAAGAGGCACTAACGCGCTGGCAATGTGCGATCGGTTTGTTGCATATACCTTAGTACCGGCGGCAAGACTCTTCAGGTGGTTTCTAAACAAGGGGCAGAACTGCAA
>JBNGDO010000258.1:0-4570 GCA_049975385.1 Anaerolineae bacterium | reverse complement strand
GCAGCTCCCCGGCCCATTCACGTTTGCCGTTTGCGAGTGGACTCTCACCCATGTGAGCGTTTTTTGCTCACACGTCCACATCTCTGGCGCGCGTATTAACGCTACTTTTCCGGTTCGACGCTGTTGGCGTACTCAATTGTGTCTACTATATGCGAATTGCGAAAAATGTCAAGCGCAATAGTGGTATAATTTTTGTCTGTTCGGATGTCGCTTTCATCCGTTCAATTTGTTCAATCCGTTGAGGTTATTGAGGAAAAGTATGAATTGGAGCGCACTATTATCGGCTTTCGGCCTGGTCTTTATCGCCGAACTGGGCGACAAAACCCAATTGGCGGTGATGACGCAGACGTGCAAGTTCCGCCGTCCGTGGCCTGTCTTCTTTGGCGGCAGCCTGGCGCTGACGGCGGTGACGGCGTTGGGCGCGGTCGGCGGGCGGGTGTTGGGCGAATTTATCCCGGCGGAGGTGATTCGCCTCGTTGCGGCGGCGGCGTTTGTGGTGATGGGGCTGCTGATCTGGCGTGAGGCGGCGAAACCACAGGCCGAGGAATGTGAAACGGACGTCGCGTGTGCGGATGATGCCGGTCGCGCCAAATTGAACTGGCAGGCATTCGGGACGACGTTCACGCTGCTCTTCTTTGCCGAACTGGGCGACAAGACGCAGTTGGCCGTGTTGGGCCTGGCGAGCAAGCAGGCGGCGCTGCCGGTGTTCGCCGGCGGCGCGCTCGCATTGACCGTGGTGACCGCCCTCGGCGTGATCGGTGGTCAGCAGTTGACCCGCTGGATTCCCGAAAAGTTGCTGCTCAAAATCTCCGCTGCTGCCTTTGTGGTGATGGGTGTCTTGATGGGGTTAGGGGTCCTGTAAATTTCTCATCAGCAGATTAAGCGGATTTAGCAGATTTTTCAGACAATCTGCTTAATCTGCTAAATCTGCTGATAAAAATTATCGCGTCGCAGTCGCATCCCGTTCAGGATGACGGCAAGCGATGCCCCCACATCGGCCACAATCGCCATCCACAGCGTCGCCACGCCCGCGATGGCTAACGCGAACACCACCGCCTTGATCCCCAACGCGAGCACGATATTTGCGCCGATGACGCGGCGCGCGCGACGGCTCAACCCCACGACGAAGGGCAACTGTTGCAAATCGTCGCCCATCAGCACCACATCCGCAGTCTCCATCGCCTGCGCGGATGCCGCCCCACCCATGGCAATGCCGACGTCGGCCTGGGCCAGCGCGGGCGCATCGTTCACGCCGTCGCCTACCATCGCCGTGATGCGCCCATCCTCGGTCAGTGCGCGGATGGCGGCGACCTTTTCCTCCGGCAGCAGCCCGGCGCGGACGTCGTCCACGCCCACCTGCGCGGCGATGGCCTCGGCGACCGGGCGACTGTCGCCGGTGAGCATCACCGTGCGGATGCCGCCGAGCGAGTGCAGCTCTGTTATGGCCTGGCGGCTCGTCGAGCGCGCAGTATCGGCGACGGCAAAGACGGCGCAGACCCCCGCGTTGCCCTGGGCGTCGTCGTGGCTCATGAGCATCACGGTCTTGCCTTCAGCGGACAGGCGGTCTGCTTCCGTGCAGACGATGGCAGGGTGGGGGATTTCCGTGTCGAAGTAAGGGTGGCTGGCGACGGTGACGCGCGCGCCGTTGACCCGTCCGGTGACGCCGCGCCCGCTGAGTAGGTTGACCTCCTGCGCAGGTGGGAGCGTCATCTTCTGCGCCTGCGCCTCGGCGACGAGCGCGCGCGCCAGCGGATGCGACGATTGCGCTTCGAGCGCCGCCGCGTAGGGCAGGCCGTTGCTACAGTTGGCATCGGTGCAGACATTGAGGACGTCTGTGGTGACGGGACGGCCTTCGGTGAGCGTGCCGGTCTTGTCGAAGGCGAACACTTGCACGCGCCCCAGCAGTTCCAGATAGCGCCCACCCTTGATGAGCACGCCGCGCCCGGCGGCGTTGGTGAGCGCGCTGACGACGCTGACCGGTGTGCTAATAACGAGCGCGCACGGGCAGGCGATGACGAGCAGTTGCAGTGCGCGCATCAGCCAGCCACTATCGCCCCAGAAGGGCTGCCCGAAGAACAAGGGGGGAGCGGCGGCGACCAGCGCGGCCATAAGCGTGACGACCGGCGTGTAGACGCGCGCGAAGCGGTCCACGAAGCGTTGCACGGGCGCTTGCCGCGACTGCGCCTCCTCGACCAGCGTGATCATCCGGCTCAGGGTGTTATCCGCTGCCAGCCGCGTCACCTCGATTTCCAGCGCGCCGAAGGTGTTGAGCGTGCCCGCGAAGACATCGTCGCCGGGGCCTTTGTCCACGGGGACGCTCTCACCGGTGATGGCGGCCTGGTCGATGGCGCTTTGACCGGCGCGGATGATGCCATCCACGCTGACGCGGTCGCCGGGGCGGACGCGTACACGCTCGCCGACACCCAAATGCTCCACGGGGACTTCCACGGTTGTCCCGTCGGCGTGCAGGCGCAGGGCGACGGGCGGCGCGAGATCGAGCAGGCTTTCCAGTGCATTGCGCGCGCGTTCGGTGGCGTAGCTTTCCAGCGCCTCGCCGAGCGCGAAGAGGACGACGACAATCGCCGCTTCAGCCCACTCGCCGATGACCATCGCGCCGGTCACGGCGATAACCATGAGCGTGTTGATGCCCAGGCTGCGCGCGATCCACACTTCCTGGAAGGCGTGTTTCGCTACAGGATAGCTGCCCACAGCGATGGCCGCCGCGAAGAGCAGCGTTGGCGCGATGCCGGGGACGCCGAAGAGCGCCAGCGCCAGTCCTGCCAGCGTCAGCGCTGCTGCGGCGAACGTCAGTGTCGTTTCCCGTGAGCCGAGCAGAAAGCGCGCGAATTGCGCGATGGGATGGCCTTCCGGTGTGTGACGGCGCTCCGTGACCAGGCTGTGCCCGGTCTCCTCGACGATTTGCGCGATGGGCGTAGTGTCGACTTCAGGCACGGCAAACCACACGGTCAATTTGCCCGTGCTGTGATCTACTTCGCACTTGTCGACGCCGTCCAGTTGCCCCACGGCAGCCTGAATCCGCCCTGCGCAATCGATGCACGAAAGCCCCGCAATCTTGTAAGTCTTGGTCTCTGTCATTGTCGCCTCGATACTGCTCCCAGTCTACCGTCTACTGTATACCGTCTACTACTCATGCTGTATATGCTCCAGGCTTTGCCGGAAGAGTCTGCCGATGTGGTCGTCGTCGAGCGCGTAGAAGACGTGACGGCCTTCTTTGGTGAAGCGGACGAGACGCATCTCCCGTAAGGTCATCAACTGGTGGGAAATCGCTGAATGGCTCATATCGAGCGCTTCCGCTAACTCGTGGACGCACAATTCGCGTTCGGCAAGCGCGGCGATGATGCGCACGCGCGTGGGATCGCTGAGCGCCTTGAAAGTACACGCCAACCGCTCGGCGGTGTGTTCGTCGAGTATGGTGATTGGTGTTTCTGGTGAATCTGTCATTGTGTTATCCTCGATATATGAATGATTGCTCATATATTATAATGGATTTCGATTTTGTCAAGGTTGGGAGATAACTTCAAACAAACATCCGGGCAAAGATAACCTTTATCTTGCCCGGATGTAGTGTCTGGCAGACGTGTGTGTGCAGCGAGGTTAATAGATGCGTTCGCTCAACGTTCGAGTAACTTTATTGCTAAATCCTCAAGTATTTGTTGTGATGTTGCGTCGCGAATGTAGAAACCATCCAACATCAGGAATGTGAGCAGGTTGTCTTTGACACCAAAGAAGGAACAAGTCTCAAGGTCGAGACCTTCGCCAAAAGGAACTTGATTATCGTTATTATCCAGAGAATACTGCTGGCAAATGAACGTTCCCTCGTAAGCCGTCGTCAATCGCTCCAATTCCACCACAGTGACCTCGTGGAATCCGGGTTTGTGAATCCGCATCAAGAATTCGGGTTGGCGTTGCAGAACAGCTTTCGCCTGCGCCGCATCCTTAAATTGGTAAACAATGTTCGCGACATACACATAGCCTGGGTCGCCATTCGCCAAAACAATAGGATACAGAATGTCCGTGTTGGCTGCGACCACGAAACCTTCGGATTGAAATGGTAAAGTGACGTGGGAAAGTGGACCTGGCATATTGTTAAGGATATGAGGTCCAGATTGTACTGTTGCCCCTTCTGGTAGGCTGTCTTCTTGGATCAATAGTTGCGTCAACAAGAGTTGTGGTGCTTTCTTTGCGCCAACATATCCGTAAGCCGCAACCAAAATCACAATCAAGACTATTCCAATAGCAGCAGGCCGTAGTAGTTTCTTTCGCATATTGCCCTCCTCATTTATCATCTGAAGTCAATTTACCAAACAACCATGAAGGTTGCTTCGTAATTGTTTCCCACCCATGCATGTGGTGCAGCAAAAATTAAAAAAGTCTTGGGAGTAGCTAACACATGATACCATGCCCCCCACCACGTCCAATTGGCAATCCCTCCTGAGAATAGCGCTGTTAGAGCATCACCTCCGGGCCCTCGATAATGTGGCCAATAGCCTTCCTGCCCCCTGAAGTAAGCGCCATAATGCCACTGGTTCTCTGCATAGTGTGTTTTTTC
>JBNGDO010000257.1:0-4788 GCA_049975385.1 Anaerolineae bacterium | reverse complement strand
CGTGATCGCCGCCGCCTCGGCGGGGATAGGCCGGCTGCGCGGGTAGGCGCCAGGGCCGGTCTCGCCCGCCGCTAACAGCGCCTCGGTGCGCGACCGCACGATGGCGTCATCTTCGCAGTGCGTCAGCACCATCCCCTTCGCATCGCGCACGGCCGCCATCACAGCCAGAAGCTGCCCACCGTCCAGGCGGAAGCCCTCGTAGACCGTGTAAGTTTTGAAGGTCGGTACGCCCGCCGCTACAATGTCGGAGATCTGCGCCAATGTCTCTTCCCGCGCGTCGGTGATGGTCATATGCAGCCCATAATCGATCACCGCGTCGGCGGCTTCCGCGCGCCGCTTCTCTAAGGCCGAGGCCAGGCGCTCGCCCGGCTCCGGCTCCACAAAGTCGATCACCGTCGTCGTGCCGCCGCATGCCGCCGCGATGGTGCCGCTGCGCCAGTCGTCGGCGGAGCGCGTCACGCCCGTGGGCATGGCCAAATGCACGTGCGGATCAATCGCGCCGGGCAGCACCAACAGGCCCGACGCATCGATCTCCTCGCGCCCGCGCACATCCCGCCCGATGCAGGCGATGCGTCCATCCTCCACGCCCAGGTCGGCCTGCAAGATTTCGCCCGCCGTCACCAGCGTGCCGCCGCGAATCGCCAGGTCAAACATTAGCAAAGCAACAAAGCGGCAAATAACAAAGCATCAAATGGATAAAGCATCAAATCTAACTCACTTTCGCGCGCTTGATGACGTATGACGTATGACGCATCACGCTCTCCTTCAATCAATCCACCAACTGCCACGGCACATCTTCCCCAAACACGTGGACTTTGACGTCGCCGGGCGCGCCGGTCACACTGATGCGGAGTTCACCGTCCTCCCGGGCGTAGCGCACGACGATGTCCGGCTGATCCTCGTCGCGGATGATCAGCTCGCCCGCATCCTCCGGCGCGTAGATCTCCAACGTCAGCGGATCGAGCGGCTTCTGGTCTACGTAGTCCATCATCGGCCCCAGGGGGATGATGTGGCCAGCCTTGACCCACAGCGGGAGCTTCTCCAGCGGCGCCTCCACGGTGATCCAGCGCCCGCCCTCAACCACCTCTTTGCTCCAGTAATCGACCCAGCGCCCCGCCGGCAGATAGACCTGCCGTTCGTGCGCGTGGGTGAAGAGCGGCGCGACTAGCAAGCTATCCCCAAACAGATATTCCAAATCCAGTTGGGCCACGTTGGGATCTTCTTGATAATCCAGCACTAACGGGCGCACCATCGGCAGGCCAGTCTCGCACGAGCGCGCCGCCTGGGTGTAGATGTAGGGCAGCAGCCGATAACGCAGCGTTAGATAGCGATGCGCGATCTTGGTCGCCTCCGGGCCGTATTCCCACGGCTCACGCGGCTGCTTGCCGTGCGCGCGCAGGTGGGAGGAAAAGACGCCAAACTGCAACCAGCGGATGTAGACCTCGGCGTCGCGATCCGCGCTGGCCGCCTCGAAATTCTCGCCGAAGGCATCCCACCACGCCGCGATGGTATCGCCGGGCAGGGTAGCGCCCTCCGGCATACAGGCATCAAAGACACGCGGCGGACAGTCGAAGCCGCCCACATCGTGGCTGCAAAAGGGTACGCCGCTCATCCCGTAGCTGAGCAGGCCGCGCATCTGCCCCACCATCTGATCGAACGAGGCGTAACTATCGCCGCCCCACTGCACCGGGTAACGCTGCGATCCCGCATACCCAGAGCGGCCCCACGTCAGCCCCCGCCCGAATTTTCGCGCGGTCAGCTCGAAGACCGCGCCATTATAGAGCAGCGGATAGAGGTTGTGCATCGTCAGGCCGTCGCGCCCATCGTGATAGAGAGCGTCCGTCGGCGCTTGCTCCGCGAAATCGGTCTTGAAGACCGCCGCGCCCATCTCCAACAGCCGCGCCAACACGCGCTGGAACCAGGCCCTCGCTTCCGGATTGGTGAAATCAACCGCCGCTGCGCGCGCGCCGGTGAACGCCTCCTCGACCGGGGCCAGGGCGCCCTCCGCATCCGTGAGGAAATAGCCCTGCTCGACGCCCTCTTCGTAGGCGTGCGTGCCAGAGGTCACATACGGCGTAATCCACAAACACGTGCGCACGCCCCGCTCACGCAACGCGGCCATCATCCCCTGGGGATCAGGGAACTGCTCAGTGTCCCACTCATAGGAACACCACGGCGCCTCGCCCATCCACCACGGATCAAGGCTGATGACATCGCAAGGGAAGCCGCGCGCCCGCATCTCGTCGATGATGGCCTCGACCTCCGCGCGGGTTTTGTACCCACAGCGCGAAATCCAGAAGCCGAACGACCACTTGGGCAGCAGTGGCGCGCGCCCCGTCAGCTCCGTGTAGCGCGCCAGGATGTGCTTGAAGCGCGGCCCGTGGATGAGGAAATAGTCCAGTTCATCGTCCAGCACATCGAAGCTGTAGGTCACCGCCGATTCGCTGCCCACGCGATAGACGATGGGCGCAGAGGAGTGAATGAAGAGGCCGTAGCCCGCGCTGCTCATAAAGAAGGGGACGTTTTTATAGGAGCGCGTGCTGGTCACGTTGCCGCAATCGATGGCCCAGGAGACGATCTCGCGCCCCCATTTATCCAGCGCGTTGAACTGCTCCCCAAAGCCGTAAAAGGCCTCGCCCGGCTGCACCGCGACCGCCTCGTGCCACACGCGCCGGCCATCCTCGCGCGGCTGGATGCTCAGGGGCGGCGTCTCATAGGCCGGGCCGTAGGCGCGGTCGTCGATGCGCTCGGCGAAGAAGGGGAATTCCGCATCCTTGGCGTAGACGCGCACCTGCCACGGGAAACGAGAAAAAACCACGCGCATCCGCGCGGTAGAAAGCACCACGGTCTCCTCGGTCCCCTCGATCTTGAAGGGACATGTTTCGGCGCCCAACGCATCCGGCACCAACATCTCACTGTCGTGCATCTCGGCCAATTCCGGCCCGACGCGGAAGCGCACGACGTCATCGCGCACCACGCTCGCGCGGAAGCGCATCGGCGCGCCGGACGCGGTCTCGCAATGGAAGAGCACGCCATCCGCCGTTTTCTCATAACGAACCCAGCGGCGCACCGCGTGCCTGGCTACCGGCAAGCTCATAAAGTCCAATTCGGTAGCAAATTCATCCCAGCATGTCGATTGCTTCATCGTTCACCTTCCCCCCTCGTAAAAAACATCCCGTTGCAAAAATCGCGCAAAAATTGGCGCTAAGCCGCTTCTGCGTTGCTGCATACCAACGCCTATCCCATCACGCCTACCACGCTTAGATTAAAAATCTCGGCCATCAATGCCCGCCTTAAGGCGGGCCATCAACGCCCGCCCTTACGCGGCCCTCAAGGCGGGCCATCAACGCCCGCCTTGAAAACCACCTTAAAAGACCGGCGGCGTAATCACCGATATCCATGTCGTTTCCTCTTCCGTAGCGCATGCCAACCGTCGCAACGCACGCCCCTCAAAGTACACGGCATCCCCTGGATTGAGCACATAAGCTTCCACGCGCTCTTCCATCTCCAACTCGATCAACAAGACACCCGCCAACACATAAATCCATTCCTCGGTTGGCTCCCGCAAAGGCCGTACAATGTTATCCACCCCAGGAGAAAGATGGCCACAGATAACTTCCATCTTGTGCGCCAAGTCCGGCGTCAATAACTCATACGTCACACCCGTGCTCGGCAAAATCAGCTTAGGGCGACAATCAGCCCGCACCACTGGCACATACTGCTCGCCGGGCAAGGCCGCACTGGCATCCTTATCCGCTCCTTCCCTGGGAACCGGCGTTTCGACGCGGGGCGGCTCCGACAAGAAGTACAACATCGACACATCCAACGCTTCCGCAATCCGGCGCAAGGAATCAATCGACGCATTGGTCTTACCCCGCTCCACCTGGCTCAAAAACGAAGCCGTCAAGTTTGTCTTTTTCGCTAAAGCACGCAAACTCAACCCCAACTGTTTCCGCTGACGTTTGATGCGCGTCCCTATATTTGTATCGGCAACCACAGCCCCTCTCTTCACAGTCGTGATAATGACTGTCTTCACGTACGGCCTAAACTTGCGCGTCCTTGCCCCTCATACTAAAGAGTCACTTCACAAGCGTCAAGTTACACTTTACGCAGGCAGCATGTGATATATGACACTGTTCAATCCCCCCTCTAACCTGAAATAATGCTTACACACACGCTATCCGCCCTTACACCGGGTATTTTTTCCCATTTTATATTCTTAAAAGCTGTAATAATGCAAATTATCGCTAAAAAATAACCGTACTTCCCCTATCCCCTATGACATTTATCACCCTACACCCCCACTTAACATGCTTCACACCCATGACGCAGCGGAGGAACAAGGAACAATGTCCCCCATTCACAATTTACGCAGTTATATGGCACGCCTGGAACAAGCCGGGAAACTTCACCGCATTACCCAACCTGTGGCGCTCAAGCACGAATTGGCCAACGTGGCCGCGACACTGGCCCGCCAAGGCTACGGCGCAGCACTATTCGAACATCCCGGCCAGGCCACGTGGCCCGTCTTCGCCGGCGCGGTTGTCGATCCAGAGATGGCCGCGCTGGCCTTGGGCTGCGATCTCGGCGAGGTGACTACCACGATGGGCCGCGCGCTTGATCCGGCCAACGGCTTAGATCCGGCGCCCGTCTCCCCGGACGAGGCGGCGTGGCGGGCAAATATCCTCACCGGCGACGACGTCGACCTGCACGCGCTCCCCATCCCCACGCATGGGCAGCACGATGGCGGGCCGTTCATCACCGGCGGCGTCACCGTCAGCAAGGACC
>JBNGDO010000256.1:0-5025 GCA_049975385.1 Anaerolineae bacterium | reverse complement strand
CGCGTGCGCAAGCGCACCGCGCACTACTCCCTGCGCCACGAGGCGCCTCACCCACCAGGCCGTGATGCGCTTGCCCTCTGTCGAAGCTACCTCGTGCCAGAGGGAGGGGCGCATGACGGCCTGGGAAGCGTCATCCACGGAGTTGTTACTTCTGACCGTCTTGTCTATGGCTCCGGCACAGGCAGCGGCGAGCGGAATATCTCCGGCATAGCGTCTGGACTCTCCGGTACAGGCAGTGGTGAGCGGAACGTCTCCGGCATGGCATTCGGAGCTTCCGGAGGGGCCAGCGCCCCCATCGTTCCACTGTATGTGATCTGAAGCCACGCCCCACACCCTTGAGTGTGTTCACGGGTGCAGAACCCCCGCCAGTTGGGATCGGCAGAAGACTCAGGCCCCCGGACGATGATGCCGTAGTTGGAGTAACTCCCGTTCACCCACGCACGCGCCAGCCCGGTGACATCGAAGGTGTACCAGCCCCAGGTAGCGTGCTTGATGGAAGCGGAGCCATACGCCCCGCTATAGTAAGGCCGCGTATTCCACGTCACTCCCCTCTCGGCCCACGAGGCAGTAGCGCGGTACGTGGTGATCGTCCGCCACTGATCCGGAACGTCGTAGGACCTTCGCAGATACAGCCACAGCGTGGCTTGGTTAATGGGCGTGCCGGACGGAATTGCAGACAGGTCGAAGCGCACCAGAGCGCGCACCCTCTTGCCATCCGGGTTCAAACTGGCGTCGTATCCGGCCCACATGTCCTCGCTGGTTCCCCAGTTGGAATTGGGGTAGCCTTCCGCCACCATCGTATCGGCCACAGCGTAAAACCACGTAGGCGGCGGCAGAACACTGGTCTGTTGAACGTTGCTCCAGCCGCTGTCGCCCCAGGAATTGCGCGCCTTCACCCGGTAGTAGTACGTGTCCACCGCTTTGTCGATCGCCGACCACGACGTTCCCGTGCCGAAGTAGCGCGTCACCGCACCCACGAAACTGGCATTGGTTGCTTCTTGCAGGATGTAGGTGTCGGCCAGGTAGGCCGCTTGCCAACTGACCGTGTAGTTGCCATCGTTATCGGGATTGTAGATCGAGTTCAGCACCGGCGTGTCCGGAATCGGCGGCCAGCGTTTCATCACGAGGGGCAGGTACGTGCGATACACCACGGGAGCGAATCGCACCGCGTCCGCTGCCATCCTGGCCGTGCCGACCGGATCCAGGGGCTGCGATTCCAGCCGCACGTAGTCTGTGCCGTACTGGTCGTTGAAGTAATACGTGCCGACGTAAACCCAGGACGACGGATGGTAGTCATTCGGATAGACCAGTTGGTTTACCGCGGCCCAGGCGGTCTGCTTGCTCCACGGACGAGAGGGAGACTCGGTGTGACGAATTGTATACTGTGCGGCGTCCGTTGTGGCGTGGATACTGGGCACATAGGCGAAGACATTGTAATAGCCAGGCGATTGGCTCGAGGGGAAATTCCAGGTGGCCGTGCAGTTGCCGTCCGGCACATCCCGATAGCGATGGTCGCCGGCCCAGCCGGCCGTGTTGTCCACGGTCCAGCAGCCAGGAGTCTCGGAGTAATTCGTGCTGCCGTCGTCGACGGTGACGTAGCCGGATTCGTTCTCGACGATGGGTGGGGCAGTGAGCGGACGGTCACCGGAGGTATAGATGACGTGCGGGTCGATGGAGGGTCGCTCGATCCACAGCTTGTGGTCGGGGTTGCGGTCTGGGCCGTAGGGATCCACCGCTGCTCCGGCGGCGTTTCGCACCTCGAAGTGCAGGTGGGGGCCAGACGACCAGCCCGTGTTGCCGCTGATGCCAACAATATGCGTGAATTCGTCAGCGCTGGCGGGGATTTCGTCTCCCATCTGTACGCGCAGGACGCTCATATGGCCGTAGATGGTCTGGTAATCGGTAATGCGGTCACCGTTGATGTCGTGGTCAATGCGCACGTGAAGGCCGTAACTGGCTTGGTGATTTACGTTCGCCCAATCGGCTCGCGCCACCGTGCCTGGCGCAGCAGCGCGAACATAGGCATAGCGAAGCACGTAGTCAACACCGTTGTGATCATCGTAGTACAGATAGTCGTTGATGTCGCAACTGTAGTACGCTGTGCCAAAGGTGGGATGTACACAATTACGACCAGGGGGACACGGGCAGTTGTCTCGGTGAGCCGCTGCGCCTGTGAATGCCAAGATATGGTTCGGCTGGACATCGTGGTCAAAGATTGACGAAAGCCGCGTAGAGCCGTAGTAGGGCGCGCTCAGAAAAGCGGTGGTTTGTTGCGGAGCGGCGGAGCGCGACGAAGCCGGCGTAACTAACGTCGTCATCACCGTCAACCCGCACAGCGCAAAAACGCTGAATCGGAGCAGGTATCTACAGATTTTGCTGTTCATCATTCTCCCTCCTCGCCCGGAACCGCCCACCAGAAGAACGGCCCCACACATTTGTCGCTGACTAGCCGCACGTCGCTGCCGTCGGCTCGCATCACGTAGAGTTGCCGGAGCCAAGGTGCGCCCCCTCGATTGGAAACGAAGGCGATGTGCCGGCTATCCGGCGACCAGACCGGCGAATCGTCGTTGGCCGGATGGCGGGTCAGGTTGGTCAAGCCACCGCCGTCGGCGTTGACGACGAAGATGTCGGTTTGCCCTTCTACCTCCAACGCCATCACGTAGCGGCTGCTGTCTGGGGATGGGTAGAGCAGGGGCGTGATAGGCAGCAGTTGAGCAACGTCAAAAGGTCTACTGTATCCAGGTCCGCGCAAGAGGTCTGCCCGAGTTACGCTGGACGGCAGTTGGGCGACGTCGAAGGGCTGCTCGCGCTCAATGTCTACCGCAGTGAGATGCATTGATTCGCCGTCGAAGGCGGGGAAAATCAGTTGGCGACTGTCGGCCGACCAGTGGAAGTTGGTGGGGAAAACCCCACAGCAAAGCACCTCTCTCGGTTCAGAACCATCTATCCGGGAAACCACCAAGCGCATTCGCTGTGGCTCACGTTCTGGTCCCTCCCATTGAACGTAGGCCAGCCAATTCCTGTCCGGCGACCAGGAAAGGATGCTCTCGTGAGCAGGCGTAGCGATTAGGGGACGCAAAGAGCGCGAAATCACTTCCAGTAGGTAGATATCGTCGTCATTTACTGCGCCGCTCACAGCATCCCAGGCAAAGATAGACACAGCCGCTTCTTGGCTATCCGATGACCACGCTACGACTTCACCTCGGTGACTACCCAAGTACAATCCCCTTTCTTCAAGGGCAAATGTGCTGGTTACCACGGTTTCTGCTGATACGGCTTCCAAGAGATACAATCCGTGGCGACCAGGGAAGGGGCGATGTTCTACCAGTGCATGCAAGAGTACCCGGCCGCCGTCGGGAGACCAGGATAGGACCAGGTTGCGAGTCGTAAACTCGCCCCAATGCCGCAGGTTAGAGCCATCGGGTGCAATCGTGTAAAGGTTGAAGTAGTAAAAGCCGTTCCCATCTGGACTTCCCTCACAGGGCTCCACATCAACGTCATAGGCTACAAAGCCTATTTGTCCGCTCAGCAGCGGGTCCGGCAAAGGTGTCGGAAGCGGGGTCAGGGTAGGTGTTGCTGTAGGCATTTCGGTAGGCGATGGGGAAGGCGTTACAGTTGGGGTCTGCGTTGGAGTAGGCTGTGGGGTCACTGACGGAATAATGGATATAGGCGTGGGCAAAACGGACGTGGGAGCGGTCCGCGAATCGCACGCCGCCAGCCCAAGAATGGATACCAATGTAACAACTGTCAAAACGTTGATCTGTCTCATCCCTCGTCCTCCTATCGCCTTTCGCCCGCCAGCCACACCGGGCAACGCGCATTTGCACTGCGGGTGACTTGCTGTACCTCGCCGCTGGCGACCTCCACCAGCCACACATCGGCCACGCCGCCAGCATCAGTGCTGAACGCCAGCCACGTCCCGTCCGGCGACCACGCCGGCCCATCGGTCAGCGCACCCTCGAACCGTGTCACCGCCCGCACGCCTCCCGACGCCGCGTCTGCCAGGTAGACGTTGCTCTCCAAGTAGAGTGCAGCAATATCTGCGGCACCGTCCTCTGGGTTCTCCCGCACCACGAATGCCACCTGCCGCCCGTCCGGTGACCAGACCGGCGGATAGCCGTGCCCGGCGTCTGCCGGAGCAATCACCCGCTCGTTGCGTCCGTTCCCGTCCGCCAACACCAACTCACCAACGGTGAAGGGCACGTTGCTGTCCGGCATACGAACGTAGGCGATGGCCTCCCCGGTCGGCGACCAGCGTGGGTAAGCGATGATGTGCGCCGGGTCGTGGATGATCTGCTCCCTGTTACGCCCATTTCGATCCATCATCCACACCTCGCTGCCGAAGCCCAGCCCTCGACTGATGGCGTACAATACCCGCTTGCCGTCCGGCGAGAACGCGACATCGTAGGTGAAAGGCGGCGTGTCCATTTGCTCGAACCGGCCGTTCCGCGCGTTCACCAGCAGGATGAGATCGTCGCCGATGGGGTCTACGCGCAGTAAGAACGAGTCGCCGTCGGTAGCCCAGTTGAGGAAGAAACTCTCGCGCCAGGGTTCCGGCTCCGCCGGGCGCACCTGACCTGTGGCGACTTCGAGCAGCAGCGTGTGAGACCTCGCCGCGCAGCCAACGTCCACAGCAATCCAATGGCCGTTTGGTGAGTCGTGTAGGCCAAAGACCTTGCACATCGCGGTCTCGATCTGAATACTCTCGGTGGCCACCGATGCGGCTTGCTCCGTTAGTCGCCTCGGTTCGCTTGCCGCCACCCGTTGAATGCTCGCCTGCGAGCCGCCGACGAAGAAAAGCGCGTCGCTTTCGAGGGGCTGTGCCTGCCCGGCGGCGATTGCCAGCGGAGGCCACCCGCGAATCAGGCTTACCCCCAACGCTGCCAGCATGGCCAATGCCAATACGATGGAAACCTTGTGCGTCTTGCTCATTTCTGCCCTCCTTGGTTCTGCTTGGTTGGGACGTTCGGGCCGCCCAACGGCTAGGTGTAACCCGCCGCGCGGGTGCGGGAAAAGCACCGCTGC
>JBNGDO010000255.1:4331-5166 GCA_049975385.1 Anaerolineae bacterium | reverse complement strand
CGGTCACTTCCATTGCTCTTGCTCTACTTCCTAATTCACCTCCGGGAATTGCTGCCATAGCGCCACCTCACAAATCATACTTCCCACCCTCTTGGGCTAACCAGTCTCGCCGCTCATCGTAATCCGGCAGCACACGTTCCAGGCGTTCCCAGAAGGCCGGCGTGTGATACCGCTCGCGCAGATGGACAAGCTCGTGCGCGACGAGGTATTCGCTCATCCGGTAGGGCAGCATCGCCACCCGCCAGTGGAAGTAGAGATGCCCGCGCCGGTTGGCGGAGGCCCAACGGTAGCCCAGGTCTTGAATGTGCATCTCGCGTGGGGTTGCGCCGATACGTTCGGTAAGGTTCGCCAGATGCTCACCCAGGATGGGAGGCAGATGCCGCGTGTACCACTGGATGAAATGCTCCCGCGCCTGAGGTAAAGCGTCTTGTCGCAAGGTGAAGCGCCCCTGATGTAGACGCAAGGACGGTTTCTGTTCCGTCGCGGCCACGATCTTGAGCCGGTAGCTGCGCCCCTGGTAATAGAAGCCCTCACCGTTGGCGTATTGCCGTGGATCGTGCAGGCGCGCTTGCTGCTCTTTTTCGATGAGTTTGGTGTACAGCCATTCGCTGCGCTCTTCGACAAAGGCTTCCAGCGTCGCTTGGGGGACGCCGGGCGGCGTCATCAGGATCAGGCTGCCGTCACGCTCGACGATCAGTTCGAGCGTGCTTCGACGCGGGCTTTCGCGGATTTCCAGGGTCAGGTCTTCAAAGGTCAGGATTTTCAATGGTCTTCATTCGGCGGCATGCCCGGCGATCAATCGCCGGGCGACGGGTTCACGCCCCGTGAACGGGGC
>JBNGDO010000255.1:0-4231 GCA_049975385.1 Anaerolineae bacterium | reverse complement strand
TGGCCGCAAGCCCGCTTCAGCGGGCGCGATAACGTCGCGCGGGCGTTGACGCCCGTGCGGGAGGGAGCACTCATACCCCAATCCCTCCACAAATCCCTCCATCATCGCCCACTGCCCGGCGGTCAACCGCCGGGCGACGGGTTCACGCCCCGTGAACGGGGCTGGCCGCAAGCCCGCTTCAGCGGGCGCGATAACGTCGCGCGGGCGTTGACGCCCGCGCCCGCGCAGATTATGCCACGAGAAGCATATGGTTCGCTTTGGCGGTCTGGACAATCTGATCGGCCAGGGCCTTGACTTGATCGTAGGGAACCAGGCCGCGGTCATCCAGGTATTGGGCGACGCGGCTGCGTAACTCAGCCTGCGCGGCGCGATTGCGCCAGAAGTCCACGCGCTGCACTTCGGGCCGGATCAGGGCATTGACCAGCTCTACTGTGGCGTGGGCCAGCCGCTCGTGATCCTGTACCGGCGAGGCCTCACGCAAAAGCCGCAGGAAGGGCTGCATCCGTTTTTCTTCGCGGCTGACTTCGGCCTGGGTCGTGGTGTGCTGGCGTAGCAAGGTCTTCAGGGCTTCGACCTGGGCCTGCCAGTTGTCGGCGAAACGTTGGAGGATGTCTTCCAGTCGCTCACTGAGTTTGCGATAATAGACCGGGTCCTCCTGATAGCGTTGGCTGATGTGGTGCCGGATGGCGAATTCCATCTCGGCAGCCTGAGCACGGGGTGAAGGCAGCGTCCCCACGTGCTTCTCGAATTCAGCCGCCAGGATGTCGATGGGCGGGATGGTGGGATCGATGCCCTGCCCGATGACGTGCTCGTCGATCAACCGGCGGACTTTGGCTTCAGCCCCGGCGATGTTGAGCTGTTCGTCGCGATAGCGGTTGCGGGCCAGGGTGCGGATGAGACCGAGTTGGCGCGCGTCGTCCACGTAGGGCAACGCCTGGGGACGCGGGAGCACGGTGTCGAGCGTTTGCAGGAAGTCGCCCAGCGCGACGGTGAATTGCGCCCGCAGCCGGGCATCGCGCAGCAGATGGACGCAGGCGTCGGTGTCGTGGATGTCCAGGCCGGCGAACAACCCCAACACGCGCCGGTAGCGCGCTTCGAGCTTGGGCAATTGCTCCAGGATGGAGCGGAATGCGCCTCGCCGCTCCCCCACCGTGTAGACGTCCAATGCCTCTTTGACGTAACGCGCCAGGCCATAGTAATCCACGACCAGCCCGGCCTCTTTGTGGGTGTAGGTGCGGTTGACGCGGGCGATGGCTTGCAGCAGTTCGTAGCCCTGCATCAGGCGGTCGATGTAAAGAGCTTGCTCGACGGGCGCGTCGAAGCCGGTGAGCAGCATCCCCTGCACGGCGATCATCGCTGTAAAGCCTTCCCCCTTGACCGGATCGAAGGGCTTCTTGAAGTCTTCGACGTCCAGTTCTTGCTGATGCGCCGAAGTCCAGCGTTTGATGATGGGTTTGTCGTTGTGACTCCCGGAGACAACGGCCACGAAACGCAGCCGCCGCACGCGCTCCAGATGTGGCAGAGCCGCCGCCAGGGCGGACGCTCGCTGCACTTCGACCGGCGCGGCAGCCAGCGCTTCCAGTTCAGCCACGAGATCGGGCAGCGCATCTTCCAGGGCCGCTTGATAGCGCGCGGCGGCCAACCGGCTCACGCCCGCGATCTGAGCCTTGAAGCCATTGGGCATCACGGTGGTGACGTAGTGGCGCAGCATATCGCGTGCTTTGGCCGCGATGAGTTTCTCGGCTTCGAGCACGTCGCCCGTGGTGGCGTATTTGCGCTTGATGGCCTCGCGTTCCTCCTCGGTGTACTCCCAGAAGGTCTCCTGGAACACGGCATCCAGGTGCTCGCGTTGGGCCACGTCGCCCGGCATCTTGCGCCCTTCGTAGAGGATGGGCACGGTCGCGCCGTCGTCCTGGGATTCGCGCAGGGTGTAGGTGTCGATGAACGGGCCGAAGATTTCGTGGGTGGGCTTTTTGTCTTCCTCGAAGATGGGCGTGCCGGTGAAGCCGATCATCGCGCAATGGGGCAACGCCTCTTCCAGGTTGGCATGGAGGGTGTTGGTGTGCGAGCGGTGGGCCTCGTCCACCAGGAGCAGGATTTCTTCGGAGGGGTTCAGTAGCCCCCACGTTTCGGTTTTCCCCGGTGCGCGGCGTCGCTGGCTGCGGTCCTGCGCCTTCTGGATCATCCCGAAGACCAGACCCGCGCCCGGTTCGCGGAGCAGGGCCTCGAGCTTGTTCACGCTCTTCGCCCGTTGGAGCGGTTCGCCGGTGAGCGTCGCAGTATCTGCTAACTGCTTTTCCAGCTTGGTGCGGTCGGTGACGACGACGATCTTGAAGCGTTGTAGCACCGGCAGCGTGCGCATCTTGCGCACCAGGAAAACCATGCTGAGGCTTTTGCCGGAGCCTTGCGTGTGCCAGATAATGCCGCTTCGTCTGTCGAATTCGCCATCCTCCGCTTTAGTTTTTCCGGTCTGCAACCGTTCGATGGCTTTGTAGACGGCGCGTAGTTGCTGGTAACGCGGCACGATCTTGACCTCACGTCCGTCTACCTCGGTGAAGAGGGTGAAGCAGCGCACGATGTCGAGCAGCAGCTCCGGGCGCAGCATCCCGGCGACGAGGATGTGCTGGCTCTTGAGCGCACCCTTCGCGAGGTCATCTTCCGCTAATCCGAGGCCCTGCGCAACCTGCGCGGGCGTGCTGGGATACGGGTCTTTCCATTCCAGGTAATGGCGGTACCCCGCGCCAACCGTGCCTAGCCGGGCGGTTTCCATACAAGTGGCGATGGTAAGTTGCGCGTAGTGGAAAAGCTGCTCCGCGCCTTCCGGTTCGACGCCAGTTCCGACTGGCGCATCCACACCGCCAGGTGTGGCGTCCTCCCGTTGGTTGGAGTAGCGCAGCAGTTGCGTGATGGCCTCGTTCAGCGGGTTCTCCAGGTTGGGAGACTTGGCTTCGATGACGACGAGGGGGATGCCGTTGACGAAGAGCACGATGTCGGGGATGATGGAGCCGCGCTGATCCGTCCCCCACTGCGGCCAGACGCGGAACTGGTTGATCGCCAGGAAGTCGTTGCGCTCCGGGTGCTCGAAGTCGATGTACTGCACGGTGCGCGGTTCGCCATCCGGCCCTTCGAGCACGGTACCTTTGAGCAGCAAGTGTGTCGCGGCTTTGTTGTTGGGGATGAGGCCGTGCTGGCCCAGGCGTTCCAGGATGCCTACAGCCTGATCGAGGTGGGCCTCTTCCAACCAGGGCTGGCCAACCCCACCGCCAGGTGGTGCTTTGTCCAGGTTGATGCGACGCAAGGCGTCCCGCAGGCGGCTTTTGAGCAGCACGTCCTTGAAACTCTCGCGCTCGGTGAGATAGGGAACGTCGGTGTCGCCTTCGAGGGTGGTCCAGCCGAGGGTTTGAAGTTGTCGGAGAAAGGGAGCTTCCACGAGATCGTATTCTGCGCCCATTGAAACCTCCTGGTTTATTCCCCTTTACTCCGTAAAAATGACACTGCGAGAAATCTGGCCTTCCGCAAAAGCCGGTTTGATCGAAGTTTTCAGAGCCGCCAGGCCATACTGGCGAACCGTGGGCAGATAGAGGAGGTTTTCCTGCGCCAGCGGGTAGTCTGGATCGATCTCTAGCGCGCGACGGAGCGCGGCTTCGGCTTCATCGTAGCGCTCTTGCCACATATAACACCCGGCCAGGTTCGCCCAAGGTTGCGGCAAGACATCCGCGATCTCGATCACACGTTTGAACGCTGCTTCAGCGTCTACATACCGTTTTGCCTGAAACAGGGCAAGCGCGTGGTTGAAGAGCTGTTGCTGCTCGATGAGCTGTTCCAACGTGAAATCCGGCCCACGCAACGCAAGCTCCTCGGCGACAATGTGGCGCATAAAATCCAGTCGCTCGTTGTACGTCGCCAACAGGGAGGAATCCTGTTCCAACGCCACGGCCTGTTCCAAATCCAGCAGCGACTGCCCGGTACGGACGGTAAAAGTTGCCGAGAGGGAGCGGTTGTACCACAGATCGGAACGCTCCGGCTGTAGCGCCAACGCCTCCGAAAGCGTCTGGTAGGAGGCCTCGTACTCGTCAAGCATGGCCAGCGCCATGCCGAGGTGGCCCAGGGCCTCTTTGCCCGGGCCGGACTGAACCGGGACGTGCCGGAGGATTTTCTGCGCCAGTCGTCTGGCGAGTTTGAAGTTCTGCTCCCGGAGGGCGTCTTCCAGGTCATCGAGCCAGCGCATCAC
>JBNGDO010000254.1:0-5805 GCA_049975385.1 Anaerolineae bacterium | reverse complement strand
CCATTGGGATAGTCGTGCGGATATTTGTAGGCCGGAATTTTGTCTCGCTCTCCTTTGAGCAGGGTTTTCTGATCCCGCAGATAAGCGGGCGGCGATTCGTAGCCGTGTTCTTCGAGATATTTCAGCGCCTCCCAATACGCCCCAGCGCTGTTCGACTTGTGCGCTGTTGCCAGGTAGAGCGTGGCTTCGGCCAGATGATACTGCCCCTCTGGCATGCCCACCCACTCGAAGGCTTGAGCACAGGCCATAACCACGGCAATTGCCATCGGCGACGCCAGCCCTATATCCTCCGACGCCGCAATGAGCAGCCGCCGGAAGAGAAAGCGTGGGTCTTCACCCGCCGCGACCATTTTCGCCAGATAGTAGAGAGCGGCGTCGGGATCGGAGCCGCGAATGGACTTGATGAAGGCGCTTATGGTGTTGTAGTGCTCGTCGCCCGATTTGTCGTACTGCATCGCGCGGCGCTGGATAGACTCTTCGGCCACGGCCAGCGTGATGCGCTGCACGCCATCGGCGTCGGGCGGGGTGGATTCCACGGCCAGTTCCAGCGCGTTGAGCGCAGTACGCGCGTCGCCATCGGAGAGGTCGGCCAGATGGTGCAGCGCCTCGTCATCGGCGACGATAGTGCGCTTGCCGTAGCCGCGTTCTGCATCCGCCAACGCCTGCCGCAGCAAGTCTTCGATCTGTGCGATGATCAACGCCTCGAAGCGGAAGATGCGCGAGCGGCTGAGGAGCGGCGCGATGATGGAGAAGAATGGGTTTTCCGTCGTCGCGCCGATGAGGGTGATGGTGCCATCTTCGACAACCGGCAGCAGGCCATCTTGCTGCGCCTTGTTCCAGCGGTGGATTTCATCGATGGCGAGGATCGTGCGCACGCCGTACATGCCGCGCCGTTCCTTCGCCTCTGTGACCAGCTTGCGCAGGTCGGCGACGCCGGCCAGCACCGCGTTGAGCGTCTCGAAGTGCGCGGACGTGGTGTTGGCGATGACGGCGGCCAGCGTCGTCTTGCCTACGCCGGGAGGCCCCCAGAAGATGATGGAGGAAAAAAGGCGATCGCTTTCGATGGCACGGCGGAGCAAGCGTCCCGGTCCGATGATCTGCTCCTGACCCACGAATTCATCCAGCGTACGCGGGCGCATCCTCGCTGCGAGCGGCGCTTCGCGGCGAATCTGTTCTTTGCGACTGTGTTCAAACAGGTCCATAGAGACCAAGTATACCTAGAGTCGCCAGAATCGCAATCGACTCGGTCATTTTCTCAAACGCAGGCAGTAATGCTACTTTTCGGCGATGCCATCCACTATGGCGTGCAAAACTTTAGATTTGTCTTTACCGCTCAATCCAACGGACGCTTCCCGTGCCTGCGTCAACGCCCTCTCCAATTCCTCGATTTCCAGGACCGTTGCGGCGACGCAGTAATAGCGTTTAGAGCGGCCTTCGTTGAATTCTCCTAGCACTTCGGTAAGCCATCGTTCTCTCATTTGTTGTATTTCTACAAATGCGTTGATGCCATGATCCTGAATGAAGCCGATATTGTCTTCGAGTTTTTGGTAACACACAAAGGAATCGTGTTCCAGGCCGAGGTCTCTATGCCTACGCCACTTGTCACAGGTGTTGCTTTCGGCGCATTGCCAGCAAAATTCGATGCCTTTGCGCTTGACGGCGCACGTGATAAACGGGCATCCGGCCCCCATACGATATTCGCTTTTGCACCCCCCGCACTGGCTTTTGCCCGCGGTGTGATAGTTGGGGCAAAGCCGGCAGGACAATCCGCAAACGCCAATTTCCGGGTAGTTGATGTGCATCGATTTCCTCTATGCTACAAGATTCACGCAAGTTATCCGAATTTTACCGCCGAGAACGCAGAGAATCTATAGTTTCTCAGCGTCCTCGGCGGCCTCTGCGGTGAAAAATAGCTACGTCTGTGTGAATCCTATACTGAAAGTTTACGCCGCCGTTATCGTTATCGACGTTTCGAGCAGCGCCGCGTCATCCGAACTTGGCCCGACCAGCACCCGGTACACGCCCGGCTCCAACTGCCATTGCTTGGCTTGCGCGTCGTAGTACCGCAGTTCATCGAGCGGGATCGTGACCGTTACCGTTGTCGTCTCGCCGGCCGGGATGGCGACTTTCTCGAAGCCTTTCAGCAACTTCTTCTGCCGTTCCACGCCGGAGTTCTCCATCCCGACGTAGACCTGCGCGATTTCCTCCCCGTCCCGCGCGCCGGTATTGCTGACCTCGACCGTGACTTCGAGTGCGTCGCCGGTTAGCGCGACACGCGCATTGCGGTAGGCGTAGGTGGTGTAGCTCAAGCCGAAGCCGAAGGGATAGGCCGGTTTCAGTCCCTTGTGATCCAGCAGGGTGTAGCCGTGGTACAGATCGTAGGTAATCGTAGGGTCCGTGCTGCTGAAGTAGGGCAGATGCTCGACGCTGGTGGGAATGCTGAAGGGCAGTTTGCCGCTCGGATTGACGTCGCCGAAGAGCAGGCGCGCCAGGGCCGTCCCGCCTTCCATGCCGGAATACCAGCTATACAGAATTGCCGGGATGTTCTCCGCCCACTCGTCGATCATGATCATACTGCCGCAGACCAAGCAGACTACGGTGTGCGGGTTGATCCCGGCGACCGCCTGAATGAGCGCCTGCTGTTCCGGTTTGAGCGACAGGTTTTGCCGGTCGCCGCCGGGCGCCAGGCCGACCGGACTCTGCGCACTGCCAGCGGCGGATTTCGCCATACGCTTCAGCAGGAACGCCCCAACCGGTTTGCCCATATTGCGGTACCCGGCGATGACGGGCTTGAGCATCTCCTGCATCCCGCCTGGGGAGACGTATTCCCCCTCGTCGTTGAAGTCGTTCCCGGCAATGATGACGACGCAATCGACCTCTCCGGCCAGTTTCTTCGCTTCAGCAATCTGGGTCTCATCGCGGTGGAGGATTTCCACGCCCTGGCCCAAATATCGCCTGAGTCCTTCCAGGGGTGTGATGACATAGGGAGCATAAACCCGGCTGGAACCGTGGTCGCCCGTGTTCTCCTGATCGGCCAGTTTGCCCAAGACCAAGATTCGTTTCACGCCCTTGTCGAACGGGAGTGTTTGACCCTCATTCTTGATCAAGACCATTGACTTTTCGGCAGCTTCGCGTGCCAGAGCGATGTGCTCCTGGCTGGCGACCAATTCCTTGGGGTATGCCATTGGATCAGGTGTGTTTTCGAAGACGAGCAAAGTCCGAAGCACCCGCAAAACGGCTCGGTCGACGACGCTCTCCGCCACCTCGCCAGCTTTAACAGCTTTCAGCAGATTCCTTTGATAGTGGATGGGCAGCGGCATCTCGACGTCCAATCCGGCTTCGATAGCCTTTTTGCCGTCCCGCACGCCAAAAATGAAGTCCGAAATAGTAAAGCCCTCGAAACCCCAATCCTCGCGCAGGATCTCGGTCAGCAATAGCCGACTTTCGCAGGCTTGGTCGCCTCTGAAACGATTGTAAGCCCCCATCACCGAAGCCGCGCCCGCCTGGACGATTTTCTTGAAGTGCGCCAGGTAGACTTCGTGCATGGTGCGGTCGTCGGCCTGGACATCGACGAAGAAACGGCTGTTCTCGATGTTATTGAAGGCATAGTGTTTGACGCAGGCTATCACGTTGTGTTCTTGGACAGCTTCCGCGAGGCTCTTTCCCATCTCGCCCACGAGGAATGGGTCTTCGCCGTAGGTTTCCTGCGCCCGTCCCCAGGCGGGATGGCGGAGCAGGTTGACGCAGACCCCGCCGAAGAAGTTGGCGTCTTGTGCGCGGGCTTCCTTGCCGATGGCCTCGCCGATCCGGGCTTCGAGCGCCCGGTCGAAACTGGCCCCGCGCGCCATCGACACCGGGAAACAGGTCGATTTACCCATCACCACGCCGCGCGGGCCGTCGGTGAATTTGATCGGTGTAATCCCCAGGCGTTTGACGCCATTGGTCGCAATCGGGGTGGGGTTGTAGGCGTTCTTATACCTGATCTGGTTGATCACCATATTCCAGTTGCCGTTGAGCAGCCAAACTTTCTCTTTCAACGTCATCTGGCTGAGGAGTTGGTTGGCTTTCTGCTCGATTTCGGCGCGGGATAACGCGCAGCGAGCTTCTTTGTTAAACATGTTTTTACCTCATAAATGGGGGGAAAGTGGGGGTTTGGGGTCAGGCATCGCCCGACCCCACCCCCCCACCCCGGATTGGCGTGCGGCATTTGCCTTAATGCGATTTTTCATTTTCATCCATTGATCCGGGCAGCCAGAAGGCCACGGTCAGCCCGCCGCCGGGCGTCGGTTCGGCCCAGATGCGCCCGCTGTGCGCCAGGATGATGTGGCGCGCAATCGCCAGCCCCAGGCCCGATCCGCCGGTGGCGCGGCTGCGCGAGGGATCGCCGCGCCAAAAACGCTCGAAGATGTGGGGCAGGTCGGCGTCCGGCACGCCGGGGCCATTATCGGCGATGGCAACTTCGACGCCAGCCTGCGCTATCCGCGCTGTAATCTGTACGGTTCCGCCGGCCGCACTTGCGTAGCGTACGGCGTTGCTGAGGATGTTGCCGACGACTTGGGTGAGGCGCTCATAATCGGCGTAGACCGTCAGGGGTTGCATAGCGGGGGTATAGGCGAGCCTCATCTCTCTTTCGGCGAATGATTCGCGATAAGCTTCCACCGCGTGTTCCAGGAGCGCGACCACGTCCACGGGCTGGCATTCCAGGCGCAGTTCTCCGGCGTCGGCAAGGGCCAGTGTGCGCAAATCGCCCACCAGGCGGTTGAGCGTGCGCACCTGATCCAGGGCCGGTTCGATGTTGTCCGGTGTGGGGTCGTAAACGCCATCGGCGAGCGCCTCCAGTGTGCCTTGCAGCACAGAAAGGGGATTGCGCAACTCGTGAGCGATGTCGGCGGTCTGCGCGCGGCGGGCTTGCTCGGCGCGCTGCAAGCTGGCGGCCATGCTGTTGAACGTCTGCGCCAACTCGCCGATCTCGTCGCGTCCTTTAACGGGGGCGCGGGCGTCCAGATCGCCGTCGGCCACCGCCTGCGCTGCCCGTGTCAGGCGGCGCACCGGCGCGACGATGCCGCGCGTCAACAGCCCGGCAAGTAGCATAGCGGAGACGAAGGCCGCTAATCCGCCCAAAAGCAGCGCACCTCGCAACTGGTCGAGGTAACGTTGTGCGGGTTCGTCCATCATCGCTGCGCCCATCGCCTCGCGTCCGGGGAGCAGGTAGCCGATCACGTCGTCGCCGAGGTTGATGGGGAGCGCGCGTTGTTGCTCGGCAGTGGTGAGTTGACCGGAGGGACGTGCATCGGAGTCGGCGATAATGCGCCCATCCGCGTTGGCCACGCGGAAGTCCCACATCGCTGGTCCCCCAGGCGTATTGCCCGCCATTCCACCGCGCCCGCTGCGGCGGCCAGGAAAAGCGACCAGCGTTGTCAAATGTTCCTGGAGGCCTTCCCATGAATCGTGCTCGGTATAATACGCAGCGAGGTCTTGCGCCAACGTCTGCGCGCGATTGGTGTAGAGGGTGTTGTAGGAGCGGAAATCACTAACAGCGCGCTGTCCAACGAGCAGGGCCACGGTCAGTACCGCGATCAGGATCACCGCGGCAAAGGCTAACAACCCTTTCTGATAGAGATTCATAAGTCTTCCAACCGGTAAACTCCAAAGTAGGGATAGACTACAAAAGTCTTGCGAGGTGCTTGGTCGACCATATGCTCGTGCCAAACAGAGCACGGCAAAATGCAGGCATAGGCTGAGACTTTTGTAGTCTATGGTTCATAGGTCTTCGAGCCGGTACCCCACGCCGCGCACGGTGGTGAT
>JBNGDO010000253.1:0-6226 GCA_049975385.1 Anaerolineae bacterium | reverse complement strand
CGCTCACGCAGGAGGCTACACAATGCTAATTCTCGTCGTGGGCGCAAAGGGCGGCATCGGTACGACGACGCTGGCGCAACACCTGTGCCGGCAGGCCAACGCCGTCCCCCTGGACGCCGCCGATGGCACACTGGCCCTACAAATGGCCGGGCCAGGTGCACCGGTGCTAGACCTGAGCCTGACAGCGCAGTGGACGGCGAGCCGACGGGGACGCGCGGTCGAGCAAGCCGTCGAGACGCGGCAACCATTGCTGTGGAGCGCCGCCTGCACCGTGTGGCGCGCGCCGGTGATGGCCTTCGTGTGGGACGCGGCGGCATTGGGCCACGTCGTCGCCGACGGCGGCACAACCCCGCCGCCCGCCCTGGTAGACCTCGCCAGCCTGGTGCTCATCGTCAGCGCCGATACCCCGCTCGCCCAATGGCACGAGCGCCGCCTCAAGCAGCAATGGCCGCAGGCCCACGCCGTGGTCGGTGATCTGAAGACGGCAGCGCAGGTCATTGCGGAGGAAACGTTAGGTGTTCCCGCGCGGAAGGGCTTGCTGGACAAGACCCGCGCGACGCTCGGCAAAGGGAGTAAGGAGTAAGAAGTATGGAGTAAGCGGGGAGGCTTTCCCTTACTGCTTACTCCGTACTCCCTACTCCAAACTGCACACCAAATTTAGAGGCAAAGAGAGGAGAACAAAATGCGTATTCTGAAATCCATTCAATTCTGGGTCGGCCTGCTACTCGTCGGGGGCGCGTTCGTGGGGGTGCTGTTGTTTGCACAACTCACCACCCCGCCCACCTACGAAGTCGCCATCGCGGTGCAGGACATTCCGGCGTACACATCACTGCAAGACGCTTACACCAACGGTTATATCGCGTTGGACCAGCAATCGTTCAGCCCGTCGTTGCTGCAAGTCGTGCTCACGCCTGAAACCTTGCAAGCGATGCTGGCCGATGGAGTCTTCGTCGAGACGGTCCGCGCGGGCGACGTCCTCAACCGGGGGCGCATTGCCACCGGTGAGAACGCCGAGAAAGTGCGCCGTCTGGCGTTGGCCCTTACCGATCCCCAGTTGGTCATCAAGTCCATTCCAGTGAACGCCGAGACTACACCGTACATCGCAGTCGGCGACCTGGTGGACTTGTACACCACGTTAGGCGCCGTGCGCGCCACCGAGTTGGCGACCAGCACCGTGCCGCCCTTGCCCGCCGGGGTCACGCCACCCCCGCCCAATGGCCGACGTTGCCGGGCTGGGTGTGGCCGGTGGCAGGCGGCATCGGGTTGCTGGTCCTGTGGCTCATCGTGCGCTTCGTGGGCTATACCCGGCAAGACCTGGCGATGAAACGGCGGATGATCGCTGAGGACACGGCGGCGCGCGTCGCGGCCCACCGCCGCGATGTCGCCGCGCAATTACAGGAGACCGATGCCTGGCAACACTTACTCGGCCAGATCGCTACCGATGCGTTGGGGCAACCGGTGCGCATTGTCGGAGACACCTTGCCGCACATCAACGCCGACGACTTGGCCTTTACCGCGCTGGATGCTCAGGGGGTAAGTTACTGCTTCACCGTGGCCCCGCGCAAGTTACCCGGCCAGGTCTACCGACTCGACAACCCGGAGACGCAAGCCGAGGTCTCCGCCGTGTGGCACTACCTGGCCGCACAGCGATTACAGGGGACGCTCCCGGCCGTCCCGCGCCAGGCGATGTGGGTGCTGGTCGTACAACGGCCTATCACCCCGCAGGTACGCCGGCGCGCTAACCGGCGCTGGTGGCTGGGTGTGGCACTGGGCATCCTTTTGCTCATCGCTGCGAGCACCCTGGTCGGAGCGCGGTTGGTGCAAGCGCACCTGGCGACGCCCGCGCCCATCGTGGACGCCGTCACCCTGGTCAACGCTACGGGTGAGACGGTGAGCCTATGGACACTGGAAAACGAGCCGGTCTGTGTAGTCTGCCCGGAACCGGCCTTGTCACCCCAGGAAAGCCGTGTTTTGAGCGTCACACCCGGCCCGGTGCTCTGGGAAGTCGTCCGCGCACCCTTCGGCGACTTCTACACCGCCTACCGCCTCGCCCTGGTCGAAACCTACGTCGCCCCAGGGGCAACCGCGCGGGGACACCGTCATCACCCTATCAAAAATGCCATTCACCAATGGGAGGTAGAACAATGCCAATACATAACCCCAAACCCTTAACCCACAACCCACAACCCCTAACCCACAACCCACCGGGCCAGGCGCTCATCGAAATGCTCATTGCCTTACCGCTGCTGCTCCTGATCCTGGCAGCCGTCATCGGCTTCGGGCGCGTGCTCTTTGTGGCCCTCGCCGTCGACCAGGCCGCCTTCACCGGCGGGCGCTACGCCGCCGAAAGCCTGAATCCCTACCAGGCCGCGTACCAGGCGTACCGCGCCACGGCAATGAACTTGACCGCCAACGGGATCGACGCTGCGCCGATGGCGTGGCAACTCGACGCCGCCGGCTGGCAACGCGGCGGGACGGTGACCAACTACGCCGGTGTCGCCGTGCCGGTCAATGACATCCCGCTGGCCCCGCTGCTCTTCGGCGGCGACCGCGTGACGCTGTGGCAAGGCGCGACGTTCCGCATCGAAAGGTGGAAGTCGAAATGGCAATGAAGAATGAAAGAATGAAGAATGAAAGAATGGAGAATAGAAAGGCAAGAAGTGAGGGCACAGAGAGCCAGAAGAACGAACAGGGGCAAGTGCTGGTGTGGGTCTTGGTGCTGCTCCCGTTGTTACTCTTGATGGCGGCCCTTTTAATCGAAGGCGGCTTGATGTACCGCACGTATCGGCTGGCGCAGATGGCGGCGGATGCAGCGGCGCACGCGGCGGCCCAGGAACTCGACGTGGCGCTGTATCTACGCACTGGGCGCGTGGCGTTGACCGCCAATGCCGCAACAGTGGCGCGTAACATCGCCGCGACCAACACCCGCGGCCAGGTGACCTGCGGTGTCCCGCAAGTGTGGGCCAACCGCGTGGAACTCATCTGTCAAGCGGACTTACCCCCTGTCGTCCTCATCGGCGGTCCCACGGTTCACGTCAGCGTGCGTGGCCGCGCTCGACCCGCGTGGGGTGCAGTGCAGGAGCACGAATGAATCAGCAAAGAGAGAATCAGCGAATACAGAATCAGCGAATGGAGAATGACACCGAACGCTCATTCGCTGATTCACTGATTCGCCCATTCTTTCATTCGCTCATTCTTCATTCGTAATTCGCAATTCGTAATTCACAAGGAGGAGGCTCTAATGAAACGACAACAACATAAACTAAAACGTACCGGCTACATCCTACTGGCCGTCGGAATCATCTTCGGCGGTATCGTGCTGGCCGGTGGGGGGCGGCTGTATCGCTGGCTCATCGCACCGCGCATCGACCCACAGGCGACGCCGTTGCCCCCCACGGTGACCGCGCTGCCATCCCCTACGGCGACGCCGCGCCCGGCCGGGTGGCAGGAACAGCGTGACCCGCGCAGTGGCGAGGTGCATCTCACCCCGCCCGCCGCTGAGGAACAAGCCTTGCGCGCGGCGTTCGCCGTGCTCTTACAGCGTACCCGCGTGGAAGCCGCCGATGAAGCGACGCTGCTGGCTTATGACCGCGAGGTGAGCATCGCCCAGGCGCGGGAGTACGTGGCGACGGGCTTTGCCTGGCTCTTGCTGGACACGCCGTTCGTCTTCGTCCACACGGCGTTAGGACCGGAGAATCCCATTCGCTGCGACGATACGACGCATTGTTCGGTGACCCAGGCGGTGCTCGGTATCCAAGCCGTGCTCATCTTCGATCCGGCGATGTGCCAATCGTTGGGCAGCGCGCCCTGTCTGGCGCAGCTCGGCGATGACCAAATCGACGCCCGCGACAACCTGGTGACGGCGACGTTTATCCAGGGCGCGGACGGAGTCTGGCGATGTACCGGCTGGGAGGCGAGTGCCTTGCCTGCCCCGCCGGATACGTGGTAGAGGAGGTAACAATGCACACAAACGACAAACGCAAAACCGTTTTACGCATCGGCCTCCTGCTGCTCGTCAGTGGCTTGGTGCTATGGGCTTTAGCCGTGTTCGCTGTTCCGGCAGGCGCGTGCTGTACACCGCCGGAGAACAGTTGTTGCGGTGGCTCCTGCCAGCGGTTGCTTCAAGTGCGCCAGCGGTGGAGGCGGTGGGAGTGCGACGCCAGTTCCCCCTGTGCCGACACCCGGCGGTGGTGGTGGCGGTGGGGGCGGCACACCTGCACCGCCTCCTCCTACCGCCACACCCCCGGCAGGCTTGCCCGGCGGCGGCTTCTACCGGATCAGTTGCGATATGCTGATCCCGGGCTGTCCCCACGCCTGGACGGTGGTCCTGTGGTGGTGTATGCCGAGCGGTCAGTGCTACGTGGTGCAGGCCCGTTGTGCTGCCGAGGGCGAATGTGAGCTGGCGACACCTATGCCGCGTCCCACGCCAGAGCCGGGCGAGGGCAGTGAGTGGCCTTGTGAAGACGTGCCCGATGTCTACCCCGGCGGCATCGACCAAAGCTGTGACCAGTGGGACTGGAACATCGATGTGCAAGTCCAGATTCCGCCCGCACAAGTGCTGCGTAACCCCTGGCCGCGTTCGCTGGTCGGTTTGCCGACCAAAATCTGGTATACCGGTGCGCCCAACCGCGTCGAAGCCTTTTCCGCAGGTAAGGCATTTCCCTGTAACGTGGACTACGGCGCGGCTTACAGCGATCCAAGCACTGTACCGGCGTGTCCTTCGCCGGTAGGCCAGCCCACGGAAGGCACACGTGTCAACCTGCAACTCGGCGCGGCCTGGCAACGCTGGACACAAGGGGCGGCAGGGGTCTATGGCTTTACCCCACCGTATGCGTCGCTCATCTCCGTAGGCGACCGCGCCTGGAACGGTGGGGGCAACGCTATCGAGGGCAACTTCCTGGAACACACCTTCCAGACCTCGTCGTATGGCCTCACCGCCAACGGCCCGCGTTGGAATCCGGACTGTCAGGATCGCGACTGCACCTGCGACGAACGTGTTCTGGCCTGGGATATGCCGGCGTATCAGGGCGGAGTGCAGACCTGGTGGTATCCGCAGTGGACGTGGAAATACGACGAACTGCAATGCACGCGCCGTGAGTGGGGCGACTGTTTTTACCGTGACACACCGCCGTTGGGTATCCCCGCGCGCGGGTGCAGTTCCGGGGAACACGCCGGGGAGGACAACTGGTATCAGTTGGAGCAGTGTGTGGAATGGCGCTGGCGCAACCATACCGGGCCGCTGTTTGGCTGCTCTGGCGAACTACAAGGTGCGTGGTGTGTCTACGACTTGCGCAAACTCGGTTTCACCCCGATGGTTACCTGGGCTGCGGCGCAAACTGCCGGGGCCGACGCCAGTGGTGTACAGTGTGGCAGCTTCACGCCGGGCCTGGCGATTCCCGTCATCGAGGTGCAGGCGGTGTTGGAGCCGTAACTGGTTGCTGGATGCTGGAAGCTCGAAGCTGGATAAACGAGCAACCAGTAATCAGCTCCCAGTATCGAGTATCCAGCTTCAAGTATCAAGAATCTCACAAGGAGGAACTTTTATGAACAACATATCTATATCAGGAACAGTGGTCCGGCGGCGGGTGTCGCCGGATCAAACGACGGTGTATCGAGTGTTGATCCCGCGGCAGCCGGGGATGCTGCCGAACCCCGATGGCAAGAACTTCGATGCTATCGATGTGTGCTTTCCACAGGCCGTGGGGCGTGCGCCGTCGTGGAAGCAGGGAGATCAAGTCGAAGTCGCCGGGTTCTTGCAGCAGCGTGACACGCGGGAGAACCTTGTACACTTACTGCGTCGCGCCGAGGGCTTGGGCGATGCGGAGCGCAATGAACTCGCCGCGAACGTGCAAGGCTACGTGCAGCAGGCCGAGGTTGAGGTCGTGGCGATGCAGTGGCGGTTTTTGGGGAGGAGGGAGGCTTCGACAGATACAAGATAAGGATGCCAGGCCGCCTTTCCCTGAACAGGGAAAGGCGGCCTTTTTGTATTCAAGCTATAAATGAAGCCGCGATGCTTTTTTGCGCTTGGGGAGTATTGGTCTATACTTGGGATGTGAGCGTTCACCCCTCTGGATTGCCTACGCCTATTATCAACGCTCGTTGTGGGGGACTATGAAACACAATTAAGCCGCCAGAAACGGCGAGGTAGAAACGTGCAATTAAGAATCATTTGGCTGAGTACTCTGAGGTCCGAGGGTAGAGAAACTCTGGAGTCTCTTAACTCGTT
>JBNGDO010000252.1:0-6259 GCA_049975385.1 Anaerolineae bacterium | reverse complement strand
TTTGGAAGTTTGTTGTTTGCTCTCGTCATTGGCTTTGCAGTTACTTTTTTCATCACAGTGATGGCAGCCCATGGCGCGCCTTTGCTGGATGCTCCCTGGGGACCGAACGTCAAAGTCAACGACGATACGCCCGGTGTCGCCGATCAGGACACCCCCGCTTTGGCCGCCTCAAAAGTCACCAGCGATGTGTTTACGGTCTGGTTGGACTGGCGCAACGGCGATGCTGACGTCCACTTTGCGCGTTCTGCCGACGGTGGGATGACGTGGGGCGTAAGTGTGCGTGTCAATTACGATGTGGGCGGATTTAGCCAGTCGGCGCCCGATATCGCGGTCAATGCGGCAGGCGTGCTGCACGTTGTCTGGTCCGACAGCCGAACGGGAGACGAGGATGTCTACTATTCTCGTTCCACGGATGACGGCCAAACGTGGAGCACCGAAATCCGCGTGAGCGACTTTTATACCGGATCGCAGAACTCCCCTGCTATTGCCGCTCTGGGCGATGCCGTCTGCATCGTGTGGGCGGATGGGCGTGTCGCGTATAACCGGGACGTGTACGTGGATTGTTCTGCAGATGGCGGCCTGACCTGGGGAACGGATACCCGCATCAACGATGATGTCGGCACGTTTTCCCATTATGGTCCGGATATCGCACTCGGTACCGGCGCACTGCCTCACGTTGTCTGGTATGACAATCGCAATGCCAACTGGGACATTTACTACACCCATCTTTCAGTCGCGGGGGGCTGGGCCGCCAATGTGCGTTTGAATGACGTGAGCACCGGTTCGCAGTACCACCCCGCACTTGCTGCGGATGGGGATACCCTTCACGCGCTGTGGACCGACCTGGGCAGTGGATCGGCATATGTGACCGGTGATATGTCGTTAGACGGCGGTATCACGTGGGGAGATGACTGGCAAGTCAGCACGACCGATCAGGCCGAAAATCCAGACGTGGTCATAGATGGGCAAGGAACGGCCTGGGCGACGTGGAAGGTGTATAGCGACACGACTTATCGCCTGTACGCCGACAGTTATGGCATCAACGGATGGTCTACGGACGATATGCTGATCACAGAGACCGTCGATTACTTGTACGTTCCAGCGATGGCTGCCGGTGCCGCGCGCGTGTACGTCGCGTGGCAGCAGTTCCTTCCCGATGAAGATTACGATATACTCCTCTCAATCTGGGACGGCGTCGCCTGGAGTGATGCGATTCAGATCAACGATGAGGGTGATGCTCGCCAGGCATACCCGGCGATTGGTATTGGCAGCACGGGCTCCCTCTATGCTGTCTGGGCTGATTACCGTTACGACACCTACGACGGGGCTTTGTACGCTGACCATTCGCTCGATAGTGGTGCAACGTGGAATCGTGATGTGCGTGTGGATGATAACCATCCGGTAGGAGAACCGCCTGCTCTCGGGGCGGCGGGAGTCTATACGGTTCACGTTGCCTGGGGCGCGCCAATGGCGAATCTCGACGCCAGCGACTTCACCCGGCCCGAGCAAGGTTATGGTTCCATTTTCTACGATCGCTCGGGCGATGGCGCACTGACATGGGGTGTTGATCGCGAGCTCACCGATCCTGAGACCAACGACGCAAGCTCTCCCGATCTCGTCGCTGCCGGCCAATTGGTGTATGTCGTCTGGCGACAGTATGACGGCCTGTATTTCACCTCTTCGACTGACGGCGGGACGACCTGGATCTCACCTACGCAGATTCTCACAAGCACCGGCAGTATCGCAAATCCTACCATCGCTCGAGATGCTGCCGGGACACTGCACCTAGCATGGGAGGAGTACCTGTATATAACGGCAAGCGAGTATCACATTGGCTACGCGCGGTCGTCGGATGGTGGCGTGACGTGGACTAACCGCCAGTTCGTGGATGGCGGCGCAGCCGGCACGCAGCGCGACAACCCTGACATCGCCGTGAATCCGGCCAACGACTACGTGCACCTTGTTTGGGATGATGACCGTACCGGCGCAAGGACGATCTTCCACGCAGTCTCTTCGGATGGCGGCGTCACGTGGGGTACACCCGCCGCAATTTTGGCGGGACCGGCGGTCGAGCCGTCGATTGCCGTGGATAGCGATGGTGTGGCTTACGTTCTCTGGCAGGACGGCCTTGAGGGCGACACCGACGTCGCCTACAGTATGTCTGGGAACGATGGTGGTTCCTGGAGCGTGCCTGGGCGCGTCAATGACGATGCCACGGCTTACCCGCAACGACAGCCCGCCGTCGTCGCCGGGGATAGCGCCTACGCTGTTTGGACCGACTTCCGTCGCGCCAACTGGGATATCGAATCTGCGGGTTTGCAGGAAGTGTGTCCCTTGCCGCTAGAAAGCGTCTCCATCAGCGGGCCGTCCGAGACAGAGACTGGTGTACCGGTGGATCTGGAGGCCGTCATCACGCCGCCTGAGGCCACGCCGCCGTTGACCTTCGTGTGGACGCCGGCACCCGCCGCGGGGCAGGGCACGGCTAAGGCCACCTACTACTGGCAAGAACCGGACACCTATACTGTGGAGGTAGTGGTGAGCAATTGCGGCGGCACCGTCACCGCCACGCATCGCGTTTCAGTCTTCAGACCTGTGCCACCGCTGCCGTGTGTGGAAGGCCGCGTCACCTATGCAACGACGGCCCTTTCCGGCGTGCAGGTGGAGTTGATCTCGGGTTCGAGCGCGAGCGGGCCGGTGGAGCAGAGCACGACGACCGACGCCAGCGGCATCTATCGCTTCTGTGACGTTGCGCCCGGCGCGTACATGCTCAAGCGCTATGGCCTTACCACGGAGTACGTTGACTGGGTGGCAGGTAGCCTCACGATGGGCGGCAGTAATGTCATCAAGCATCTCGATCTGCCCAAGAAGATGACGCTGCTCACGCCGTCCGACGGCGCGCTCATTCATACCACCATCCCGACGATGACGTGGCAGGCCTTGCCCGAGGCCGACCGCTACACCTACCAACTGAACAAAACGGCGGATTGGACCCTGGTAGAGCATACCAACAACATTGTCGGCACGGCACATCAGGTGCTCGCGCCGCTGGAGTGGAACACCGGCTATACCTGGCAGATCGACGCCTACGCCGGGACGCACTGGGTGGGCACAACGAGCGACAACTTTACGTTCAGCACATCGCCTATGATTGTCATCGAACTCCCGCCCATCGTGACGATTGGTTCCTCATTGCGTCTTGAGGAGGCGCAAGAAGGCGTGGTGGTCAACAAGCTCATCGGCGATAACACCGGCAAGACGGCTTACAATTACGTGGATGTGGTGGCTTACGTCTCGACGTACGCTTCCGAGGCGGCCTCGAACGTCGACGTCATCCTCACCGTGCCCGGCAATGCGCTCGGTACGCCGGTCAATACCTGGGTGCGCAGCACCTACGGCGGCGGGCTGATGGCGGCAACGTCAACGAGCCTGGGAGGCGGAGAGTACAAAGTGACGACCAGCCTGACCAAAGGCTGCTACTGGTGGTTCTGCCCCTACCGCAAGCAAGTGGTATGGCGCTTCCGCATCCCCAATACCATCACCCCGCAAACGCTCAACTTGCAAAGCCGCGTGCAGCGCCCGGGATACCTGGTCTTCGGCAGTTTCTCCGATGCCGATCTACGCCTGGTGGACACCGCCGGGGCGCTTATCGTGACCAACCGCACGCAATTGTATGACAACCATGCCAATTGGGAGGCGACGAGTCTGCTAGCGCAGCTCTACAACGTGGCCCAGGGCGCGCCGCACAACGACCAGCCACTCGGCGTAGTCTACAATGCCGATCTCTACGATACCGACGTGCGCGATTGGGACAATACCGCGGTCAACTACACCAGCGAGACGACGGCCAACGCAGTGGCCAATGAGCTTGACGATCTCATCGAGGATTGGGTGGAGGATGGCACGTGGACCTGGTCATACCATTTCTTCTTCTCGACCACCGTCAGTACTGACTTCCACCCATACTACTTGCTCCTCGTCGGCGATGACGATGTACTGCCGTTCTACCGTTACGACGATCCCTCCAACGATGAGGGGATCGACAAAATCAGTCCTTGGTGCGATCACGGGTGGTGTACCGACAGTGCCACCAATCCGGCAATCCATGCCACCGATGAAGACTACTTCTTCACCGACAATCCTTACGGGGATCTGTGGGGTGGCACGGACTGGCGTACCGGCGACCTGGAATTGGGGGTGGGGCGCCTGGTGGGTGACACCGCAGATGACATGCGGACGCTGCTCGAAAGCAGTCTGGCGACCGATGGTAGCACAGGGCGCGCGGTGATGGCGAGTGTCGACGGCTGGGAGCTGGGCTACAGCAACCCCGGTTGCCCCGGCGATGCCATCGGCGACGCGCTCAATGTCCCCGCCCGTCTGTCGGCGCGCGGCTTCAACGTCCTCAACGACACCGAGACGCCGCGCACCGTGGATGTGCTCTCCGGGTATCCGGCGGACTGGAACTCCAGCTTCCGCGCGGCGGCCAATGCCGGAATGGACATCTTCTTCATCGGCGGGCATAACCACTACAGCTACGCGGGCATCCCCGGCGACGATTTCTCCCCCGACGACACCTGCTCCGGCGCGACGTGCGACTACAATCGTTTCGACAACGACCATCCGCTGGCCTTCATTGTGGGGTGCCATGGCGGCCTCCCCGTGCCCGACATCGATGTGCCCGGCGGCGTCGATGATGATATGGTCTACGACCTGGTCCACGAGGGCGCGCGCGCCTATGTCGGCGCAACCGGCTTTAGCTACGGTTCGCCGGGCAGCCTGTGTTATGCGACCTGGGGCGAGCGCCTGCTGCAACACTTCTTCGACGAATTCCTTCCGGCTGGGTCACAGAGCCGCACGATCGGGCACGCGCTCAGCCGCGCGAAAGATACCTACGTCTTCGGTTTCGGTTCCGATAACGGCCTGGATCGCAAGACCGTGACCGAGTTCAATCTCTACGGCGTACCCTGGCAACGGCTCGACTATCCGGGAGGGATGCAGCAGTCAGCGGTCAGCGGTCAGCTTTCAGCAATCGGCGGTGGGCGACCGGCAGTAAGCGTTGATGCGGGGAACGTTGTACAGGCGGATACCTACCGCTACACACGCACGATCACCGTGGACATCGCCGGATACGACGTGACACAGGTGGTGACCGGCGGCGTGACCTACGATATATTGTCCATCGCAGGTGGGGAGATGGCGCTCGCACCCGATGTGCCGGTGCTGCCCTACGTCAAGGGCTACACACTCACGCTCCCCCTCAGCGCCACCGTGCAGAGCGTGACGTTGGTGGATTCGAGTTGCGGCAATGACACGCTGCACGAAGTGCCCATCATCATCGCGCAGCCGTGGACAGAAGGTGGCACAGCCTATACCACGACCACCGATATCGATACCTACTATCCGGCGGCTGAGAACGTCGTGGTGACACAGACGCAGGGCGACCGGATGCTGTTCACCCTCTTCCCCATCCAGCACAACCCGACGAACAACCAGACGCGCTCCTGCTCGCAGATGGTGATCGAGGTGGTGTACGATGCCCCGGTCGCGCTGGCGGTTTCAGATGTGACACCGCTGGCCGAGACGCTGATACCAGGCATGCCGGTCAGCGTTACAGCGCTGCTGGAGAACGTGACCGACGAGTTACTGACGGTGACCTCCACGCTGACGTTGCTGAATGCCGAAGGCCACGAGGTCGGCTGGCAGGATGGCGGCCCGTTCTCGGTCCCCGTGGATGGTCAGCAGAGCGTCGAACTCGGCTGGGATGGGACGCTGCCTGAGGATGTCTACGGTCTGCTGCTGACCTTCTGGAAGGATGACGTGCTGATGGGGTTGGGCACAACCATGGTCGACATTACGGGTGGCGCGCTGACCGCGCTGGAAGTGCCGACAGCGACGTTGGCGATGAGCGATACGGCGACGTTCCGTGTGACCTTCAGCAACTACCTCGCCGAGCCGGTCACGGTGACGGCGCATCTGGCCCTTTACGACAATGAGGGCGGTGTGGTCGCAACCTTGCCGGCACAGACGGATATGACCGCGGCGAACGATACGCGCGTCTTCGAGTTTACCTGGGAGGTTGGCGCGAGTGTGGGTGGCGTCCACGTGGCGCAGGCGCGCATCGTGCGCGAGGACGAAACGCAGTACGGCCCGTTGACCGGTGAGTTTGTGGTCGGTACGGCGCTCGAGAGCGTTCTCCTGCCCGTCGTCTTGCGCAACTTCTGAGAGCCGTGTGACAACGCGATGGGGGTGCTTCGTCCTAGCC
>JBNGDO010000251.1:0-7370 GCA_049975385.1 Anaerolineae bacterium | reverse complement strand
CCCTTTACTTTTTTTAATCCAATCGTAATTAGATTTTAACTTATTTCCCGCAAAGAATATCATATAATGGAGATAGAGCACCTTACCTGGAGGGGGTGTGCGTGATTTTTATCCCCTCCATTTTATTGTCGCATCACTACGCCTCATCTGTATTGAGAACGGGAGGTAATAGAATGTTAAAAAAGAGTCTGACGCTTACAGGAACGATTTTATTGGCCTGCGTCGTATTGCTCGCTTTGTTCGTGCTTCTCTCGTTGCCCGAGACGGTGATTCAGGCGGCACCGCCACCTGACTGTATACTCGTCAACCAGGATATCACCACCGATACTATCTGGAATGCCCCATGCTATCATGTGGTAACCACGACGGTCACGGTCATCCCCGGCGCTGTGCTCACGATTACACCACCGGTCACGGGCACAGCCATCTATTTCGACACTGGCGCGCGTCTCCAGGTGGAGGGCAACCTCCAGGCTCTCGGAACCGCAAGCCGGCCCATCACGTTTACTGCCTCCGACCCAACCGGCACGAGTCCCTGCGGTGGACAGGGGCGGTGGTTGGGCATCCTCTTTGGGACGAATAGTGGTCAAAACCGCATCCACTACGTACTCATCGAGTACGCCTGCACCGGCATCGCCCCCAGTGGATCGACGGCATCGAGCGATGGAGACCAGATTCTGTCCAATACCTTGCGCTACAATGGCGGAACGGGCGAATTCCACGGCGCGATCGGTGGGGACATCGACTACTCCGAGATCGGGTACAACGCCATCTACAGTTGCAGCAACGGTATCGTCCTGAACGAGGGCAGCCGCAACCTGATTGGATACAACAGCATCCGCGATATTGCCAATATGGGGCTTTATCTCAAAGGCGGCGCTACAGGCGGCGGCAGTTACAACATGATCAACCGCAACGCGATCTACGACTGCGCTGTGGCCGGAATCCGGGCGGAAGAGAGCAACAACAACTCCATCACGAATAACGAAATCTACAACTGTGGCGCGGAGGGCATCGGTATGGGCGACGGTAGTACCAACATCGCTACCGGCAATGTCGTTTACCGGACGATGTTGAGCAGTGCCGCGCCGGGCGGGGCAATTTCTGTCATCAGCCAGACTTCGATACTCGTCCAGAACAACTACATCTACGACAACGGCGGCGGGAGTGGATACCGGGCGGGCCTCTACATCGACAAAACGCCTGAAGTCCTCAATCGCTTCTTGAGCAATGTCATTTCCGACACGCAGGCGAACGCCATTCACTTCACCGCCGACACCGGCAGCGCCTCGATCAACCGGGCGTGGTACAACGCCCTCTGCTCGATCCCTGCGTACGAGCTGCAAAATGACGCCAGCGTCGCCATAGACGCCAATTACAACCGCTGGGGGACGCCGCATCCCAACACCCCTACCGTCGGCACAGACCCACTTAACGATAACATTCATGGATTGATTAACCCTAACCCTCTGACGACGTGGATTTCTTTCGCCGTCGAAGGGGATGCCAGCGGTGTGGTGACGGTGACGCTACGCGACCAGGACGGGAACACCGTCCCCGCGCCGTTATCGCCGGAGCATACACCCACGGTGCCTGCGCCTAACGCGCGCCAGATCGCGTTGGAGAGCAACTGGGGGACGTTTAGCCCCGCTACTGTGGTGGTGGATGGCAACGGCGTCGCGGCCGCCACCCTCCAACAGGGCGCCGGCCCCGCGCCCGCGCAGATCCTCATCACCGCCACGGACTTCTGCGGCGAATCTGTGTTTGGCACGTTAGCCCTCCCCGACCTCGCCATCACCAAGACGGCTCTGACCACGCAAACCGTCGTCGGTGAATTGGTCACCTACCGGATCGACTATGCCAATGAGGGCGACGCCACCGCAACCGGCCTTACGATCCGCGACACGCTGCCGGTGGGGATGGCGTGGGTGGCGGATACCGCCGTGCCGCCCTGGACGCGCGTGGCGACGACACCGGACGTCGTCTGGACGCTGCCGAGTCTCGCGGCGGGCGCGAGCGGCAGCTTCCTGGTGACGACGACGGTAAACATCACCGATGCCTGTGGCCTCCAATTGACCAACATGGCCGTGATCACCGGCACGACATTGGAAGCACGTTTGGACAACAACGCGGATAGTGCGGAGCCGGTGACGGTGCTCTGCCCTGCTATCGAAATTCTCAAGACCGGCCCGGCGCTGTCTAAAGTCACGGACGTCGTTACCTACACGTACACCATCACCAACACCAGCGTCCCGCCTTCTGCCCCGGCGCTCGACCTGGTGTCCGTCATCGATCAGGGCGTGGGCTGGCCCGGTCTGGGCGACTTGACCGCGACCGCTCTCGCCAACGGCTGTGGCCCCCTGGCGACCGGGGCGGCCTGCACGTTCGAGGCCCCCTATACCGTCGCGGCGGGCGTCCCCGATCCGCTCGTCAATGAGGTTATGGCGACCTATCAGCTCGCCGCGTTCAATCAGGTGGTCACGGCGACGGACAGCCATAGCGTCAATCTGTTCCAGCCGTCCATCACCTTCAGCAAGACGGGTGACCCGCTGAGCAAGATCGGCGATGCGACCACCTACACGTTGACGCTCGCCAACACCAGTTCGAGCGATTCGCCGGATTTGGAGTGCCGCATCACCGACGCGTTGTTGGGCCTCGACCAGACCGTGACGCTGGCCTCGGGCGCCGCGCCTTACGTGTTGGCACATCCATTCACGGTCCCCGCCGGCGCAGCGGACCCGCTGGTGAACACGGCCAACGTCACTTGCTCGCCCGTTGGCTTCCCCAATATCATCACGGCGACGGACAGCCATACCGTGGACTTGTTCCAGCCCTCGGTCCAGGTCGAGAAGAGCGGACCGGACGAGGCGCATCCCGGCGACGCGATCAACTATACCTTCCGTATCACCAACACCGGCTCGACGGATAGCCCGGCTTTGGTCCTCGATTCTGTGATCGATGTCGGCGTTGGTTGGCCCGGATTGGGGGATTTGACGTCGCTGGCTGCGTCCAATGGCTGCGCCTCGTTGGCTTCCGGCGCTGCCTGTGCGTTCACGGTTCCTTATGTCATTCCCTCTACGACGCCGAATGGTGCATTGACGAACACGGTGAGTGTGCTGTATCACCCACTCGACTTCACCAACCAGATCACGGACACGGACCAACACGTCCTCGCCGTCACCGGCGCGATCGATATCGTCGTCATCAAGGATGACAACGTTGGGCCGGTCACCAACACGCTGATGACGGCGGAGAACCAGGCTGTCTTCGACCGCTGGCAGCAGACGGCTGCCGTTCTTGCGCCCACGCAGCACCGCGAGTTCGTCTTCGAGGGTGACCTGATCACGTACACGATTTCAGTCGTCAACGTTGGCGCGGTCCCTGCCACCAACGTCGTGCTGACGGAGACGCTGCCGCTGTACACTAGCTACGTCGGTTACGGCTGGACGTTGCTGAGTGGGCGCACCTACATCACGTCTGTAGGCACGCTCCAGCCTGGGGAGGGCGTCGTGCGTTACTTCGTCGTCCGCGTGGATGAGCCGCTGGCGGAGGGTGTCGACAATCTGGACAACCTGGTGTGTGGCATGAGCGACGTGCCGGATGCGACGCCCGACGACAACTGCAACCACGAGGATACGCCCGTCCTGCGCCGCCCGCAGATCGAGAAGACGTTCACCTCGCCGATGGGCGTGGCGGGACAGGTGATCTCGTTCACCATCACCTACACGAATCCGAATGACGTGCCGATCACCGGGGCGCGCATCACCGATACGCTGCCGCCCGATACGACCTGGCACAGTGATACCGCCGTCGATGCCGGGTGGGAGCGCCTCGCAACCGCGCCGGAGATCGTCTGGTACACGCCGACGCTGGGCGCTGGCGCTGTGGGCAGCTTCATTCTCAACGTGATCTACGATCCGGCAGTGGAAGCCTGTGGCATCACGCTGACCAACACGGTCACGTTGACCCTCCTCAACGCCGGCGAACCCTATTTCGCCGATGAGGATACGGCGACGTTCACCATCGAGTGCCCGGCGGATTTGGTCGTCATCAAGGATGATGACGTAGGGCCGACGACACCGTTTGCGATGGCAAAGCAGGCGACCATCGAGCGTCTGTTGCAGCGCGAGGTCACCACGATGGGCATCACCCAACACCGGGAGTTCGTCTACGAGGGCGATTTGATCACATACACCATCGCCGTCGAAAACGTCGGGCCGTACACCGCCACGAACGTCGTCCTCACCGAACTGCTACCGCTCTATACGGACTACGTTGGCTATGGCTGGACGTTGGTGAGTGGGCGTACCTACACGATGGCGCTGGGGACGCTCGCGCCGGGCCAGGGTGGTATTTACTACTTCGTTGTGCGCGTGTATGACATCGTCCCCGATGGCGTCAATAACCTCGTCAACTACGTCTGCGGGTGGAGTGCGGAAACCGATTACAACCCCGACGACAACTGCAACTACGAGGACACGCCGTTGCGCCGCCGCCCACTCCGCATCTCTAAGACGGCGCCGCGCTGTATCTCGCCAGGCGATGACTTCAACTACAGCACGTTCTACACCAACACCAGCCTCATCACTGACTTCACGGATGTCCTCATCACCGACACGCTCTCGTCCTACGTGACCTACGAAGGCGCCGTCGATACGTGGATGTGTACCGGGCAGGTCTGCCGTTACACGATCGATTCCATCCCGGCGGCGACGTATAACCAGCCCGGCCCGCTCCTGCCGGTGCGCCTCAGTCCCGCGTTCTCGTACACCGCCGACTCGGTGATCGTGAACACCATCGAGATCAGCGGCGGCTATCGCTACGTCCTCACCCACACCGTGGACCTCGGCCCGGACGTGGTGGTGGTGAAGAACGACAACATCGGCCCGCAGCCGCCCGAACAACAGGCCGTGTGGGATGAGGTGGCGGCGCTCCTGGAACGCCCCGTGACGACACAGAGCGAGATGCCTGGCGAGATACAGAGTGTGGCCCAGCGCCTCTACGCGCGCCCGGGTGAGATCATCACGTACACCATCCTCTACGCCAACACCGGCATCGCTCCGGCGAACGACGTGGTGCTGACCGAGCGTCTGCCGGATTACACAACTTACGTCGGCGGCGGATGGACGCACGCCGGCGGTAGGTATTACACGATGAGCCTCGGCACGCTCGCGCCGCGGCAGGGTGGGGAACTGGTCTTCATGGTGGAAGTTGTCGATCCCTTCCCGCTCGGTGTGGATCGGGTGATCAACGAAGTGCGCATCGCCACGACGGACGAGGAGTGTGATCTGACGAACAACGTCTCCTACGACGATACGCCGGTGCGCACCGATGCGTTGCTCTACGTGGCCAACCGCGATTCGGATACGATCGACGTTTTCGAGACCACCACCTTTGCCCACGTCACGAGCTTCAGCACGGGCGATATCCCCTTCGGTATGGTCGTTGTGGACGATCAGCTTTACGTCGCCAACACCGACGGGCCGGCCCCGACCCCGGCGAGTCAGGTACAGGTGTTCGATCTCGCCACGCACAGCCTCATCACCAACGTGACGACGGGCTACGGCACGCTCTACCTGACGGCGCTCGACGGCTACGTCTACGCCACGGATCACGACTATGGCGGCGAGGGCATCACCGTCATCGAACACGCCACCCACGACGTCGTCGCCCGCCTCAGGCCGAACCGGTTCCAGGTCTACGACTGGGGCTTCCTGGGCATCACCGCCGATCCCACACGCGGTCAGGTGTACACCACCAAGCACTTTATGGGCGCGCAGGGCCTGTGGACGATCACGTCCACGCTCACGCCGCTGGACTTCGGCCTGCACTATAATGTGGACACAGGCGACGCATTGCCGTACTCCACCATCTACAACCCTGCAACCGATCACATTTACGTCACGTTCCCGCACCTGCACGAAGTGCGCGTCTACGAGCCATCCGATGTCCCCATCGGCGATTTCTCCGAATGGCAAGTGTTCGCCACCCAGCAGCAAGCGCCAACTCCAGACTCCACGGATGGCGGTAAGGGCATGGCCGTGATGGGCGAGTGTACCTACAATTCAAACTTCGCGGCGCAGTCGGTCAGCGTGATCGCCGAGGGACCGTGCGATGCCCTTTACAGTCTTGGAGGTTCTACGGCGCAGGCTACGCCCTTGACGCCGCAAGACACCATCATCTTTGGCTTCCACGTCTACCTTCCCATCGTGATGAAGGGCGCGCAGAGTTACCCCTACGTCGCCCACATCGCCGTTGGCGGCAGGCCCAAGGGCCTCGCGGCGGGTGGGGGCATCGTCTTTGTCACCCTGCCGGAACAGAATCGCGTCGCCGTCATCGATACCCGAGTGGGAAGCGTCGTCGCCTATATCCCCACGCCGGGGACGTACCCGCATACCGCCGTCATCGTCTACGACGCGCCCTGGTTGGATCAATAGCCAAATCACAAACACAACAGAGAGGCGTTGCGACCCGCAACGCCTCTCTGTGCGTGAGTAGAACCGATATGCGATTCCGCGCCTGTGGCTGACCCCGTTGTACTATCCGTATCGGTGGTAGCTGGGGGAACCGCTGCGATGGTCGAATTTTTTTATGGGGTAGATTTGCCTTGCTCCAATGTAGGTATCTGGGCCATTTGTAGCACCAGGCGCAAAGCAGCGTTTACGGCCTCTGCATCGGTGAAAGCCGCCGCTACGTCTGGGGCCAGCAGCACCAGGTTGACTCCCTCTTGATATTGCGCTGCATATTTACCTCGTATCCCATCTTTGAGTAGTTGAGGCAAATCATACTGTGGACGCAATTCATCCTCAGTTTCTATAATCGCCTTGTTCATAATCTCTTTTCTCCGTTGGCGTCAATTCGCGAGCGCTGATGATGCGAATCCGGCCATCGCGCTCTGTATGAGCTACCATTAGCAAACGCTTGCGTTGTGATAATCCCACGGTGATGTACCGTTCCTCATGCGCCGAATGATCAGGGTCTGACACAGTCACGCCTAAAGTATCCGCAAACACGGTTGCGGCTTCCTCAAACGTTACTTTATGTTTACGTTGATTGTCAATGGCTTTGTTTGGGTCCCATTCAAACTGCAGTCCCACTTTTGGCTACCTCGTTCGAGAGTTTTCGCCGACTAACTGTTATTGCTCATCTCCTTTATAGTTCAATTTGTCCGATAAGTCAATTGATATGGCTGGGTGTTATCATTCTCCGAAGCTGAGAGATATTTGTACGTCACTTTGCCGCTAAAGCGGCTTTTTTAGTGGGTATTTTGGGGTTGGGTTCAGCCGTCCCTACGGGACGGGAAGGGAGGCACATTTCACCCCTGGCGCTCAAGCGCCGGGCAACGCTTACCCGTTCCTACAGGACGGGCT
>JBNGDO010000250.1:0-2723 GCA_049975385.1 Anaerolineae bacterium | reverse complement strand
CGCCATAGCTGGTGTATTCAGCCTAGCATGAAAATGACCGACTGACTATCAGACTAACGACTACACGACAATTTTAGGAGGTTTCTTATGCGAATTCTTTTCATCGATATCGACACTTTGCGGGCCGACCACCTGGGCTGTTACGGCTATCACCGCGACACCAGCCCCAACCTGGACCGGCTGGCGCAGAAAGCGGTGCGCTTCGAGAACAACTTCGTCAGCGACGCACCGTGCCTGCCGTCTCGCACGGCGCTGTGGAGCGGGCGCTTCGGCTTCCGCAACGGCGTCGTCGGCCATATGGGGTCATCCGCCGATCCCTTCAACGACGGTTGCCCGCGCGGCTTCCGCGATTCCTACGACGCCACGTCGTGGATGAGCGCGCTGCGGAAAGCGGGACTCTACACCGTCACCGTCAGCCCGTTTGGGGAGCGGCACTCGGCGTGGGAATGGTACGCAGGCTATCGCGAAATGTACAATCCCGGCAAGGGCGGTATGGAGCGCGCCGAGGACGTCATCCCCACCGCCATCGACTGGATCGAGCGCAACGGCGAAAGGGACGACTGGTTCCTCCACGTCAATGTGTGGGACCCGCACACGCCCTACCGCGTCCCGTTGGAGTACGGCAACCGCTTCGCAGACGATCCGTTGCCCGCGTGGATGACCGAGGAACTGCGCCAGAAGTGTTGGGACGGCTTCGGGCCGCACAGCGCACAGGAGTTGGCCGGGCACGATCTGAACGAGGCGTGGGTGAGCCAGTACCCGCGCGTCCCGCTGCAACTCGATTCGATGGACGCCGTCAAGCAATGGATCGACGGCTACGACATGGGCATCTGGTACGCCGATATGTGGATCGGCAAGCTGCTGGAAAGCCTGGAGGCGAACGGGATTTTAGAGGACACGATCATCGTCGTCAGCGCCGACCATGCGGAGAGCCAGGGCGAGTTCAACGTGTGGGGCGACCACCAGACCGCCGACCCCTCCGTCTGCCGCGTGCCGCTGCTCATCCGCTGGCCAGGCGTTACCGACGCCGGTGGCGTCGATAACGCCTTGCACTACCACTTCGATTGGGCCGCGACGCTCATCGAGCTGGCGGGCGGAACGGTCCCGGCGAATTGGGACGGCGTCTCGTATGCGGAGGCGTTCGAGGCAGGCGCGGAACAGGGTCGCCCGTACCTCGTCACCAGCCAGGGCGCGTGGTCGGTGCAGCGCGCCGTCCGCTTCGATCTCGAGGGCGAGGCGTGGGTCTGCCTGCGAACGTACCACGACGGGCACAAGGAACTCGATCCGGTGATGCTGTTCAATCTGACGAACGATCCGTATATGCAGCGCAATCTGGTCGCCGCACGGCCCGACCTGGTGGACAAAGCGATGGGGATGCTGGCGGAATGGCATCACGCCATGATGCTGAAGAGCACGACCAACATCGACCCGTTGATGACGGTGCTGCGCGAGGGCGGTCCCTCGCATACCCGCTACCAACTGCCCGCGTACCTGAAACGCCTGCGCGCCACGGGCCGTGGGGATTGCGCGGAGCGGCTGGAGAAGTTGCACCCGGATGAGGTGTGACGAATCACGAATTACGAATTACGAATCATGAATCGCAAGGTCGAGGTTGGCCTTGCGATTTGTGGTGTTTTTTATGTAAAACTGGGCAGCGATTTAGGATTCACGATCCCTGACCACCCCCGAGCCATAAGCGTAGCCTAAAGGTTTTTCAACGCGCGTATAGCTATCCGGTGACTCGACATACAGAGAAGGAATGTTGTTGACAACGAGATCCTCTCGCCCGGCAGAACGCAAAAGCCCCGCGATGGATAAATCTTCATCCAAAACCGGCCAGTAAATGCCCAGACCATCGGCGTCAAGCTCGAAAATATGCAGATGCTCCGCCTTAGCCTGCGGAAGCACAGTAGAACCAGACTCACTCAAAGGAACGGCAATCTTTTCACCGTCCAGTTCAAAGCGAATCGCTTCCCGGTTTACGGATAGACGCTTTACATCGTAAATCTTGCCCATTATTTCGACCTTTCGTGAAATTCCTTCCAGGCCTCGACAATCTCATCAAAATGCTCAAAAAGGATTCTCCGAATTTCACGCTCTTGAGCGTGTGTCATCCGGCGAACATAAACTGTGCGAATCTCATAGCTCTCAGAAAGAATCCAAAATTTGCCCTGCGCACTGCCCTTTCGACAATGAACGTGCATAGGTTCATTATTTTCATTCGCGAAGAAGAAAACGCGCCATCCTCGAATAAGAAGAATGGTCGGCATATCCAAGTCCCTCGTGTGATCAATGTGATGTTGTATACTTATCAAACCATAAAATCTAAATAAATCAAGGGGTTGCGTCGCGGAGGCCAGACGTTCGATGAGGCGCGGTTGTGTGATCATTTCACTCTATTATACGAAGATGTGAGGATTTTATTACCGTTCCGACCAAACTCGGCCGGTTTTGGAGAACGGTCAGATGTGGGGAGAAACCAACAGCGCGCGGCGCAAGCCCCAGGTATCGCCGTAGCGGACGTGGTTGATCCAGCCGCGCACGGAAGCGGTGACCTGGTCCAGCGAGGTTTCCCGGCTACGGTACGCCCGCTGTAACTCGCGATAACGTCGCGCGAAAGCAATCCCTTTGCGCCGCTTGAGCCGCCGGTGCGTGGGGAAGACGACGAAGCCCAGAAACGGCAGCCCTTCCGTGACAAGACGCGCCTGCGCGCCGGGATGGAT
>JBNGDO010000249.1:0-2862 GCA_049975385.1 Anaerolineae bacterium | reverse complement strand
CTTTATCTGGCGATAGTGGCAGCCAGATAAAGCGCGCCGCCGAAAACGAGCACCGCATTGGTGAAAATCATCGTGGGTGTGCCGGCGAATTGCGCGAGCGCGCCGCCCATCGTGGAGCCGAGGATCGCGCCGATGCTGCCCGCGCTGCTGTACAGCCCTGCAATCCGCCCGCGCTGTGCTTTGGCGCGCACTTCGGCGGCGTAGGTCATCGAGGCGGCGGTGAAGGCGGAATAGGCGAAGGCCCGAATCAATTGTACGACGACGATCCACGGCATCACTGGCGTGACGACGTACCCGAGAAACACGACTGTCCAGGCGAAGAAACCCAGGCTGAGCGTCGCCGGTCTTCCGATGCGGTCCGATAGCGCCCCGGCCAGAATCATCAACGGGAACTCAGAGAACGAGGCCAGGCCCCACAAGCGGCTCATCTGCGACTGGGTGAACGCGAGTTCGCCCACCATATAGTTGGCCCACACTGCATAGACTGCGCCCGTCACTAGCGACCACAAGAACATCGAGATGAACAATGGCGACAGTGGTAGCGCCGTTGGTGATGCGGCAGGCTCAGACAAGTCAGCCGGCGTCGCCGATGAGGCGCGCGCCGGCGTCTCTTCAACCAGCAGCGCTAGGATAACCCCCACGACCAAAAATCCGGCGGAAAAGCCAAACGTCGCGCGCAGCGAAAACCGGTCGGCCACACTGCCCGAAAAGAACGCCAGCACGCCGAATCCAAGCGAGCCGAGGCCGCGATAGATGCCCATCCGCCGCCCACGGGCGCTCGCACTTTTCTCCAGGATGTCGCCCATCAAGGCCAGGCTCACCACTGCGTAAGCGGCTTGCGCCGCTGCGCCCAGCACATTGAGTGGGAACAGATAGACGTAGTTCGGCGCGACCGTCATCAACCCGGAACTGAGCGCCAGAACCGCCAGCCCGCCCACGAGAAACAACTTACGCTTGCCCCGCCGATCGGATAAGCGCCCCCACACGTAGCTGAACACAATCGCCGTCAATGAAGTGATCGCGCCGAGCACGCCGATCATCACGTAATTCGCGCCCAGGCTTTCGACGTACAGCGAGTTGATCGGCCCGACGATGCCCCTGGACATGAATAGGATTATGCCGATGACCGTCATCAGGATCAGATTTTTCATCTAAGGTCCATTATTCGCAGCAATTTAAGGTCTTTTATACGTCGAGAATGGCTGAAATTGTTACTGTTACTATCACTATGCGAAGCAAATGATGATTTTAGTCGTTTTTTTGCCTTAAAGATGATTGAGGTCACCGTTGTTTATTCTTACTATGCGAAGCGGGGGGTAATTTCAGTTCCCTTTCTCTGACAAAGAGCAAAAGGCAGGTGACGCTGCCTCGCGGTAACGTCACCTGCCTGATTAAGATGCAACGTTTACTGGTTGCAGGGGTAGAGCGTACCGTCCATGATCATGAGCACGGTGAAGGAGTCGGCGTAGGGACTGTTCTTGTAGATGGGATCATCGTCGGGCAGCCAACCACAGGTGTGCAGGCCGTCCATCGCCGGGTTGTTGCCGTAGCGTTCCCACAGCGGGACGATGGGCAGAAGTTCGTTGAACGCCTGCGCGGTCGTGGCAACCATCGCCTTTTGCGCCTCGGTATCCAAACCCGTGGTCTGATCCTCGATGAGCGGTTCGAGGTCGAAGTCACCGCAGCAGTCGGTGGTCACGTCCAGATCAAAACTCATACCGGGGCCTTGTGCTGCCTCGATATTGTGGGTGAAGAAGTCCTGCACGAAGGAGAAGTGCGGGTGCGGATTGCCGGAACCCCAACCACGGATGGCGAGTTCGAAATCACCCTGGTTGACATCGATGGGGTGCTGGCGGAACTCGACGCCCCGGAACGTGGTCTTGATGCCGAATTCGGTTAACTGGTTCGCCAGGTTCTCGGCGGCGGCCGACCAGTCGGCGTACTCCGCCGGCGCAGTCAGCTCGTATTCCATCACGTCGCCTTGATCCGTGACCCAGACGCCATCGGCGTTCTTGGTGAAGCCCAGGTCTTCCAGCATCTGCGTGGCCATGTCGCGGTTGTATTCGTAAGTATTAAGCGTGCCGGTATCGACCCACAGCGGCACCATGTTGTCACTGAAGCCGGCCATGTACTGCACGGCTTTGCCAGAGTCACCCAGTGAGACGACGCCGTTCTGATTGCGATCCACCGCATAAGCGATAGCCTGGCGCACTTCCTTCACGTTGAAGGGGTACATCGTGTGGTTGAAGAAGAGCGCGGGGCCGGAGTAGATGGGCGGGCGGATGATGCGCACGCCGGAGGCCACAAAGGCCTTCTCAGTGGCGGGCGGGAAACCGTGGGTTGCGTAGTCTACCTGCTGCGCGAGGACGAGCGGGGTAACGGTCGGGGTCTCGCCGTTGTACAGGTAGACGATGTCAAAGTTGACCTTGTCGGCCCACCAGGAGGTCGGATTCTTGACGAGCGTCATACGAGCTTCGTTGATGCTATCCAGGTCGATGATGTAGGGGCCGGTGGCGTTTAGCTCCGCCGGGCGGAACTCGTTAAACTCTTGTAACAAGGTGTTCCACTCTTCGGAGTCGCCGTCTTTACCTGCGTCAACCAGGGCCTGAAGTTTATCCGACCACTCGCCGTAGGTGGCGCGGTCAACGATTGCTTCGTTGCGAATGACATAGCGTTCGACCACACTGGAAGGCTCGGACATCTTGAAGACGACGGTGTAGTCATCCTTCGCCGTAACGCTTTCCAGGAAGCGCCAGACGGTGCCTTTGGTCAGACGACGACAATTGAAGGTGGCGATCACATCCTGGGCGTTGAAGTCGTCACCGTTGCTCCACTTGATGCCCTTCTTGAGGTAGACGGTCA
>JBNGDO010000248.1:1380-3091 GCA_049975385.1 Anaerolineae bacterium | reverse complement strand
TGTGTGTCTCGTGTCAAGTCATACCTTTACGAAATTTCGATCTACTGAGTCTGGTCCTGGGCTTCGATTGTCTTTATCGTCAAGCGTGGTATGATCTTAGGTTGATTTGACTGATGTCACGGACAAGGTTTGTTGATTTTATGAAACGCTGGCTACAACTGTTCGAATGGATGATTTTTATCGCGTTGATCGTCTTTGTCGTCATTGGCGCGCAGGCGCTAGGCCATAACAATCATCCTACTCGCGAAGTGACGGTGGTTGTCACGCCGACGCCTTCTGGCTCCTTGGCGGCATTCGCTCCACTTACGGGGACGCCCACTTCCGTACCGCCTACCGTCACCCCGCCCGCGGCGCCGCCGACATGGACGCCGTTGCCTACTTTGACGCCGTCGCCAACCTCCACACCGCTGCCTATTGTGCTGCCGGTCGCCGCGACGCCGATGTATACCACAACGACGGTCGTCACGTCACCGTTGGAACAGCCCACGCCGATGCCGTTGATAGAACAGCCGAAGGGCACCATCAACATCCTGCTGCTCGGCAGCGACAGTACCGGCGAGCAAATCGCCCGCACCGACGTTGTCGTGATTCTTTCAATCTTCCCCGATGTTCCATCGGTCAGCATGATCTCGGTCCCCCGGGATTATTACGCCTGGATTCCCACGTGGGGCCTGGACAAGATCAACACCGCCTATTTGCGAGCAAACAAAACCGGTTATCCGGGCGGCGGCCCGGCGTTGATCAAGGCCACGATTGAGTACAACTTCGGCATCCCGATTCACTATTACGCGCTGGTCAACTTCGACAGCTATCGCAGCATCGTCGACGCGGTCGGCGGCGTGGATATCGTCGTCGAGTGTGGTTTCCACGACACTTACCCCGATGATGAGTCTCCTACCGGGCAAACAGACATCGATCTGGAACCGGGCATCCATCACCTGGATGGCAAATATGCCCTGTGGTACGTGCGCTCGCGCTGGAACACCTCCGACTTCGACCGGCATCGCCGCCAACAACAGGTGTTGCGGGCTATCCTGGAAAGCGCGTTGAATCAGAACATGCTCGCGCGCATCCCTGACCTGTGGGGGGTGTACCAGGAGTCGGTGCAGACGGACCTGGGGCTGACCGAGGTGCTCTCCCTCGCGCCCATCGCAGTGCAGTTGGACATGAGCGACGTCAAGAGCCGCTTCATCCGCGGAACGAATCTGTTATCTTCATTGATGGTGGCGCAGCGCGGTGCAGTGCTGGTGCCGAACTATGAGGCCATTTACACATTTATAGAAGAGGCGGCGCAGCCGCCTGTGACGAGTCGTGCTGCTCAGCGTGCTTATCGCGTGGAGGTATGGAACGGCAGCGGCAACAGCGGATGGGGGGAGGTGGCGGCGTACCGATTGCGTCTGGAAGGCTTCGAGGTTCCGGCGATCCACCAAACCGAGGGAACGGCCCGTACCTTCATCACGGACTACACGACGACGAGTAAAGGCTCACCGATCGTCCGCCTGATGACGCTCTACAAGCGCCAGCAGCGGGATGTGATTGCTGAGCCGACAGAAGGCAGCGCTATTGATTTTCGTGTGACGCTCGGGTGGGATTACAATCCGTGCGATGGGACCGGTACCGTAGGGTGGCGCCCGACGCCAACGCCGATGCCGGAAACAGCGACGCCGCCTCCGCCTGAATCGTAAGGGCTTCTGCTAAATTACGTATGTAG
>JBNGDO010000248.1:0-1370 GCA_049975385.1 Anaerolineae bacterium | reverse complement strand
CTCTCCCCCGCTACATCATTCTCGGGTACGTCGTACCATTTTGCGGATATGGATTATCTGAGTTGGCCGAGAGCGTCAGCAATGCGCGCCAGCCCGGTCTGGAGGTTTTCCATCGAGTTGGCGAAGCACAGGCGCAGGTACCCCTCGCCGCCCGCCCCAAAGGCCGTGCCCGGCAGCACGGCGACGCCGGCCTCATCGAGCAAGTAGCCAGCGAGCCAGTCTACGGTGCGGCCAAACGCCGTGACATTGGGGAACGTGTAGAACGCGCCACGCGGCATACGGCACTGCATGCCAGGGATAGCGTTCAGCCCGGCGACAAGGACGTCCCGCCGTCGCTGGTATTCCACCACGACCGCTTCTACCGGTTCTTGCGGACCGGTGAGTGCCTCGATACCCGCGTATTGCGTGAACGTCGCCGTGCAGCCGACGGAGTGGGTCAGCAGCAGATTCATCCGCTCGGCCAGCGCCTCTGGCATAATGCCGTACCCCAAACGCCAGCCGGTCATCGCGTACGTTTTGGAGAAGCCATCGCAGATGATCGTGCGCTCGCGCATGCCCGGCAGCGCGGCAATGCTCGGCGCGGTGAGACCATCAAACACCAGCCGGGAGTAGATTTCATCGGAGAGCACCCAGAAGTCGTGCTTGTGTGCCGCCGCAGCGATGTGTTCCAACACCGGCCACGATAGCACGCCGCCGGTCGGATTGCTCGGCGAGTTCAGGATCACGAGGCGGGTGCGGTGACTCACCAACCGGTCGAAAGCGTCCAGATCGAAGGCGAAATCGGTCTCTTCGTGCAGCGGCACAGGGACAGGGACGCCGCCTGCCACGTCGATCATCGCCGCGTAGGTCGGGAATCCGGGATCGGGGTACAGCACCTCGTCACCGGGGCGAACGAGGGCGAGCGTGGGGAAGAACAGAATCGGCTTCGCGCCCGGTCCGACGATCACCTGGGAAGGTTGGATTTCGATGCCGCGACGCCGTCCGGCGTCCTCGGCGATAACCTGGCGCAGGTCAGGAATCCCGGCGGGTGGATTGTAAGTGGTGTGACCATCCCTGATGGCCTGGATGCCCGCCTGTGCGACGTTGGCGAACGTTGGAACGTCCGGCTGCCCGATTTCCAGGTGGATGATATGGCGACCTTGCGCTTCCAACGCCTGCGCGCGCGCCAGCATGTGATACGCGCCTTCCGGTTTCAGAGTGCGAACACAATCAGCGAATTCCATCGTTTCCTCCCAAAAGTCGTGTAGTCGTCAGTCGGATAGTGCTTAGAACCTATCCGAAAATTATCGCGGTTTCACGCTGTCGTCGGAATGGGCGGCTAAAGCCGCTTTTTCTTGAGGGTGTTTTTGCGCTTGCGGGCACTGCCCGCA
>JBNGDO010000247.1:792-3257 GCA_049975385.1 Anaerolineae bacterium | reverse complement strand
TCATATGATCCCGCGCAAGTAACATGACGACGTTTCCACTGAATTTTCAACCGTTAGACTCTGGACTTCTGACTCCGGACTTTGGACTATTGTTACAAGGAGCGCCTATGAAAACCTTCGACTTTGATACAGCCGGTCACTTTGTCATCGAAAACTTCACCGCGACGCGTCCCTTCGCCAGTTTTCTGCCAGGCATCGCCGGGCCACTCGGCATCCCGCTGTGGGTCTTCTACGTCAACCGGGGACAGGCCATCGCCAGCTTCGGCATCGAGAACAAAGATAACCCAATCATGGAATTCCTGCCCGCGAACAAGGCCTACCAGAGCACGCCCTACACCGGCTTCCGCACCTTCCTCAAACTGGCGCGCGGCGGCGATACCGGCTTCTACGAACCCTTTGCACCCTGGGAGACAGACGATACCACGCAGATGCGCATCGGCATGAATGAGTTGGAATTGCACACCGCTAACCAAACTCACAACATCCAGACCAATGTGCGCTACTTCGTCCTGCCGGGCGAGGATTTTGCCGGGCTGGTGCGGCAGGTGACGGTCGCAAACACCGGAGCAACGCCGGTCACGCTCGAAATGCTGGATGGGCTGCCCTACGTGATGCCCTACGGCGTCGATAACTGGGGACTGAAGGAGATCAACCGCACACTGGAAGCCTGGATGGGCGTCTTCAACGTGGAGAACAACGCGGACGAGATGCCGTCCGTCCCATTCTATCGTTTTCAGGCCAGCGCGGGCGATACGGCGGAAGTGGCGGAAATCCAGGCCGGGCACTTCTACCTCGCCTTCACCGAGGATGGCGTCACTCTGCCAGCCTTCGTCGATCCGACCGTCGTCTTCGGCCAGAACACCGCGTTGAGCGCGCCCGATCGCTTCCTCTCGCACACGCTGGACAAACTGCGCGCGGAACGGCAAATCACCGTGGGGCGCACGCCGTGCGGCTTCTTCGGCGCGAGCGCGACGCTGGAACCAGGACAGAGCATCACGCTCCACGCCATCATCGGCCACGTCCGCGACATTGAAGATATTCACCGGCAGCAAACCCGTCTCGCACAGGCTGCGTACCTGCACGAGAAACGCGCCGAGGCCAACGACCTCACGCAGCGCCTGACGGACGTCATCGGCACGAAGACCGGCGATCCCACCTTCGATGCCTACTGCCGCCAGACTTTCCTCGATAACGTGATGCGCGGCGGCTGGCCCCTGATCCTGGGCAGCGCGGAGAAACCCGTCGTCTATCACGTCTACTCGCGCAAACACGGCGACCTGGAGCGCGATTACAACGCCTTCTACCTCGCTGCCGAAAAGTACTCGCAGGGCAACGGCAATTACCGCGACGTAAACCAGAATCGCCGCTGCGACGTGCTGTTCAACCCACACGTCAAGGATTTCAACGTCCTTTCCTTTTTAGAACTCATTCAAATCGACGGCTACAATCCGCTGGTGGTGAACGGCAGCCGCTTTACCGTTCCGCCCGCAAGCCAGGATAGCCTCCTCGCATTGACCGGCGACGCGGCGAAGCTGAAACCGTTGCTGGCCCAGCCGTTCACGCCGGGAAGCCTGCTCAAAGCCATCGCCGATCAGCACATCGCGCTGCAGGTGACGCCCGAAGCATTCATCCAGACGGCCCTGGCCCACGCCGAACAACACTTCGAGGCCACGTTCGGCGAAGGCTACTGGATCGACCACTGGTTCTACACCCTCGACCTCATCGACACGTATCTCGCCGTCTATCCCGATAAAAAGTACACGCTCCTGTTCGACACCACCCTACCCTACTTCGATAGCCCAGCCTTCGTCCAGCCACGCAGCAAGAAATACGTTTTGGCTGGCGAAGGCAAAGTCCGCCAGTATGGCGCTATTCTGGAGGACGAGGAAAAGGCAGCGTTGATCGCCGCCCGCGACGCCACGCCCAATCTGCTGCGCACGGCGCACGGTCGCGGCGACATCTACCGCGCGACGGTGTTCGCCAAACTGCTCACGCTGGCCCTCACCAAATTCGCCACCCTCGATCCGTTGGGGATGGGCGTCGAGATGGAAGCGGGCAAGCCGGGCTGGTGCGACGCCCTCAACGGCCTGCCGGGGCTGTTCGGTTCGTCGCTGTGCGAGACGTATGAACTGGCGCGGCTACTCGGCTTCTTGCTGGATGCGATGGCGGAGCACCCCACCGGCACAGTCACCGTTCCGGTAGAACAGGTCACACTGCTGGAGAGCATCATTCAAAGCTACAGACATTGGGGCACATCCAAAGATGATCCAAACCGGGATTACGTTTTTTGGGATGCCGTCTCCGCCGCCCGCGAAACCTACCGCGAGCAGGTGCGCTTTGGTATTGATGGAAAAACAGTGACGCTGGGATTCAACGAGTTGTACCCCAAACTCGTCGCTCTCCGCGTCAAAGTGGAAGCCGGCATCGCGCGCGCTGTTGCGCTAAATGACGGCGCACCGCCGACC
>JBNGDO010000247.1:0-782 GCA_049975385.1 Anaerolineae bacterium | reverse complement strand
GACCTACATCGCCTACACCGTCACCGATTACGCCATCCTCGACACGCACGACGCCAAGGGCCGGCCCTACGTCAAGGCCAAACAGTTCACGCCGCACATCCTGCCGCCGTATCTGGAAGGCTTCGTCCACGCGCTCAAGCTGGAATCTGCCCCTGAGCAAGCTCGCGCCATGTACGATCACGTCAAGGCCGGCGACTTGTACGACCGCAAACTAGGAATGTACAAGGTCAACGCCTCGCTGGCGGACGAATCCCACGAAATTGGGCGCGCCCGCGCCTTCACGCCGGGCTGGCTGGAGAACGAGTCCATCTGGCTGCACATGGAGTACAAATACCTGCTCGAAGTCCTCAACGCGGGCCTCTACGATGAATTCTTCACGGACGTCAAGACGGCGCTGGTGCCCTTCCTCGACCCCGAGGTCTACGGGCGCAGCCCCTTAGAGAATTCTTCGTTCCTCGTAAGTAGCGCGCACCCCGACGCAACGCTGCACGGCGCGGGCTTCGTCGCCCGCCTCAGCGGCTCCACCGCCGAATTTCTGAGCTTGTGGAACACGATGTTCTTCGGCGAACGGCCTTTCTTCGTGAGAGACGGCGCGCTACACCTGAGCTTCAGGCCCGCGCTGCCCGGATGGCTCTTCAACACGGAAGGCGTCGTCACCGCCACTTTCCTGGGACAATGCGCCGTAACCTATCACAACCCGCACAAGCGTGACACCTTCGCGGCGGATATGCGCCCGGACAAAATTGTGCTGCATCTTGCCAACGGCGAGACCGTCGAAACAC
>JBNGDO010000246.1:0-3267 GCA_049975385.1 Anaerolineae bacterium | reverse complement strand
CGTTTCCCCATGCAGATGGTCCTGCTGAAAACCGAGTGTGGAGATCGTAAGTTTATCCATAGAATCACCCTCCGGATGTAACAGGTTCACCACTGTGAACGCTCAAGCCGTCTCCGCCACAGACCACCGTCCGTCCTCCAATAGTACAGAATACGTCAAATCGTCACCATAGTTTCGGGGTCGAACGTATTATAACACGAGTGGTGACGCTTGGTACTCCTGCCCTCTCGATATATAATGGATACGAATTATGCTAATTACGGAGGTACACATGTGGAGAAAGTCAAAAAAGCTCTGGTCGCTGTCGGCCGCTTCTTCGGCATCGTCCTGCTCGTCGATCTTGGTCTGTTCATCATCGTTAGCATCTCTTGCCTGTTCGGTACGCGCTGTACTGGCGCTGCATGGAGCGAGCGCATGTTCTGGGTGGGGATCATCGCCCTGGTCACAGCCATGCCAGCCGTCCTGGCGATGCTGAACACCAGCCGTGGCTACTTCGACAACCCGCTGACTGCCGGGATGGACCTGCAGGTCGCGGGAACGATCGTCAAGGATGGGCGCAAGGGCCTGGACAAGCGCACGGCCTTCGCCCTCAAAGCCGGTGCTGTCGGCGCGATTGCCATTGGGATCAGTGCGTTGATTGACATTTTGACGAGATAGGCCATCCAACAATGTTATCTCGATTTAGCCACTATCTTAAAGCGCCGGTCTTCGAAGGCGACGAGGAAAAAAGTCGAGCTGCCCGCGTGCTCAACGCGCTGCAACTGGCCCTTATCACAGTCGTTATATTAGCCACACTCGCCTCGGTGTTTGTTTTCCCCGAGAAACTGCGCAGTCTCATGGTAGTCACGGGGATGGCGGCTGTGCTGGCAACCTCGCGGGTGTTGATGTACTGGGGTCGCATGCACAGTGCCAGCATTCTGATCCTGACAGGGCTATGGCTCGTCGTCACCGGGATGGTACTGGTTGCCGGGGGGATGAACAGTATCGACGCGGTGTACTACCTTTCGCTCACCATCATCAGTGGATTGCTCTTAGGTTCGCGAGCGATGGTCATCGTCGCCGTAGCCAGCGGTCTGGCAGGCCTCGCGATGGCCCTAAGTGAAGTGTGGGGGTATCCACTACCACGGCTGTTCCCTGTGCCGCCAATTTCCGGATGGATCAACTTCAGCCTCAGTCTATTTCTGACCGTTATCACATCCGATATTGCTCTGAGCCATCTCCGCAATGCATTGGCACTGGCCCGGCAACGGCTCGAGGAAAGGCGCAGAGCCGAACAAGAACGCGAACGTTTGTTAATTCGCGTTCAGGAACAGGCGCGCCAGGTCCAGCAAGTGATGGATACCGTACCGGAAGGCGTGATGTTTCTTGACGAAGAGGGACGCGTGCTCTCGGCAAATCGCCTGGGACAACAAGACCTGCAGACGCTGGCCGGTGCCAACGTCGGCAGTAGACTCACACATCTGGCGGACCGCCCACTAACGGAGTTGCTGGCCTCGCCGCCGCACGGATTATGGCACGAACTAAAACTGGGCACGCGCAGCCTCCAGGCACTCGCGCGCCCGATCAAAAGCGGTGAAAAGGCCGAAGGCTGGGTCCTCGTCATCCGCGATGTCACACAGCAGAAGTTGATCGAACAGCGTAGCCAGCAGCAAGAACGCCTGGCGGCGGTGGGCCAACTCGCTGCCGGCATCGCCCACGACTTCAATAACATCATGGCGACGGTCGTGTTATACGCACAGATGTCGATGCGCGTGGAGGGCGTGCCGACCAAGGTCCAGGAGCGCCTCATTACCATCTACCAACAGGCGCTCCATGCCACCGAGTTGATCCAACAAATCCTCGATTTCAGCCGCCGTGCGATTCTGGAACGGAAACCTTTTGATCTGTTGCCGCTCTTGAAAGAAGAAGTCGAACTTTTGGAACGCATCCTACCCGAAAATATCGCCATCACGCTCCACTACGACGCCGATCCCCGCGCAAGCTATGTGCTCAATGGCTCACCCACAGCGATGCAGCAGGTTCTGATGAACCTCGCCGTCAACGCGCGGGACGCAATGCCGAACGGGGGAATGTTGTGCTTCGATCTGGTGCCTCTCCACGTCGAAGACGCAGATGCCGATCCGGTCCATGGCATTGGCGCCGGTGAATGGATCAAACTCACCGTGTCCGACACCGGCACAGGCATCCCTGCCGATGTACTGCCACACATCTTTGATCCATTCTACACGACCAAGGAGCCCGGTGTAGGCACGGGTCTGGGCCTGGCTCAGGTTTACGGCATCATAGGTATGCATGACGGGCAAATCCGCGTCGAAGCCCAGGAAGGTGCAGGCGCAACATTCATCATCCATCTGCCAGCAGTGAAGGCGACGCCGCTAGTAAAGCCCGATACCGGGGTCGAGGAACTTACTCCAGGACAGGGTCAGACCATCCTCGTCGTCGAAGACAGTTCCATAACGCGCCAGGCATTGGCGGATAGCCTTGTCGCGCTCGAGTACCACGTACAAGTTGCCGAAAATGGCCAAAAAGCGTTGAGGATACTGGAAGAACGCCCAGAAGAGATCGCATTGGTCCTCAGCGACGTGGTGATGCCGGGGATGGGCGGGATCGGTCTGATCGAAGCGATGCAGGAACAGGGTCTCAAGACGCCCGTCGTTCTGCTCACGGGCCACCCGCTCAAGAAAGACTGGGTAAACCTAAAAGTGGATTGGATCCTCAAACCGCCAAACCTGGAAACGCTGGCCCGTGTAATCGCGAAGGCACTGGAGGCATCGTAATCGTGGACACCGACACTCGACACCAGCTACTCGCCATCTGCTTTGACTGCGGCGACACGCTGGCCGACGAAGGCAGCGAAGTCAAAGATGCCCACGGCGCGACGCTGCACGCCGACCTGATCCCCGGTGCTGCAGAGGTCGTGCGCGAACTGAAGCACCTGGGCTATCCGCTCGCGCTGGTCGCCGATGGGCCAACGGCGACCTTCACCAACATCCTCACCCAGCACGGCCTCTATGATTGCTTCGACGCCTTTGCCATTTCCGCGCAGGTGGGCGTCGAAAAACCGGATCCGCGCATCTTCATCCACGCATTGGACAAACTCGGTATCCGCCGTGAGGATTACGGGCGCGTGGTCATGGTCGGCAATAATCTCGCCCGCGACGTCAAAGGCGCGAATGCCCTGGGCTTGATCAGCGTATGGCTGGATTGGGCGCCACGCCGCTCCAAGACACCTGCGGACGCCTCCGAAGTACCACAGCACACCATCAA
>JBNGDO010000245.1:0-3605 GCA_049975385.1 Anaerolineae bacterium | reverse complement strand
CAAGCAGTCCAAAGAACGTCGCGATGACCATAGATGCCGGATGGGTCTTCCTGAGAACCACGTAAAGCGCCAGGAACATCACACCCAACAGCGCAACGGAGATGATATCTAGCGCATTGAGGTAGAAGAGACCCAGGAGCTTGCTGCGTTGGAAGAGCGCGAACCACGCCTCCATTGAAGTGGGATAGTTGTCCCAAGAGATGAACAGAAGTTCACTCAAATAAAAAACGAGTGTCACGAACGGCGCCACGCCTCCGACATAGTAAAGGCTTTTCCAATTTGCTCCAGCTTTCACAGACGTTGTCTGTTGACTATAGGCTGACATTTCACCTTCCTTATGTGAACAGTGAATATAGCGTGGGCGAGACACCCGCGCTGTAGGTTTGTCCACGATGTGCTGACGCAGTTATCCCAGTTTGTCGTACTGCGCATCCGCCCAGGCACGGATCGCGTCCCAGTCGCGGTGATCCGGGGTGCTGCTCGCCATCCCGCCGATCGGGATTTTGAGCAGCGGGAAGAGGCGTTTGAATTCAGGGGTGTCATTCAGAACCGCGCCGGCAAAGACGCCCACGTCCACAGGCGCGACCTCTGGCGCAATCTGGCGCAGTTTGTCGATATAGCCTTGAATCGATTGGCGGTTCTCCTCCGTATCCTCGGACGCGGCCAGACAAACGATGAAAAACGCCACTGGCATCTTCGCCAACGCCTGGCGATGACGCCGAATGAAGCGCTTGCTCCCACCTGCCAGTTGCCCCGCGTGAATCGACACACCGACGAACACAGCATGATAACCGCTGATGTCACGCGCCTGTTTGGCGCGCAACACGGTCACGTCTGCGCCTTGCGCGCGCAGCGTGTCTGCCATCACCTCGGCCACCCCGCGCGTGGCCCCCGTCCAGGTTGCGTACACGATCAAAATTCTGTCCGACATTTTTCCCTCCCGTAGCATCATTCATAGCATAATACGGTTCAGCCGTGCACAAAGTCTCGTTTTTGAGAATGACGTCGTGTCATTTACCTTCTGACTGTTCTTGCATAGACTTCGGATCATCTGTGCGGTGACATCATGTTCCTCAGCTTGCCTTGGAATAACATCTGCTTTCTCCGCGCAGGTTCTTGCGATGCTTTTGATCAAACGTTTCACCTGTGTATGCCACAGATCGAAGCTCCAACAATATGGATAAAGGAGGTCACTACCACCCTATTATACTCAAAAATGTGTGCTTGCGATACTCGGAGGGAAACTTTTTCGTCCTGGGAATCGTATAAACCCTATCAGACAGATAAACGCTAACGACGAATAGGGGGATAGCAAAATGGCTGAAGAAGAACGTAGGTTTTACGAGCAGGCCGAAGAACAAGCACAGGCGGAGGATCCCTGGGCCGAAGTCGGCCAACATTTCGCGCGCCTGGGGGAAAACATCGCAGCAGCCTTCACGGCAGCGTCGAAGGATGAAACAATGCAAGGATTTATGCAGCAGATGCGCGAGGGATTGGAGAAAATGGCCGGAGCCATCGCCGGAGCCGTAGATAACGCGGCCCACTCCCCGGAGGGCCAGAAATTCCGCCAGGAGGCCGAAAAAGCCGTGGCCTCGGCAGCGACAGCCGGCAAGCAAACCGTGGAAACCGTGCGCCCGCAACTGCTTGCCGCACTGGAGCAGCTCAACGTCAAGATACGCGAGATGCTCGACCGGATGGGCCAGGCACAGTCCAAGACGCCGCCAGAGCCGGAAGCCGAAAATGCGTCATCGGACGAGCTGAGCGATCCGATGCAGGTGTGGTAGTTCTGCTTACCCGCCCGGCGTGATCGAACCAATCGCCATAAATGAGAAGATGAGGATATCCTGCAAGAAGTGGATAAACCAGGCCCAGAAGAAACCGCGCGTTTCCAACATCGCCTTGCCCATCATCCAGCCGAGAAACGTCGCCATCACCACGCCGATGACGCCGTAGGGCACGCCAAAGTAATGGCCCAGGCCGAAGAACACCGCTGTCAGCCACAACGCCTGCCGCGGGCCAATGACGTGCTCCAACCCGGCGAGCAAGGATGCGCGGTAGGTCATCTCTTCGTTGAAGGCGTTCATCGCGGCGAACAGCAGCACGGCAGGCAGCATCGGCAGCGCGCCGAGCAGCGCCGCCGGAGATGGACGGCTGCCGAGGATCAGGAAAAGCAGCGTCCCCAGGCTGATATACAGGGCGAACTGCCCGCCGAATTTGGTCCACAGCTCAGGTTCGGAGACACCGAGCCAGCGCACGGGTTCAACCGGCGCATCGAGCTTGCCACGCGTGAGGAAGAAGTCAGTGCGGCGGTAGCCAAGGAGCAGCAACGCGCCGATCATCAGCAAGGCGACGATCAGCCGTCCCAACTGGATGCCCAGCATACTCAATGTGAACGGCGCGTCCGTCCCACCAAACCACCCTTGCCACAACCCAGAGCCGGTCAACATACCGACCAGCATCTCGAAGCCGAAGATTGCCAGCAGGAGCAGGATGAAGTTGCGTAGCGGGTGCAACGCCTGCCAAAACAGCGCCGTCACGGCCAGCGCCGCGAGCAGGCCGATCTTGGCCCACCCTAGCCACGCGGGAGTGCTGCCTGCCAGTTCGTGCAGCAGCGCGTTGGGCAACATGCTGACCACGAGCATAATGGCCCAAACGGCGCGGATCAAAAAACGCGTGGATGAAACGGGTTTTTCTGTCATTGCACCTCCAAAATCCCCCGCGCCCACGCGCGAATGGCGTCCCAGTCGCGCAAGTCTTGATCTTGCGCACCCATCGCCTTCGAGATCATCCGATCCAGGAAAGAGAGCTTTGCCAGTTCCATTTTACCGGCGAAGAAGGCTTCGGCCTGGGGTGTGATGTGTTCATGCACCGGCGCGGTGTAAGCGGCGCGCGCCTGTTGTGCGGCTTCGTCGTCGCCCAGGTTCGTCATGTGGACGCTGAAAATCATCGTGGGCAATTGCACCAGCGTCGTTTGCTGCGTCTTGACAAAGTTCCGCGCAGCGGGCAACCATTGCCCCATACGGATGGCGCTGCCGATAATAACGCGGTTGTAAGGAATCAGGGAAATGACTTCGTCAGCCAGTCTCACATCCACATCCACATCCAGGTCACAGAGCACCCTGGCGATGGCCTTGGCCACTTCGCCCGTCGAACCGCATTTGCTGGCGTAGGCGATCAAGGTCTTTGCACTCTCTGGCGTGTCGGCCTTGCATTGCATCTGAATGAGTTCGACTTCCGGCTGCCGGGTCGCCAGAAAGCCCAACCCGGAGCACGCCAGAACCGTCCCGCCGAGCGCAAAACCCGCGATTTTCAAGAAATTCCGCCGCGATACGGGTTGTTTGTTCATCCACCTTACCTCCTTCTCTTCGTTTCAACAGTTGACGGAAATGCCCCCTCTACCTCGAGTTTCTCCAACGGTGGTCTGGAGATGTCCTCGCCACGTCACAGACCGGTTTCCAGCGATTTCGGCGATGACGATGTTCGCCCCCAGCCACAGCAGTGCCCGGGCCGCTTCGTAACCGATCCCGCCGCCCGCACCGGTCACGATGACCGTTTCCCCATGCAGATGGTCCTGCTGAAAACCGAGTGTGGAGATCGTAAGTTTA
>JBNGDO010000244.1:1610-3709 GCA_049975385.1 Anaerolineae bacterium | reverse complement strand
AGTCTGGTAGTCTTTAGTCCGATAGTCCTCAGTCTGTGGAATCTGGGGACTGGCTATGATGCACATCCTGATAGTGGTTATCCAGGTAGCTTTGCAGGATCACCGCTGCGGCGACAGCATCAAGTGTGCCTTTAGCAGTGGATTTTCCCTGCGCGCGCAGAATCTCTTCAGCTTCTTCCGACGTGAGGCGCTCATCCCATAAATGCACGGGAACGGTGAGCGTTTCGGCAAGAGCGGCGCTGTAATCGCGCACCCATGCCGCCTGACGACCTTCGCTGCCGTCCATATTGAGCGGCAATCCCACGACGACGGCACCGGCCTGATGCGTCGCGACCAACGCCCCGATGTGAGCGAAGTCTGCCTTGCGTGAGGTACGTGAGAAGATTTCGAGGGGACGCGCCACCATACCCAGCGCATCACTGATCGCAACGCCGATACGCCGTTCTCCCAAGTCCAGGGCCAGAGCACGCATATTCTCGCGCTGCGATGTAAGATGAGCTTGCATACTTAACTTTGCCAATCCAGCGGCGCGACCTCAATCTGCGTGCGGATGGGCAAGAAGGGGATGTAGGGGAACCATTCAGGCGTGACGGTAATCTCTGGCGGACGCGCCAAAGGCAAGGATTCCATCAATAACGCGTCGGCATCCTCTCGAGATTTTCCCAGAATCAGATCCGCGACATCGGCAGTATCGATAGTGGCAGCGGCATAGCCGTGCGCAGTTACATAAAATGTGAATATCCCTGGGCCAACGTCTTCTTCCGCGGCTTCGCCATACGCGAATCGGGCATCAAGCAGCTCGTAGCCCTCCGGCAGTTGGGCCGCCAGTTGGCGGTAGGCGACGGCCTGCACGTTGGAAACGTGAATGGCCTGCCCGGTAACCAGCAATCGCAGCGACAGACCAAGCACGGGCGTCTGCTCACCGACCAGATGCGTGTACGCCTGCTTGGGTGTGGCCTGGATGACGAGGGCCTGATTCGGCAGAAATTCACCCGGCTCAAGATAGGCCGAGTCTTGCAAGCCATTGTAGGCTTCGGCCATCACTTTTTGCACCGCCAGACTCCAGGCGCGTTCGCGGTCGGCTTCGATAACGGTAGCAACAGCACTGCTCTCAGCGCCGGAAATCGGATCGGGGTTGGTCACCCGCACCGCAAAGCCCGCCACGCCTTCGACCAGGTTGATCTGGTAGGGGTCGACATTGCCGCGCGTGCCTTCTTCCAGCGCCTGAACCGGAGCCATCCCCTGGCCGAACGCGGGGAGGATGACCTCCTGGGTGGTGGCATAGCGCACAGGGTACGACCCGGCGGTCGTGCGCACGACGGTTCCCGCCGGGACACGATAGTCCTGCCCGAGCAGATTGGTGAAGAGCACCTGTCCACTGGCGCGCCCGCTGAAGGTAAATCCGCGCCCGCTCGTCCCCACCTCGACGTAGGCCTCGAATTCGTCACCGATGCGACGCGCCGGGATAATACTGCGCTGCAAATCCACCTCGGTTAGCTCCGGATCCACGGAGATAGCGACCACGCGCGAATAGGTGAGGCCCTGCGGAACGACCACGATGCGCGCCGATGGCCACGAGAGCAGCGCCGCCGTGAACAAGCTCAGCAGTACACCGCCCACGACGACCAATTCCACGGCGATAAGCCACAGCGGCTGGCGCCGGCGTCGCAAGGATGGTTGAGGTTTCTGCGGTTCTTCAGCCCACAGGGGACGCTCGGGACGTGCCGGTCTATGGGGTACGCGTAGAGGTGGGAAAGCCCCTTTCTGCGCGATGTGTTCCTGCGCCGCGACTTCGCTGGAGAATACCGGAAAACCGGCTTCGCGCACCAGTGGCCTTCGCCCGGGATCATCGACGACCCAGGCGACTTCCAGCTCGCGCTCTTGCGCCGTGCGGAACAGCAATTCGTAATCCAGCGGATGGACCCAGCCTTTTTCGAGCGCTGGCGTCGTCTCCCATGGCAAGACGAGTAGCACACGCTGTTCGGCAACGTGCATAAGCATCGCGCGCACGGTGTAGCGATCATCGGCCGGTGTGATGCGTATGACTTCCACTATTTGAGCATCCCCCGTATCAGCGCCGGGACCTTATCCAGTGCCTC
>JBNGDO010000244.1:0-1510 GCA_049975385.1 Anaerolineae bacterium | reverse complement strand
AACGGCCCGATGTCGCCGGTGCGGGTGACGTGCGTGCCACCGCACAGCTCCTGGCTGAAGGGTGATTCGGCGCCGCCCACGCGCAACACGCGCACCTCGTCGCCGTATTTCTCGCCGAAGAGCGCCGTGACGCCCTGCTCGAGCGCGTCGCGGTACGACTCTTGGCGGGCGTCGACCTCGTAATTCGCCAGCACTGCCTCGACGACGCGGCGTTCGATCTCCGCGCGCTGTTCGGCGGTGAGCGGTTTTTCATAGTTATAGTCAAAGCGTAGGCGTTCGGGGCTGACCAACGACCCGGCCTGCGCTACGTGGCTGCCCAAAACGTCGCGCAGCGCGCGGTGCAGCAAGTGCGTGGCGGTGTGATTGCGCATCGTATCCCAACGGCGCTCGGCGTCCACCTGCGCGACCACCGGATCGCCCACGCGCGGATGCCCGGAGACGACACGTCCGATATGGACGACCATATTCTCGATGGGGCGGCGCGTATCTTCGACGACGACCTCCCAATCAGGGCCGGTGATACGGCCGGTATCGGCTACCTGCCCGCCGGACTCGACGTAAAAGCAGGTGTTGTCCAACACCAGTTCCACCGCCTCGCCGGGCGCAGCCTCGGTGTCCAGCCCATCCCCGCGCACCATGCCTGCCACGCACGTGCTGACCTCCAGACTGCCGTACGGGTCGTGGCCAAGGGCGCGACCACACTCCTGCTCCGCGATCCAATCGCGAAGGACGGGATAGAGCAGGCTATGCTGGTCGGTCTCCATCTGGAAATCGCCTGCAGCCCGTCCCCGCGCGCGCTGTTCCTCGCGGGCGACGTGATACCCTTCTTCGTCCACGCTCAGGCTGTGTTCGGCGACGATGTCGCGGGTGACCTCGAAGGGCAGGCCGAGTGTATCGTGCAGGAAGAAGGCCGCGTTGCCGGGGATGACGGTTTCACCGCGCGCTTTGACGTCGGCGATGATCGCGTCGAGCCGGGTCAGGCCCTGATCGAGGGTGCGCAGAAAGCGCTCTTCCTCGCCGGTGAGGGTCGCTTTGATGAAATCAACACGCGCGGGCAGTTCCGGAAAAGCGTGGCCCATGATCTGGATGACCACATCGGCCAGTTCCGCCATAAAGGGCCGGTCGAAACCGAGCCTGCGTCCATAACGAATGGCACGCCGCATCACCATACGCAGCACGTAGCCCTGGCCCTCGTTGGACGGCAGCACGCCATCCCCCACCAGGAACGTACCCGCGCGGACGTGGTCGGCGATGACGCGGTAGGGGACGATGTTGGCGTCACGTTCGGCGTCGGTGTGCCCGGCCAGAGCCTGCGTTTTTTCGATAATGGGCCAGAACAGGTCGGTATCGTAGTTGGTGGGCACGCCCTGCAGCAACGCGACGACGCGCTCGAAGCCCATGCCGGTATCGACGTGTCTCGCCGGTAGTGGTTCCAGGCTTCCGTCGACCAGGCTATTGTACTGGATGAACACCAGGTTCCAGATTTCGGTGAAGCGTGTGCAGTCGCCGT
>JBNGDO010000243.1:0-3764 GCA_049975385.1 Anaerolineae bacterium | reverse complement strand
TTGATGATGGCGGCAGCGCAGCGCATTTTGCCCAGCGTGGAAATCTTTGTCGATCATTCACTGCCGTTTGGCGGATATTTCTGCGAAGTGCGCAACCGCGAACCCCTTACCCCTGCTGAACTGGAGACTCTTTCCGCAGAGATGCGGCGCATGGTCGCGGCCGACATCCCCATCGCGCGTAGCAGCATCCCGCTGGAAGAAGCGTTGAACATCTTCCAAAGCCGCAACGAGATGGACAAAGCGCACTTGTTCCAGGGCCGTGAACGCAACAAAAAAGACTATCTCCAATGGTACACTTTGGACGAATACCAGGATTACTTCCACGGTTACATGGTCCCCTCCACCGGCTACCTGGAATACTTCCGGTTATTGCGTTGGGAAGATGGCTTCATCCTGCAATTTCCCCGGCGGCATGAACCCACAAAACTGCAACCTATCCAACAGGACCCCCAACTCCTTACCGTTTTCCGTGACTATGGCCGGTGGCTGCGCCTGCTCGGCACAGATAGCGTTGGTGAATTGAACGCCATCATCACTCGCGATGAATTTCGCAAAACGATTTTGGTCTCCGAGGCACTCCACGAACAACGTATCGCCGATATCGCGCACCAGATTTGGGAGCGGCGCCAGCACGTGCGGGTGGTACTGGTAGCCGGGCCATCCTCTTCAGGCAAGACCACCTTCTCCAAGCGATTGGGTGTGCAATTGCTGGCCCATGGCCTGCGACCTTTCGCGTTGGAACTGGACAGCTACTTCATCAACCGCGAGGATACACCACGCGACGAGTACGGCGACTACAACTTCGAAGCCCTCGAAGCTGTAGATATCGGCCTCTTTAACGCCAACCTCCAGGCACTCTTGCGGGGCGACGTCGTCCAACTGCCCAAGTTCAACTTCTTCACCGGCCGGCGCGAGGCGGGGCGCACCGTACAATTGCGGTCAGATCAAGGCGCAAGATGCGTCATCATTGTGGAAGGCATCCATGGGCTAAACCCCAAACTGGTCTACACGCTCCCGCCCGAGACGCTGTATCACGTCTACGTCTCCGCGCTGACGCAGCTCAACCTGGATCGCCACAATCGCGTACCGACGACCGATAGCCGTCTGATCCGGCGCATCACCCGCGACGCGCGCACGCGAGGCTACAGCGCGGCGGAGACCATCGCCCGTTGGGAAAGTGTGCGCCGGGGCGAAAAGCGCTACATCTTCCCGTACCAGGAAAACGCCGACGTGATGTTCAACTCGGCACTGGTGTACGAGCTTTCCGTCCTCAAACCGCTCGCCGAACCGCTGTTGCTTCAGGTAGATCGCGATTCACGGCAGTGGGTCGAGGCCAAGCGGCTGCTTGCCTTCCTACAGTGGTTCCTGCCCGTGCCCACGACACAAGTGCCGGAAAACTCCTTGCTACGCGAGTTTGTCGGTGGGTTATCCCTCGAAGAATTCCACTGGGACTAAATTTCAAGGCATGGCACACTGTAAAAACTGCGGCTACGAACTTCCCGAGACGGTGGGGTTATTGTGTCCCAACTGCGGCGCGACCTTACTCCCGGAAAAGAAACCCGGTCGGCGTAAAGCGCTGCGTTTCAAACTACCCTCTATCCCGCGTCGTGCAAAGCGTGAGAGGCAGGCCTCCTCGCAGCCGGTGGAGGAGCAGACCGCGAAACAAGAAACACAACGTCCAGCGAAACAAGAAAAGCCCCGTCTTCACTTGCAGATCACACCCACCCTATGGAAGCGCCTCCTCGTCATCCTACTTGCTCTGGTCATTTTCTCCGCCGTACTAGTGGCGGCAGCGTATGTGGGGCTGTACTACGGCGAGCGCGACCGGCAGACAGCGCGGCAAAACGTTGTGCAGGAACATTACACCGCCGGGCTGAACGCACTCAATGAAGGGCGTTTCGAGCGCGCAGCAGCGGAATTCCAGTACGTGCTGCAACTTGATTCTCAGCATACCCTGGCGGAACAAGGACTGACCGAGGCACGCGCGCGCCTGGCGATCAAGCCCACCCCCACCCTCGAAGCCCTCACCTCGCTGGCGGAACAACTTCTTGACCAGGCCCGCGCCTCGTTCGCCGCTAACGATTGGATCACAACCGCGCGCACGCTGACCCAACTGCGCGCACTCGACCCGGATTACGAACCTGAAGAAGTCGAAGAGATGCTCTTTGCCAGCCTGTACAGCGCGGGAATCGCGTTTCTGGAAGAAGAAGCGCTCGAGGTCGGCATCTCGTATCTAGATCAGGCCATCGCCCTGCGCCCGCTGGACGCGGATGCAGTCAATCAACGCAACTTGGCAGCACGCTACCTGGACGCGATCAACTATTGGGCCGTGGACTGGGAACTGTGTATCGAACGCTTCGAAGCCCTTTACGCCACCAATCCCGGTTACAAGGACGTCGCGCAGCGTGTCTACCGGGCCTACCTGGCCTACGCCGATTACTTTGCTGCGCAGGGCGAGATGTGCCCGGCGGAGATGCAGTATGCACAGGCACAGCGCTTGTATGCCGATCCCACCATCGATCAAAAGCGCGCAGAAGCGGCGCAAATCTGCCTGGTTGCCACGCCAACCCCGCTGGAGGGGACGACACCGCACCTCACCCCACAGCCCATCCCCGGCTTCACGTATGGACGGTTAGCGTATCCGGTCTACAATAGCACAATCGAGATCTACGACATCTACGCACTCTACGCCGACGGGCGTATCCTGCGCGCCGCCAACGGGGCCGACCAGCCCTGGTGGGAGTTGGGAACGGGGCGACTGGCCTACCGCGACAAAGTCGCAGGCGGGGTAAAAATGGTGTTGCCGGAAGAAGGCATACCGCTGCAACTGCTCTCGCCAGCGGGGCAAGCCTGGCCCACGCTTTCGCCCGACAGCCGCCGCGTGGCCTACGCTTCTGCTGTCGATGGCACGTGGTCGATCTATATCACCAACACCGACGGCTCCGGTGAACCGCGCCGTCTGGGGGCGGGATGGGCCCCCGCGTGGGGCGCATCGGGGCTGCTGGCCTACACCGGCTGCGATGCTGCTGGAAAGTGCGGCATCACGCTCGACAATCCCGACGACGATCAACCTGGTACCGTGCTAACCGGCAGTGAGGATGACAGCGCTGTCAGTTGGGCGCCAGGAGGCAACATGCTGGCCTACATGGCCAACGTCACCGGCAACTGGGACATCATTTTGCTCAATCCACAGGGTGGCGTGCAGCAATTGACGTTCGATGAATCGGACGAAGGATTGCCGGTCTGGTCGCCCGATGGCGGGCATTTAGGTTTCGTGAGCAATCGCGATGGCAACTGGGCCATCTACGTCATGCAATTGGATGGGCAGAATGTACAGCGCCTCCTCGACCTCGGTCCCTCGCTGCCGGGATGGGAGAACCAGCGCCTCTCCTGGGTACCTTGATAGCAAAGGCAGCAAAAACCTTGGCAGCAGCGCCACTTTGAGGGCTTCTTGTCCATTGTTGGCGTCTGGCAATGAAGTTTAGCATTAGTTCGGTAATGGATAAGGTCATTTGCTTAGCAGGTGTTCCCCCCTCTAACTCCCCCCGGCGGGGGGAGAAGATGAAGTCTCCTCCCCATCGGGGGGGGATTAAGGGGGGGGGCAAGTGCTGATTACAGGAAAAAATATCAAATCTCATAATCAGATAGATCGTGAGACTTTCGTCGTCCGGCCTTGACGAAAGCGCCAAATCGGGTATAACTCAAGTATCCGGGGCGTAGCGCAGCTTGGTTAGCGCGCACGGTTTGGGTCCGTGAGGTCGGCG
>JBNGDO010000242.1:0-3954 GCA_049975385.1 Anaerolineae bacterium | reverse complement strand
TATCTCTCTGCTCTGCACCCTCAGCGTGCTCTGCGGTGAGATATGGGTAATCACCGACGACACAGGTGTTGTTCTTAAAGCAAAGTTATGGTACTATCAATATCGAACACCTGACAAGGAGTATGCGTATGAAACTCTGCATGATCGGCAATCGCGGCGGGCACGACAAACACGTGTGGGAAGCATTACCCCATCTGCCCCACGTGCAGGTAGTGGGACTTGCAACCGGAGCATCGGAAGACGATATCACACCCTGGCAACGGCGCTGCGACGCGTTGGGCTTCACCCCTGAGGTCTTCGACGACTACCGGCGGATGTTCGACCGGCTGCAGCCCGACATCGTGACCGTTTGTGGCCCTTTCGAGCTGCACGCCGAAATGTCGGCGGAGGCACTGCGACGCGGGATTCACGTCTTCTGCGAAAAGCCCGTCGCGCTCACCTTCGAGCAACTGGTGCTGGTGCGCGATATCTACGCCGAAGCCAAGGTGCAATTTCCAGGCCTGCACCTCGGCACGATCATGAACCTGCGTTACGATCCGGCGTTCTATACCGCGTGGCAGATCGTGCGTGACGGCGGCATCGGCACGGTGCGTTTGATCAACACGCGGAAATCGTATAGACTGGGCCGCCGCGACACCTACTACCGCGATCGCGCGACCTACGGCGGTACGATTCCCTGGGTTGGCGTCCATGCCTTCGATTGGATTTATTGGTACAGCGGTCAGGCCTTTACCTCTGTTTACGCGACGCATTCGACGCAGTACAATCAGGGAAACGGCGACCTGGAGGTATCGGCGCTGTGCCACTTCACGCTTGCTGGCGACGTTTTCGCCTCCGCCAGCCTCGATTACCTGCGCCCGCCCACATCTCCCACACATGGCGACGACCGCGTGCGTGTGATGGGGACCGAAGGCGCAATCGAAGTGCGCGGCGGACAGGTTTACCTGATTAACGCCGAGACAGAGGGTGAGGCTGTGCTTCCGCCCGCCTGCGACCGGCAAATCTTCCAGGACTTTGTGGAGCACATCGAAGGCGAGACTACGGCGATCCTCACCCCGGAAGACGTCTTTGCTGTTACCGAGGCCTGCCTGCTGGCCCGCCAATCCGCGGATGAAGGCCGCGCTATTGCGTTTGGCAGCTAACTCGAAACTTGTTACTTGTTACTGGATGCTGGATACTTGATTCGTCATTCACTATTCGCTCATTCTTTCATTCGCTGATTCATAGGAGATCGCTCAATGAAGAAAAAAGAAGTGACCGTCGCAATGTTGGCCCTGGGGGGCTATGGGAATTCGTACCTGGTGGAGTTGTTCAATGCTTCGGCGGAGCACAATGCCCGCTTCGTCGCCGGGATCGATCCAAATCCGGTCACCTGCCGGTTCCTGGACATGTTCAAGAAAACGAGCGTACCGGTCTATCCTGACCTGGACAGCTTCTACGCCGCATCGTCAGCAGATTTGGTCGTACTCTCGCCGCCGATTCATTTGCACTTGCCCTTCACGCGGCAGGCGCTGGCGCACGGATCGCACGTCCTTTGCGAAAAACCTGCCACGGCGACGGTGCAGGATGCCTGGAAGATGGTCGAAGCCCGGGACGCGTCGGGGAAGTTCGTCGGCATCGGCTACCAGTGGTCGTACTCGGCGGCGATCCAGGCGCTCAAACGCGACGTGATGGATGGCGTGTTGGGCCGCCCGTTGCGGTTGCGGACGAAGGTGTTCTGGCCGCGCGGCGAATCGTACTACGGGCGGAACTCCTGGGCGGCAAAGCTCAAGACTCCCCACGGCGCGTGGATTCTCGACAGTCCGGCCCACAACGCGACGGCGCACTATCTCCACAACTGCTTTTACGTCCTCGGCGAGACGCGCGAGACGAGCGCGTGGCCTGTGGACGTCCAGGCCGAACTGTACCGCGCCAACCCCATCGAAAATTACGATACTGCCGCCATCCGCTGCCACACCGCGGATGGCGTCGAAATCCTGTTCTACACCGCGCATCCCGTCCCCAACGTCGTCGGCCCGATCTTCAGCTACGAATTTGAGAATGCCGAAGTTACCTACGAGGCGTACAGTGAATCCATGCTGGCCCATTTCCGCGACGGTAGCGTGAAGGACTACGGTAACCCGTACGAAGGACAGATCGAAAACAAGCTGTGGCAGGCTGTGGATGCCGTACGTACCGGGGCGCCGCTGGCGTGCAGCATCGAAGCCGCGATCCCCGAAGTGATGTGCACCAACGGCGCGCAGGAGTCGATGTGGGAGATTGCCGAGTTCCCGAAAGCAATGCGGCACGTTCGCCTGGATGTGGAGCGGGACGACCGCCTGACCTGGGTCGAAGGGTTGCAGGAGACGTTCGAGGCGTGCTATGATGCAGGTGTCTTGCCCGCCGAGTTGGGCACGGTTTCCTGGGCGAAGTCCGGCGACTTGATCGACCTGCGCGACTACCGCGAGTTCCCGGCGTTCCACTGAGAATGAGCGAATGGAGAATGAGCGAATGAGCGAACCGGCAACCGGCGTCGATGACGTGCTGGTGGATGTGTCCGCGGCGCGCAAGTTGTTGGATGAACCGCTGGCGGTGCAGCAGGTGGACTTGCCAGATTTCTTTCTTGCACTGTCCCCACGAGCTGAGGTGGACGTTATCGCAGAAAGGCAACATGATTCTTAAAGCCAGTATGATCCCCGCCAAAAACGGCCGTCGCCCCTATGAACTCGACGGTCGTGAAATCCTCGTTCACCACTTCGTCACGCGCGAGACAACGCCGGAGAACCCCTTCAAACCGCACAAGCACGCTGTCCCGGAGCTGTGGTTCATCATCGAAGGCGAGGCGCTGGTAACGCTCGACGGCGTTGAACATTCCGTCGAAGGCGGCGACTTGATCGTCATCGATCCGTGGGTAGAGCATGGCCTGCGCACGGAGTCGCGGACGACGTGGATTTGCCTGGGATGAGACAAGAGGCAAGAAGCGGGATGCATTGATGAAAGAGGCAGGTGCAAGCGATAGATCAGGAGCCGAACTATGCTTAGGCCAAAACTTTCTCTGAGCATCAGCAACGATCCCGCGCCCGACGAGTTGTTGTTTGCCCGGCAGTTGGGCGTCGAGTGCGTTTATACCTGGGTCAGGCCGGAGCAACGTAGCGTTGACTACCTCGCCGACCTGCGCCGTCGGGTTGAGGACGCAGGCCTGATCCTGTGGAACGTTGGCAGCTACGACATTGCCAAGTCCGAAAAAATCCACCTGGCGCTGCCGGGCCGCGACGCGGTGATCGCACAGTTCCAGGAATTCGTCCACAACCTGGGCGAGGCGGGTATCCATATCACCACCTTCACCTGGGAGCCGACGCAAGTGTGGAGTTCGGAACCCGGCGAGATCCGCGGCGCGCGGACCCGCCGTGTCGATCTGGATGAGATGTATCGCCGCCCACTCACGCACGGGCGCGAATACTCCGAAGATGAAATCTGGGATAACTTCGCCTACTTTGTGGAGAAGATGATGCCCGTGGCGGAAGAGGCGGGTGTGCGGATGGCACTCCATCCCAACGACCCGCCCGCGTCCGGTAAACTCGGCGGCATCCCCTGCCTGATTCACAGCTTCGAGACGTACAAGCGCGCCTTTGCCGTCGCAGACAGCTCCGCGCTGGGGATGGAGTTCTGCACGGGCTGCTGGCTCGAGGGCGGCCCGGCATTTGGCGATCTGCTGGAGGGCATTCGCGCGTTCCACGCGGAGGACCGCATCCTGCTCGTTCACTTCCGCAACGTCAGCAGCCCTTTACCCTATTTCCTCGAAACCTTCCTGGACAACGGTTACATGGACATGTATCAGATTATGAAGCTTTTCTACGAAATCGGCTACACGAACACCGTGACACTCGATCATACGCCCAGGTTTGCCGGAGAGTACGCGAAAGGCGCCGAACCCGCCTATGCTATCGGCTACATGCGTGCCCTGATGCAGCGGGC
>JBNGDO010000241.1:0-3964 GCA_049975385.1 Anaerolineae bacterium | reverse complement strand
CGGCAAAGTTGTCGGTGGTGGTGTAGCCGCCGCGCACGGTCAGGTTCTTGCTGATGTCGGCGATGGCTTCCGCGCCGTTGGCGGTATAGACGCCGCTGGCGAGCAGAATATCGTCACCGGCAGACGCCTGGCCCACGGCGTATTGCACCGTGCGGCACGGGTTGCTGGCAGTGCTACAATCGTTGCTGCTGTCGTTGCCCCCTGGGGCGACGTAGCGGGCGGTACCCTGCGCGTATACCGGTGAAAGACCGCTCTGCCAGCCACCGAGCAGCGCGAGCGCGCCGCTGATGAGCAACAGGGCCAATACGAGTGGAACTACGAGTGATTTGATTTTAGCGTACATTACGACCTCCTGTGTTGGTTTTGACGAGACTAAGTTGCGCCATCCGCCCTATGCTGGCGGCGGCATCAAAGGCCGATCTTTGAAATAACCGAGGAGCAAGCAGGACATAATCACCGTGAGCAGGGCGATGTCTATGCCGCTGAGGGGCAGGAACCAGGGTGTCATCACGACGGTTGAGGTGAGGCTGAAGATCATCGCCCAGAAGCCCCACGCGCGGTTGCGCAACACACCCACGCCGGAAAAGATGCGGAAATGGGTGAAGAAGACGAACAGGGGAGCCATGTATGATGTTGTTTGCCATTCACTCATCCGTGCGTTCGTGGACGGTAGTTAATCCGCGAAAGATCAACTGGACGCCATAGCGCAACTGCGCAACGACATCCACCTCCTCCGGCGCGTAAACCCAGTGTAGCAGCGTGCCGCTCAGTAGCGCATCGAGCGCCCGCGCCGCTTGGCGCGCATGCGTCGGCGCGAATTCGCCGTTCGCGATCCCCTCCTGGATGATGGCTTCGAGTAGGCCGGTCAACTGGTGGATAAAGTCGGTGATCACTGCGCGCACGTCCTCACGGCGCAGGCCCAGCGCGTAGAACTCGTAGAGGATGGGCATTACCGGCATTACCTCGGATTCCTCGGCGATGAGCGTCTCGTAATAGGCGGTGAGCCGCTCTGTAGCTGTGCCCGGCAGATCGTGCACGGCCTGCAAACCGGCGAGTTCCTGGGCGAAGAGTTGTTCGGCGATGGCGAGGATGAGCGCATCCTTGTTATCGAAATAAAGATAGATGGTCGCTTTGTTGATACCAACGGCGTCGGCAATGTCATCCATTGTGGCGCGGTCGAATCCTTTCTCGGCGAAGACCGTGGTGGCGGCTTCGATAATCTGCGCGGTGCGCATTGCCGTGACATCCGGTTTGGGGGACATCAAAACACCCTCCTTGACCCACTATAATAACTAACTGTTCAGTTACCATTGTAGTAGGAACAAGAGAGATGTCAATAGCCGTAAATCAGCGCGTGGCAGCGTCCGCCCACGGCGCGGAGCATGGCGTTCATCGCCTTGGAAGGCGAGGGTGGGGTGGTCAATGTGATTCTGCGTTCGAAAGCTTCAACTCAGAAAACCAAGGCTTTACCTACCAATGGCAAACGTCTACGTGTGCTATCCTGGCTATGGCGCATAAGGGATACACATCCCCACAGCCGGATCGGCGACACGGCTCGCCACCACAACAGCGCCCTGCACCTGCGGCTGGAAAAGGGCGAGCCACGGACCGTGGCTACGCCAGGGGGCGCGATACGCCCGCGCGAGCGCGCACCATAGCCAGTGCGGGAGCTTGCCGTTGAGGATAATGCCCTCTCCACACTCGGTGAACGGCGCGCGCAGGTTTCCCGCCTCGGTGAGGTCCAGGTAGGCATCGACGAGTTGGAGGGTCACGACCTGTCCTTGAGGAATCCGTGCAGTGCGCGCTTGCAACGGCGCATCAGGGGGCAGTTCACCGGGTTTCAACAGCGGACTCTCCACCCATCCCAGACGCACGTCGAACAGATGGAATGGCGCAGGCAGGGCATGGACCGCAACCGCCGCGTAGAGCCAATTCGGGCCGCGTCCGTAGAGGGCGAGAGGCTGCCCCTCCGGCAAATAGTCCAGGACGGCGGGGAGGTCTTCCGGCAACCAGGCGCGCGCGTCGCAGCCCAACGAGCGGGCCAGGTGTTCCACATCGACGGACAACTCCACGGGGGCCGTCTCCAGATGCTGATGGCGCAGGCCACGCGCCGCCTGGGTGAATAGGAGATTCAGCCGTTCGACGAGCGCCTCGAATGTAGGTCCGTGCGCCTGCTGCCCGCGCTCTAATCCCGCCAGGACGCCTTTGAGCAGCGGTTCCTGGGACTCGACTCGTGTCTCTCCCTCCAGCACGGAATGGATATCAGCCAACAGCACCAGGCCGTGATGCTCGAAACGCGCACGCCATTGATCGCGCGTCGCGTCGTCCGGGGCGAGAAGGATGGCGTGTGTGCAAACATCGAGCAGCGCCTCCTGTTCCGGCGTGGGCAAGCCGCCCAGATCGACGATGAGCGGGAGATGACGCCGGGCGATGTCGCGCTGCACGAGGGGTAACCACGCCTCGCTCTGCGCGCCCTTGATGCGCAGATGGCGCACCAGTTCCTGATCGCAGGCGAGGAACCAATCCCCCTCGTAATCGGGTGGGTAGGCACGGATGACGTAGTGCTCCACTCTCTGCGCGCGCAGAGCCTGCGTAAGACTGTAGGCCAGCACCGACTTTCCACTGTGCGGCGGTCCACCGATGACCACCGCAGGCAATGGATTAAATGTCATTTGACTAACTGTCGATTGTTCCGTATACTGAGTCTGTTGTACACTCACCATTGTCTCCCTTTCTTGATTCGTGATTGGTGGTAAGGTCGTTGGGTGGTTTGCTCAACTCGCCCATTCGACCATTCACTTTTTCGCTCATTCACTCACCATTTCAATGCTCAACAGCACAGAATCCGCCTCCGCTTTGATCACGATGGGCGGACAGGCCCAAGTCGTGACATTTGCACTGGATGCACTGCTGGCGCAGGGCGAAATGCTCGCGTCAATTGTTGTGCTGCACCTCTCAACCGAGAATCCGCGTGTGCGCCGGGCACTGGCGCAACTGAGTGCCGAATTCGCCGGCGAGCGATATCGCGGCCACCCAATGACACTGCGCCACGTTCCCCTTCAGATCAATGGCTTTGCGTTGCCAGAAATCCAGACGGCGCGCGAAGCCGAACGTGCCTGGGCGTTGGGTCGCGACGTGCTGGCGACGTTGAAGCGCGACGGCCGGCGACTGCACGTCTGCGTCGCCGGAGGCCCGCGCCTGCTGGCGTTGACCTTAACGACGGCGGCGATGCTCCACTGCGACCACCACGACCGGCTCTGGCATCTCTACACGCCGCGCGCGTTTATCGAACAGGCGCGCGATGGGGCTATCCTTCACGCGCCACCGGACGCGGGCGTGACGCTGTTGCCGATTCCACTGATCCCCTGGGGTGCGTACCTCCCCGGCTTGCGCACGTTGGCACATCCCAGCTCATCCGTATCCGCACCGCCCGACACTGCCCAGTGTGCCGCGGTGTGGGCGCACCTGACCGAGCGCGAAAAAGAGGCTTTGCGCGCACTGGCGGACGGCCTGCGCCCGCAGGAAGCCGCCGACGCCCTCTGTGTAACGCTCAAGACGCTGGATACGTACAAAACCAAAATCCTGGCCGAATGTCGCATCGCCTGGGATATGCCCGAAGGGACGCACTTAACGTACCATTTCCTGCGCGAGAAGTTCGGACCCTGGATGCAGATGAACCGTGATTCACGATTTCTAGTACGTGATTCGTGATACTGAATATAGCGCAGTTTGGGTGAGGACGCATCAGAGAAACCTCTGAGAAAGTTCAGGAATAGCTCTGATGCGATGGCAATGCAAAATAAGTATACTGGAAGCTGGACGCTTGAGGTAGGTTGTCTGTTCGCCATTCGCTATTCGCCATTTGCAGGAGGTGTGTATGGATGAAGGACGCAAGAAGGAAGTGTATCTAGCCGCGCTGGCGGGGTTGCTGCACGATGTGGGGAAGTTTGCGCAGCGGGCGGGA
>JBNGDO010000240.1:0-4065 GCA_049975385.1 Anaerolineae bacterium | reverse complement strand
GCCCCACCCCATAACTAAACCTCAGCAGCGTATCGCAGTCCTTGTGTAAATAGGCTCAACCCCAGATTACCGCGCTCGCCACGCGCGTAACGTGGATGTTGCTCCGGGAAAATGTGATCTTCAGGATGCGGCATCAGACCGAAGATGGTTCCCTGCGGACTGCAGATACCGGCGATGCCGGCGGTGGAGCCGTTGGGATTGGCGGGATAGTCCACCGGGCCGTTGCCATCGGCGGTAGTGTACGTGACGACGATCTGCCCGTTGGCGCGCAAATCCGTCAGCACGGCCTCATCGCGGGGGACAAAGCGCCCTTCCCCGTGAGCGACCGGGCAGTAGATGCGCTCCGTCAATCCGCGCGTAAAGACGCAAGGACTGTCCGGGTTCGGCTCCAGCCACACCCAACGGCACTCGAAGCGGTTGGAAGCATTGCGCGTTAGCGTGGCTCTCCCCCCCTCTGTCCCCCCCATCGGGGGGGATGAAAGGGGGGGCGCTCCCGGCAGCCATCCGCTTTTCACGAGCGCCTGGAAGCCGTTGCAGATGCCGATGACGGGTTTGCCCGCATCCACAAAGCGCGCCAGTTCCTCCTGGAACAGCCAGCGCATATCCGCCGCCAGCAGCCGCCCCGCGCCGAGCGCATCACCGTAGGAGAAACCGCCCGGCAACACGAGCATCTGGTAATCGTGCAGGTGCGCGGGATGGGCGTGAAGTTCGTTAATATGCAACACGTCCGGCGTGCCGCCCGCCAATTCAATCGCCGCCGCCGCATCCGGGTCGCGGTTCGTGCCGGTGGCCTGAAGAATAAGAACTTTCGGTTTAATGCTCAAGCTTCACGTCCTCAAGAATTTACCACGAATTTTCACCAATATTCACGAATAAATACAAAATTAGTGTCGATTCGTGAAGATTAGTGGTTAAAATTCACACTTTACTTTCTGCCTACCCGTTTCGCCATCCAAATATCCGGCTTGTTCCAGCCGTTCGCATCGGAGAGGACGCCCACAATAGTGTAGCCCATCTTTTGATAGAACTCGTAAGGGTGGCCTTTGAGGTTGCGGATGTTGGCGATGTGCTCCCAAGGATTGTCATACAAATCCACCTGGCTGAGCGAGGTCATGAAATCCTCGTCGTCCGTCCCCAGGTAGAGCGTCAAACCGCCTTGCGCTCGTACCTGTTCTTCTAAATCCGCCACGAGCACGCGCCCGATCCCCTTGCCCTGGTGGGCCGGGTGCACAACCAGCGGGTGCAATTCCCAGGCGTTGCCCTCGTACTCCGGCAACGCCCCGATCCAGCCCAGGAGTTCGCCCTGATCATCCAGCGCAACGCGGCAGATCTTTCCAGGCTCGAGTGCTTCGTGCACTTCTTCCAGCGCGGCATCCATCGTGGGCCAGCCATTAGGCCAGTGCTCTTTGAAGCCTTCAACGAGCAGAGCTGCCGCCTGCCGAATCACATCCGCATCACCGGCGGGCAAATCTACTATACGCATAAATCCTCTCCGCTATACAATCTCACTTCCTTGCCACGCCTGCACCAGTGCTTCGACTTCGCTCTCGACCCACACCTCGCCCGATGCGCCCGCGATACGCAACGACGCCGATTCCGTCACGGTGCCAATGTCCGCACACGGACGCCCGGCAAGCGCCTGCTCGAAAGCAGCCACATGCTCCGGCGCGACCTCGACGAGGAAGCGCGCGCTGCTTTCGGCGAACAGCGCCGTCACCGCATCTCCCAGGAGCGTCAAGTCCGACCCGAGTCGCCCACCAATGCACATCTCGGCGGCAGCGACGGCAACCCCGCCCTCCGAACAATCGTGCGCAGCGGCGACCAAGCCGGCTTGCATCGCCCGGTGCAGCGCGCGGAACGTCTCGATGGCGTCCAGCACGGGCGCGGGGAGAGCGCCGCTCGTTTCGCCGGTCAGCCGCTCGTAGAGAGAGCCGCCCAGCTCATCCCGCGTCGCGCCGACGAGGTAGAGCCGGTCACCGGGCCGTTTGAGATCGCTCGTGACGGCGCGGCGCACGTCCGGCACGATGCCCAACGCCGAAATCAGCAGCGTCGGCGGAATCGCGCGCTTGTCGCCGTGCGCGTCCACGAACTCGTTGTTGAGGCTGTCCTTGCCGGAGATGAAGGGGGTGCCGTAGGCCAGCGCCGCATCGTAGCAGCCCTGCGCGGCGCGCACCAGCCCTCCGAGTCGCTCCGGCACCCGCGGACTGCCCCAGCAGAAGTTGTCGAGAATCGCAATACGGTCAGGGTCCGCGCCCACGGCGACGACGTTGCGCACCGCCTCATCGATCACAGCCCAGGCCATCGCATAGGGATCGCCCAAGCCGTAATACGGGTTGATGCCCGCACCCAACGCGATTCCGCGCTGCCCTTGCGTCATCAGTGGCTTGAGCACTGCCGCGTCCGCCGGACCGTCGTTCATCACGCCCACCAGCGGCTTTCCCACCGTCGCCCCCTGCACCTCATGGTCGTAGCGGCGAATGACGGATTCTTTGGAAGCCACGTCGGGATGCGCGAGCATTTGCAAAAGAATAGTGCTGAGGGTTGTGGGTTTTGGGTTATGGGTTGTGGGTTCCGCTAATTCGCGATTCGTAATTCGTAATTCGTAATTCGTAATTTGCCGATTCGCCGATTCGCTGATTCTTGATTCTTGATTCTTTCCCCACTCCGCTTTGAGCGTGAGTCGTGGCCAGCCCTCGTGGATGAAGTCCATCGGGAGATCCGCGGCGAGTTTATCGCCGTAACGGACGCGCAGGCGGCGGTCGCCGGTGAAGCGCCCGATAACGGTCATTTCGACATCGTAGATCGCGCAGATGTCGCGCAGGCGGGCCAGATTGACCTCCGGTACAGCGATGACCATGCGCTCCTGCGCCTCGCTGAGCCAGATTTCCCAGGGGCGCAGGCCGGGATACTTGAGCGGGACGTCGCGCAAATCCACGTCCACGCCCACATCCTGGCCCATCTCGCCAACGGCGGACGAAAAGCCACCTGCGCCGCAGTCGGTGATCGCCGTGTACAGACCCTCATCCCGGGCCACAATGAGCGCGTCGAGCACAGCCTTCTCGGTGATAGGATCGCCGATCTGCACGACGCTGCCGACGGTTTGGCCGGTGTCGTGCGTCAGTTCGGCGGAGGAGAACGTCGCGCCGTGAAGACCATCGCGGCCCGTGCGCCCACCGAGCGCGATGCACAGGTCGCCTGGCTGCACTGCCGTGCGGTGGACGCCCCGTGGTGCGATGCCCACGCAACCGCAGTAGACCAACGGGTTGGCGACGTAATCCTCGTGGTACAAAATCGCTCCGTTGACGGTAGGGATGCCCATTTTGTTGCCATAGTCCTCAATGCCCGCCACGACGCCGCGCGCGATGCGACGCGGGTGCAGCGTGCCTCCGGGTACATCACCGTCTGGCATATCCAGCGGACCGAAGCACAGCACGTCCGTGTTGGCGATGGGCTGTGCAGAGACGCCCATCACGTCGCGGATCACGCCACCAACGCCCGTGTTCGCCCCGCCGAACGGCTCCAGCGCGGAGGGGTGGTTGTGCGTCTCCACCTTGAACGAGACCTCGTACTCATCGTCGAACGCCACAATGCCGGCGTTGTCCACAAACGCCGAGAGCACCCACGGCTTGTCCAGCGTCTCCGTTGCCGTGCGCAGATACGTCTTGATGAGACTGGGGATGATTTCTTTATGCGGACGCTGATTTTCGCCGATTTCCGCTGATCTTTTTATCTGCGAAAATCTGCGTGAATCTGCGTCCACAATCACCCGTGGCAAGCCGCCGTGGCAGGTGTAATCAATTTCGGCCTTGAACGTCTTGTGCAGGCAGTGCTCGGACCAGGTCTGGGCCAGGATTTCCAGCTCGACATCGGTGGGATCACGCCCCAACACCTGAAACTCGGCCTGAATCGTCTGCATCTCCGCCAGGGAGAGGAACAGCACGCGCTCTGTGCTCAAACGTTGCAGCGCATCGTCGTCCAGGTCACGTATGGGGATGATGTCCACGGCGTCGCTCGGCGCAGCGTCAGGGACAAATTCCGGCTGCATCGCCCCCAGGGTATACGATT
>JBNGDO010000239.1:0-4082 GCA_049975385.1 Anaerolineae bacterium | reverse complement strand
GGGCGGCTCTCCCCGCCCCAAAAGCCCCACTACTACTTTTTTCTGAGACCATTTATGCAAAGCATCTCTAAAATCACACTCTCGCACGACAAAATTCAATCGCTGGTTAGCCATCATTTTGGCAGCGAAACTCGCGTCAAGGCCACGGAGGAATTGACTGAGGGGTATTTCGCCACGGCCTATCGCCTGGATTTGGCGGACGGGCGCACGTGGGTGTTGAAGGTATCCCCGCCGCCGAATGTGCGTGTCTTGCGCTACGAGCACGACATCATGTCTGCCGAGGTCACCGCGATGCGTCTGCTGCGTGAACGTACCTCGGTGCCGGTGGCGCAAATCCATGGCTACGACGCTTCGCGGACGCTGTTGGATAGTGAGTTTTTCATCATGCAATACCTGCCGGGGGCGCCGCTGCACAAAGTTCGCAGTGAACTGGCCCCCGATGTGCAGCAACGCATCAACCGGCAGATTGGCGCGTATCTGCGGGAGATCAACGCCATCGAAGGCGCGGCCTTTGGTTACGGGCCGGAGAGCACGCCGCGCTTTGCGACCTGGCGCGAGGCGTTCGACGCGATGTTGATGACCGTGCTGCAAGACGGCGAGGATATGGACGTCGAACTTGCACTGTCCTACGCCGATTATCACGATTTGGCCCGCAGTCACTACACGGCGCTGGATGAAGTCGTTACGCCGCGTCTCGTCCACTGGGATTTGTGGGATGGCAACATCTTCTTCGATATGGAGACGCAGAGGATCACGGGCATCATCGACCACGAGCGCGCATTGTGGGGCGATCCGCTAATGGAGGTCAATTTCACCGGCTACGATCCCGCCAGCGATTTCGCCGCCGGGTACGGGATACCGGTGCTGGATACACCGGCGCAGCGCACGCGTCGGGCGCTTTACAGCCTCTACCTTTTCCTGATTATGGTGATCGAGTGCCCCTATCGCCAACATCCGACCAACGGCCAGGAACTATGGGCGCGCGAGCAGTTGGCGAAGACCGTGGATGCGTTGCGTAATGGAGCGCATCCAGGCATCAAGATGCATAGCGTGCCTTGAGGCTGATTTACTGGTTTCTGGCAGGCTGAACGGATTTTTGTCCGCTCAGCCTGTTTTGTTAGCAATATCTGCCCTGCATATTCGGGATTACATGCTATACTCTCGGATACAAACAACCAAGGACCAGCCTTCGCTCAGACTTTGTGCTGCGCGCGAGATAATTCAAGGGGGAATGAACGATGCTCGATGAGACTGTGTTGCGCTCTATACCTCTTGCACTGAAAAAGGTAGACATCACCTGGCCTTACGTTCACATCAGCGGCAAAGTCCGCGAGTCCTTTGCCTTGCCTGACAAGCGCTGCCTGCTGGTGACGACGGACCGTCTCTCCGCTTTCGACCGCATTCTCACCGCCGTGCCGTTCAAGGGACAAGTGCTCAACCAATTAAGCGCGTTCTGGTTTGAGCAGACGGCGGACATCATCCCTAACCACGTCCTCGATGTGCCCGATCCCAATGTGCTGCTGGCGGCGGAGTGCGAACCGTTCCCCATCGAGGTTGTCGTGCGCGGCTACATCAGCGGCGTGACGAAGACCGCGTTGTGGTATCGTTATTCCCTCGGCGAGCGCACGATCTACGGCTACGACTTCCCCGATGGCTTGCAGAAGAACGACGCACTGCCCGCGCCCATCATCACGCCGACGACGAAGGGCGAGCACGATGAGCGCATCACCTGCGCCGAGGTGGTGGAACGCGGTCTGCTCGACGCGGCGACGTGGGGGCTGGTGCAGGCGGCGGCGCTGGCGATCTTTGCGCGCGGGCAGGCAATTGCGCGGCAGGGTGGCCTGATCCTGGTGGACACGAAGTACGAGTTTGGGCGCGCGCCGGATGGCCGGGTGATGCTCATCGACGAAGTCCACACGCCCGACAGCAGCCGTTTCTGGGTCGCCGAGACTTACGAGGAACGGCGCGCCGCCGGGGAAGAGCCGGACAACTTCGACAAGGAATTCCTGCGTCTGTGGTATGCCGAGCGCGGCTATCGCGGCGATGGCGAACCGCCCGCGCCCACGGAAGAACTGATCGCCCAGGTGAGCCAGCGCTACATCGCCTGCTACGAGAAATTAACGGGCAAGGCATTTGAGCCAGGCGCCTATCCGGCGGAGGACCGGGTTATCGGAACACTGTACGCTTTTCTATAATCGCTTTCCTATAGCTATGAATCCATACATCGGCAAGACACTCGGCAGTTACCAGCTCACCGAACAGATCGGTCAGGGCGGGATGGCGACCGTCTTCAAGGCGTACCAACCCTCGATGGACCGCTACGTGGCGGTGAAAATTCTGCCGAGCCATTTCACCCAGGACGCGACGTTCGTGGCGCGCTTCACCCAGGAAGCGCGCGTGCTGGCGCGGCTCGAACATCCGCACATCCTGCCGGTGTACGATTACGGCGAGCAGGAGGGCGTCACCTACCTGGTGATGCGCTACATCGAGGCGGGGACGCTGCACGATTTGATCGCGGAACGGGGCACGCTGAACTTGCGTGAGATCGTGCGCCTGATGGGACAGGTAGGGCGCGCGCTCGGTTATGCCCACGACCAGGGCGTTATTCACCGCGACATCAAGCCAAGTAACGTGCTCATCGATCCGCAGGGCAACGCTTTCCTCACCGATTTCGGCATCGCCAAGATCGTTGCAGGGACGGCAAAGTTTACCGGCACCGGTGCGGTCATCGGCACGCCCGCCTATATGGCACCCGAACAGGGATTGGGCAAGCCGCTCGATGAGCGCTGCGACATCTACGCGCTTGGCGTGATGCTCTACGAGATGGTGACGGGACAGGTTCCCTTCGATGCGGAGACGCCGCTGGCAGTGATGATGAAACACGTCTATGATCCTTTGCCATTGCCGCGGTTTTTCCGCCCGGACATACCGGAAGTGATCGAGCGCGTCATCCTCAAGGCGCTGGCGAAGTCGCCTGAAGATCGTTTCCAGACGGCGCTAGAGATGGTGGAGACGCTGGAACGCGCTGTGGAAGGCCTGCCCACCGAGGTGATCCTGCCGCCGATCCCCGGCGGTCCTACGGCGGTGATTCCCACGCCCCCGCCGTCCCCGCCAGCCGAGGCGCCTGCTGTACCAACGCCTGCGCCTACCCCAGCGCCGCCTTCTCCACCGCCTTCGATACGTGAAGCTGTGACCGAGGCTGTACCGGCGCGCGAGAAACGAGCTTTCCCATGGCTCCCCATCGTGGGCGGAGCGGTGGGGCTGATCATCCTGGTCGTGGCGGCATTGCTATGGTGGATTCCTCGCCTTGGCGGAGATGAAGAACCGTTTGCCGCTACGCCCGAAGCGCCCCAGGTGCTGGAAGGCGCGGCGACCCCTGTTCCGGCTTTGTTCAGCACAGAACTGACACTGGATAACCTCGATGCCGCGTGTGCAGTTGAGGTAGGACAGTGGGATATGTGCGATGACGGCGATTGCGGTGGCGTTTCATATGACGAGGATTTCCTCTACGCCGAGCCCGGCTGTGTCGACTGCCGAGTGAGTTGTAATTTCATCATTGCCAAAGGCGGCCTGTACGATATTTGGGCGTGGTGGCCGCGTGGCGAAGATCGTGCTACCGATACGCCGTATACGTTAGTTTACACGGACGGCGAGACGGTGCTCAACGTAAACCAGCGCGATCAGGGCAGCGCCTGGTACCCGCTGGCGACGTTGTCGCTGGCAACCGATTCCAAGTTCAGTGTCATCGTCAGCGGGAGTGATACCGGTTATGCCAATCTCGATGCGGTGCGCCTCACTCCGGCGACCGGCTGGCGTAGCTTTGTCAGGGAGCGTTTCCTGAAATGACGATCGCCTACATCACCGGTGGCACCGAACTCTTGGACGCCGTCGGCCCACTATGGAAAAAGCTCAATGCCCATCACGCCGCCCAATCGCCGCATTTTGGGGAGGACTACGCCGCGCGCACGTATGCCTGGCGCAAGGCCGGTCTCTTGAAGAAAGACGGGACTCTCCGCGTGGAACTGGCGCAAGATGCTGACACTGAAAATGTCATCGGCTATTGCATCAGCCTTGTGACTGAG
>JBNGDO010000238.1:0-4128 GCA_049975385.1 Anaerolineae bacterium | reverse complement strand
TGCGAGCGCCGCTCGCAAGCGCAAAAACACCCTTTCACCCACGCCTTTAGGCGCAAAATACCGCATCTGGTGAATTTTCCGATAGATTCTAAACGCGCCGTGAGCATCATCTTACGGCGCGTTTGTAAGGTATTACACTACATCGGAAGCATTGGAGGAGAATTTTTGACAAAACAACAATTATGGCACACCCTCGAACTTGAAGAGGTTTTTACGGCGCTCGAGGCCAGTCCGAGTGGGCTGGAGACAGACGAAGCCGCGCGCCGTCTGGAGGAATACGGCCCTAACGAGTTGGAAAGCGCGCACAAGGTGAGCAAACTCGCCATTCTGTGGGCGCAGATCAAAAACCCGCTGGTTTTCGTGTTGCTGGCGGCGGCGGCGATTTCGCTCCTGGCCGGCAAAACCGCCGACGCGATTGTGATCGGCGTGGTCATCATCGTCAACTCGCTTATCGGGTTCTTCCAGGAGTCCGCGCCGAAGAGGCGTTGGAGTCGTTGAAGGCGCAGGCTGCCCCGGAAGCCGAGGTGGTGCGCGACTGTCCCGATGTGGGGGAATGCGTAGAAATGCGCATTCCCACGGCAGAGATTGTGCCCGGCGACGTCATCCTGCTGGATGCAGGCGCAAAGGTCCCCGCCGATGCGCGGCTGATCGAAGCAGCGAACCTGGAAGTCGAAGAGGCGATGCTCACGGGCGAGTCGCTCTCTTCGCGCAAGACGCTGGAGCCGTTGAGCGGCGAAGATTTGCCTATCGCGGATCGCACCAACCTGGTGTACGGTGGCACTATCGTCACCAACGGGCGCGGGCGCGCCGTAGTCTACGCCACCGGCAACCAGACAGAGATGGGCAAGATCGCCACGCTGATCCAGGAAACGGAGAAGGCCGAATCGCCGATCCAAAAGCAGACGCTCGATCTGGGCAAGAAGCTGGGCTTTTTGGCCGTCGGCGTGGCGACGTTGACGGTCATTTTGGGGTTGATTGTGCAATTGCCCCTTCAAGAGATTTTTCTGTTTGCGTTGGCCTCGGCGGTGTCCTCGATCCCGGAGGGGCTACCGGCGGTGATGAGCATCACCCTGGCGGTGGGCGTCAATCGTATGGCGAAGCGCAACGCCATTATCCGTCGTCTGCCCGCCGTGGATACGCTCGGCGCGGCAACCGTCATCTGCTCTGACAAAACCGGCACGCTGACGACCAACCAGATGACGGTGCAGCAGGTGATGGCCGACGGCAAGACGATGCACGTGACCGGCGTGGGCTTTGCGCCCGAGGGGCGTTTCCTGCGGGATGAGCAGCCCTACGACCCCACCGCGACGCCAGACCTGCGCCTGGCGCTGCACATCGGCGCGCTGTGCAACAACGCGCGACTGGTGCGCCACCAGCACGAAGAGGGGTACAGTTGGACAATTCGTGGCGATCCTACCGAGGGTGCATTGGTCGTCGCTGCGGCGAAGGCCGGGCATTACAAAGAGACGTTGGACACGCGCATGCCGCGCATCGACGAACTGCCGTTTAGCTCCTAGCTACCTGACACTTTTTCAGAAATAGGGAAGCCAGCGGAAAACGAAGGCTTCTTGGTTGGTTAAATGACGCTCTATCATATCCAGTCCGATCCGGAAGATGCTCAAATCACGATGGTCTTTGCGGTCAACCAGGTAGCGCCAACCATCTTTGATGATCTTAGAGCCATAGGCGACCAGCCAAAGATATAAGAGCGTTACCGCTAACGTAAGGCGCGAAAGCCGCAGGAAGTGGTGCAGCTGCGTGCTTTCCAAGTCGAAACCATGTCCTTTAAAATCACCAAACATTTCTTCGATCCACATGCGTTTGCGGTAGGCCCGCAAAGCTGCGCGCCCCTCAGTGTAATTGGTTGCCAGCAGCCACGGCTCTTTTTCACCGGATTGCCAATAAGCCAGCAGATTGACGCCATAGGCGTGGTTCTCGGTCAGGAGAGCCTGTGGAATCCACACGCAGTGGCGGCGTCGGGAAATCAGGCTGTCAAAACGTCGCCATTGCGTTTCATTGGGTAACTGCACCAAATGATTGCCTTTCTGACGCAAAACATAACGCCACTCGACCCTGTCTAACCATTTTAATACCGGAATTGCGCCAAATTCGCTGTCTCCGACCAAAGAAACGGTGGCTTCAGCTGGGATCAAGCTGCGCACGTAGCTTAACAACGCTAATTGCTTCAAACTACTGCTATGTCCACGGCTTCCTTTGACCCATGTCCACGCCACGGGGATGGCGCGTCGCCGATAGGCAACTGCAACCATTAACAATTGATGCCCAAATCCCACTTTGCTGCCATCCACGATCAAGCGTACTGGCAAATCGTGGGCTACTATCCGCTCAAGAATAGCCGTTATCCAAGGCGCATACCAGCCACGAACGCGAATGGCCGGGTTATCCAATATCCGTAGCACTCGGCGCTCCTTACTCTTGTTGGTAGCCGATCCAGGGATTTTTTTCCCGATCTTGCTGATATACACGGATTGGGCGAGAAACAAGCCTACCAATAGCCAGACAAAACTGCGCAATCGGCTGGTGTGTTCGTCGGGGCGTAATTCGCTCATTTCTTTATACCAGGTATTATATAGTTGGTTGGTTGACATGTCAGCTCCTTGTAAGTAGGTTTGGTACCCTTTACTTTACTCGGATCTGTCTGTCAATCAACCTCTTTCAAAAAGTGTCAGGTGGCTAGGTTTAGCTCCAAAACTAAGTTTATGGCGACGTTCCACAAAGGGTCGGAAGGCCAGGTGTGGGTTTTTCTCAAAGGCGCGCCGGAAACGGTGCTGGAACACTGCCCGCACATTCGCGAGAATGCCAAAGTCCGCCCGTTGGAGGATGCTGACCGCGAGTTGATCCTGGAGGAGAATCACCGTATGGCGAGCGAAGCCCTGCGCGTGTTGGGGCTGGCGTACCAGATCATCGCGCCTGAGGAAGTCGAGGCGTTCAAAGAGGCGCTCGAATATGGGCATCCCTCGGAGATGGTGTTCGTGGGGGTGGTGGGGATGATGGACCCGCCGCGCCCTGAGGTGCCGGAGGCGATGGAACGCTGCAAGCGTGCGGGCATCCGCGTGATTATGGCGACCGGCGACCATCAAGTGACCGGCGAGGCGATTGCACGGCAAGTCGGCATCCTGGAAGGGAATGGCCGTGTGTTGACCGGGCCAGACCTGCGCAAGATGGACGATGATGAGCTGGACGCGGTCATTGATGAGGTGGCGGTGTTCGCGCGGGTTGCGCCCGAGCACAAGCACCGCATCGTCGAATCCTTGCAGCGGATGGGCCACGTGGTGGCCATGACGGGCGACGGCATCAACGACGCGCCCGCGTTGCAAGCGGCGCAGATCGGTGTAGCGATGGGCATCACCGGCACCGATGTCACCAAAGAGACGGCGGAGATGGTGCTCACTGACGATAACTTCACCAGCATCGTCAACGCGGTGGAAGAAGGGCGCGTCGTCTTCCAGAACGTGCGCAAGGTGGTCAAGTTTTTGTTGGCAACCAACATCGGCGAGGATTTGACGCTGCTCAGTTCGCTGGTGCTGTTCGCCTCGAAGGGGTTGATCATCACCCCGGTGCAAATCTTGTGGGTGAACTTGGTGACGGACGGTATCCTCGACATCACCCTGGCGATGGAGCCGAAAGAGGGCGACGTGATGGACGAACCGCCGCGCCATCCCGACGCGCGCATCATCAATATGGAGATTCTGAAAAACGTCGTCTTCGTGGCGCTCTTCATGGCGGTAGGCACGCTGTGGATGTTCAGCCGCGCCGACCGTGTGGCCGATCTGATGTACGCCCAGACGATTGCCTTCACCACGATGGCGATGTTCCAGGTCTTCAACTCGCTCAACTGCCGGTCGCGGACAAATTCGGTGTTCCAGTTGGGATTCTTCAAGAATCGCTACTTGATGGCGGCGATTGTGACCTCGATTTTCCTGCAAATCGCCGCGCAGTATGTGCCGTTTATGCAAAAGGCGTTGGGGACGGTCCCGCTGGGTTGGGAGGATTGGGGGCTGATTCTGTTAGTCGCCAGCTCTATCTTCATCGCCGATGAATTACGCAAGCTGGTCGTGCGGCGGCGGGCTGTGGCGCGGGCCTGAATTCTGGGGATGGGGGTTTGGG
>JBNGDO010000237.1:0-4143 GCA_049975385.1 Anaerolineae bacterium | reverse complement strand
TGAACAACGCCGCCATCCTCAGCGCCACCGGCGCGCACTGGGAGGAATCCAACTATGACTGGTGGGCGATGAATACCGACACCCGCTCCACCGCGATCGTGCTCGATACGCTGGTGAAACTCGATCCACAGAACGAACTGCTGCCCAACGTCGTGCGCTGGCTGATGGTCGCGCGCACAGCCGGCATCTGGGAGACCACGCAAGAGACCGCCTGGGCGCTCATCGCGCTCACCAACTGGATGGTGGAGACCGGCGAACTCGACGCGAACTACGATTACGCCTTCTTCCTCAACGACCGGGAGCAGGCGCAAGGCGTCGCCACCCGCGAGATGATCCGCGAGAGCAGCCGTACCGTCATCCCCGTCGCCGACCTCCTCGCCGACATGACCAACGCGCTCACCATCGCCCGCAGCGACGGCAACGGACGCCTCTACTACACGGCCCATCTCGAAATCTACCAGCCGGTGGAGAACGTGGAACCTGCCGACCGTGGCATCATCGTGCAGCGCAGATACACGTTGGCAGCGTGCGCGAATGAGCAAATGGCAAATGGCAACTCGCTTCTTGAGTGTCCTGACGTGCGCGAAATCAGACTCGGCGACGTGGTTCGCGTGGACCTGACCATCATCACGCCGCACGACCGCTACTACGTGGTGGTGGAAGACCCGCTCCCGGCGGGCGGCGAGGCCATCGACACCGGCCTGGCGACGACCAGCTTGCTGGCGACGCCCCCTTCCCTGCGGCGCGAAGGCTCGCGCTGGTGGTGGTGGTGGCGCTGGTACAGTCGCAGCGAACTGCGCGACGAGAAAGTCGTGCTCTTCGCCGACTACCTGGCGGCGGGCACCTACGAGTACAGCTACACCTTCCGCACCACCCTGCCCGGCGACTATCACGTGCTGCCCACCGTCGCCAAAGAATTCTACTTCCCAGAGGTCTTCGGGCGCAGCGACGGGCGTCTGCTCACCATCGGCGAATAAAAACTATTGCGGGCGTGTTTGGGCGCTCTACGCGCTCAAACACGCCCTTTTCCCGATTTTCCCCAGCGCGTTGCGCTGCAATCATTCCTCTAATGAATTTCTAAACATATGCTAATGCCTCTTTAATGTTTTGTTTATTTCCTTCTAATATTCGTTTGCTATATTGTGGATGTATCGGAAAGAAAGCATCCGATAGCACCCCCTGAAGGTGAGGGGTAATAAACAAGAACATACATCTGATGATAAGGAGGCAGACTATGTTAGGAAGAACATTTTGGGGACAACCTTCACCCTGGAACGAGATGGAACGCCTGCGACGCGAGATGAACCGCGTGTTCGCCAACCTCCTGGCGACTTCAGAATCGCGCATCACGCCCGGCTACCCGGCGATGAATGTGTGGACCAATGAAGATGGTGCCGTCGTCACCGCGGAACTGCCCGGCATCGATCCCGAGACGCTGGACATCGCCATGGTCGAGAACACGCTCACGCTGAGCGGCGAGCGCAAGCCCGTCGAACTTGGTGAGGGCGAGGTCTATCATCGCCGGGAGCGCGGCTACGGCAAGTTCACGCGCTCATTCCAGTTGCCGTTCAACGTGGAAGCGAACAACGTGGAAGCGGTATACGAAAAAGGCGTGTTGAACATCACGCTGCCGCGCGCTGAGGCCGACAAGCCCCGGAAGATCGTCGTCAAGGCTGCATAATACGCGCAGCGCCTTGACTACGTGACTAACGACTAAAGACTAAACGACTATGAGTTAGGAGGTGACTTATGGCTAACGAGAAAGAACTCAACATTCAGGAAACGGAAAAGCAGGAAATTGCCGAGACCGGCGCCGAGCGCACCCGCTCGCGGTTGGCCTTCGTACCCCGCGCCGACATCTACGAGACCAACGAGGCCATTGTCCTGATGACAGATATGCCCGGTGTGGACGAAAACTCCCTCGACATCACGTTGGAAAACGACGTGCTCAGCATCATCGGCTACGTTGAAACCGCCTATCCCGAAGGGTACGGGCTATCCTACGGCGAGTATCGCGTGGGCGACTACCAGCGCAGCTTCACACTGTCCAACAAAATCGACCGCGATAAGATTGAAGCAACAGTAAAGGATGGAGTCTTGCGTCTGTATCTGCCCAAAGCCGAACCATCCACACGAAAGATTACGGTTGCGGCTGGTTAGGTCGGACGTACCTCAGACGCATATAAACAAAGGAGGTGGATTATGTCAATCACTAATCTGATGCCGTGGCGGCGCAAAGAACAAGCCCCACGCAAACGTGGGGACGTAACCATCGATCAGGAGGGAGAACATCCGCTGACGCGCTTTGAACGCGATATGAACCGTATGTTCGACGAATTCTTCGGTGGATTTGGGTTGGCCCCCACCTGGGAAAGCGGATGGAGCACCTTCAGCCCGCAGGTAGACATCGTCGATAGCGAGAAGGAAATCAAAGTCTCAGTGGAGCTACCCGGGCTGGATGAAAAGGACATCGATGTAAGCCTTTCCCGTGACACATTGACCATCAGTGGGGAAAAGCATCAAGAAAAAGAGGACAAGGGCAAGAACTACTATCGCATGGAACGTTCGTACGGCTCCTTCCAACGCGCCATCCCTATTCCTTGCGAGGTCAAAACTGAAGACATCGATGCCACATTCAAGAACGGTGTCTTGAGCATCGTCCTTCCGAAGGCCACCGAAGGGCAGTGCCGCCAAAAGATTACTGTTAAGACGGAATAACAATTTCAACAACAGACCTGACAAGTCGTGCGAACTGCGTTCGCCTACGACCTGTCAGGTCTCGTTTTATTTATGATACTGCTCGCCACTGAGGATCGTCGCCGCCCGGTATAGTTGTTCCAGCAAGATGACGCGAGCTAACTCGTGTGGAAACGTGAGTGGCGACAACGACAGCGTATCATCACAGTTCTTTAACACTTCTGGTGCCAGGCCCACTGGCCCTCCGATCAAGAAGGCCAGACTGCCGTATATCTCGATCTGCTTTTGCAGAAAATCCGCCAGGCCGGGGCTATCCATCTGTTTGCCGGTCGCAGTTAGCGCAATCACGCGCCGAGCATCTTTGGCTGCCGCGAGCAGCGCTTCACCCTCGCGTTGCATCGCCACCACGTCCGGTATCCCCCGCCCCACGACATCCTTAACTTCGATCAACTTCACATCCGTGTAGCGACGCAATCGCGCGAGATACTCCTGCTGTGCCGCGCGCCAATACGCACCGTGCAATTTCCCCACGGCGGCTAACGTAATCTTTCCTGTAAGATACATCTTCGCCATCCTTAAAAGCAAAAAACTGTGATTGGTTGAACTATGTCACATTTGGCGACAAAATCAACCCCATAAAGCACGCTTTCCTCAAAGTGTCCCGTGTACACCTGGCATCTCCGCTATCATACGGCACCACCGGAAACGTTCCGGGCTTTGCTCCGCACCCTGACGCATGACGCAGGCTGCATATTTAAGTAAATACTATAAAATTAGAAAGTCACGTCAACCAGCAAGTAGGTGGCAGTGGTATGTATGACTCCAGAGGGGGAGTAGGAGAGGCCATTGCATCACCAACACATATCAGTAACATGAACCTATTAACAAGTAAAGGAGAGTAAAGTATGAAAACCTCACAGAGAACACTGACCGTTGTAGCCATAGCCGTAGCCTTGTGTCTTTTGCTCGCGGCATCGGTCCTCGCGGCGCCATCCGCGCCCAACGCAGTGACCATCAGCAAGACCGTATCGCCACAGGTGATCAAACCTGATTACACCGGTGTCCTCACCTATACCATTACATTGGAAAACGACACCGATGTAGTCTCCGGGATCGTGATGACCGATGCACTGCCTACGCTATTGTCGTTTGGCACCTGGGTGGCACAGCCACCCGGAGCCTTCAATGTCGGCGATACGATCACGTGGACGGGTAGTATAACCGTAGGCTCCCCTGTGCAATTGGTCTTCACCGCCCAATTGCCCGGCCCCGAAACCATGACCTTGCTGGTGGCTGAGGGCCAGATCGTCAACACCGCTTATCTTGGCCATCTGGAAGGCACGGTCATCCTCCCCGACGACTCAGACAGCGCCATCACACGCTTCTATCGCTATATCTTCCTGCCGCTGGTGATGCGCAACTTCACGCAGTAGGCTACGTAGCCCA
>JBNGDO010000236.1:0-4331 GCA_049975385.1 Anaerolineae bacterium | reverse complement strand
CTCGACTTTGCACATAGATAGCTAAAAAAAGGAAGGCAGGCTAAGCTGTTTCAAACCTCTAGCAAAGGATGAAACGATGCCCAACCTGCCACCCATAATCATAGACTTGCTGAACCCATTTGCGCCATGTTTTTATGGCGTGACAACGTGGACGAAAGCGCAAATCTTGCTGATAGGAACGATTTTGACACCCGGTAAACGAACGGTAACGGCGGCCTTGCGGGTGATGGGTTTGAAAGACGAAGCGAGATTTGCCCAATACCATCATGTCCTCAGTCGAGCCGTATGGTCGCCCTTGGACGTGGCGCGGAAGTTGTTGCGTTTGTTGGTCACAACCTTTGGCACAGCGGGGGAGCCGTTGATCTTTGGGATGGATGACAGCATTGAACGACGGTGGGGTCACAAAATCGCAGCGCGCGGGATTTACCGCGATCCGGTGCGGTCGAGTGCGAGCCACTTTGTGAAAACGAGTGGCTTGCGCTGGATCAGTCTGATGTTGCTGACGCACCTTTCCTGGGCGGAACGAGTGTGGGCGCTGCCGTTCATGACCGTGTTGGCGCCCTCTGAACGTTACTACGAGGAACGTGGGCGTAAACCCAAGAAACTGACCGACCGCGCGCAGCAGATGGTCCGTCAATTGCGTCGGTGGTTGCCCCAACGCCCGATTGTCATTGTCGCGGATAGTTCGTATGCCGCTTTGGAGTTGTTGGCTACTTGCCAAGCCTTGTCCATCACCGTTGTCACTCGATTGCGACTGGACGCCGCCTTGTATGACCCCGCGCCACCTTATGCGGGCATGGGACGTCCGCGCCGTAAGGGCCAGCGTCTGCCAACCCCGCAGCAGTTTTTGGAGGCTCCGGAAACCACCTGGACGACCGTTGATTTGAAATGGTATGACGGCCAACCGCGGTCGATGGAGATCGCCTCGCACATCGCTATTTGGTTCCATTACGGTCTGCCGGCTGTCCCGATCCGCTGGGTCTTGATCCGTGACCCGTTGGGTGAGTATGAGACGGTGTGTTTGCTGGGTACGGACCAAACCGTTGCGCCGAACCAGATTGTTGAATGGTTTGTCATGCGCTGGCAACTGGAAGTCACCTTCGAGGAAGCGCGCCGTCATCTCGGCGTCGAAACGCAGCGCCAATGGTCGGACAAGGCCATTGCACGCACCACACCGCTGTTGTTGGGCTTGTTTTCTTGGATTACGCTCGTTGCTCATACGTTTCACGCGTCTGGTCATCCTGTCGCCGTGCGTCAGTCGGCTTGGTATACCAAAACCTGGCCTACCTTTTCCGATGCGTTAGCCCTGGTCCGTCATCAGCTTTGGCCTTCCCTGCCGACTTTTCAAACATCGGGGGAAATCCCCGATATCATAAAAGTCTCTCGCCCGTTTTTCGCCGCGCTGGTCGAGACGTTATGTTATGCCGCTTGACTGTACAAAGTCGAGCTCAGAAGGCATTTGAAAAGTTAAGCTGCAGCTTGAAGTCAAGCCAGACGTCGCAGCATGACATGAACCATCGCGGCATAAATCATGGCATCGGACGTGTAGACCCAGTACTCATAATCTTTACTCAGGCGACGATAGTTGCCTAACCACGCGAAAGTGCGCTCGGAAACCCAGCGCCGAGGGACAACCTGAAAACCCGGTTGATCCGACAGGCGGGTCGTAATCTCAACGTCAATGCCCAGCTCAGCGGCATGGTCGACAAACGTCCCGCGATATGTGCCATCAGCCCAGAGCTTTTCGAGGCGGGGAAAGTGTTCGCGCAGACCGGGTAGCAACCAGCCGCCCACCGTGCCATCGGCGTGTTGAGCTTCACTCACAAACGGCTTCAGCAGTAAGCCTTCGGTATCCACCACGAGATGACGTTTCCGTCCTTTGACTTTCTTACCCCCATCGTAGCCTCTTACGCCCCCTTTTCCGTCGTTTTGACGGATTGGCTATCGATACTGCCCGCGCTGGGCGTGGCGTCGCGGCCTAATTGTCGCCGGAGTTGTTCCCGTAAAGCATCGTTCATGCGCGCCCAGGTTCCATCTTTGCGCCAGGTGTTGAAGTAGTGATAGACCGTGCCTTTGGGCGGAAAATCGTGCGGCAGATGATCCCACTGACACCCAGTCTTCAGGACATAGATAATGGCGTTGAGCACCTCGCGCATGTTGGCGGTCCGCGGTCTGCCGCCGCGTTTCGCTGCGGGAATGAGCGGTTCCAGAATCGCCCATTCTTGGTCTGTTAGGTCGTTGGGATATGGTTTTCGGTTCATACCCCCAGTCTAGTTCGTTCACTCCCACTTTTCAAATGGCTTCTTAAGCCCTCACAATTTTGCTGGTGTGCCCTGTTGTGTACAAAGTGCCCACCCCGGGCGATAGTTGATTGCGCGTCATAAGTATGCAACAGGTATGATTTACCCAAGGCGGCATTGTGCATCAGTATAGGGGGAAAAAAAGTCCACCGCCCACCCGAGGGTATGCTCAAGCAGCCTCATAACCATCGAGTTGCATATACTAATAGGATAGCCAACATTTGAAATTAATCAAGTCAGGCCGATAGTACCGTTATAAGGCAATTATGTGGAAGGGTTAAAGAGCCATCTGAACATCATGACAGCGGGGCTTGCACACCGGCGACAAGCGTTCGATCACACCTGTGAGAGAATCGCGCAACCATGGCGTTCACAGCACGTTATCCGAAACGCGCCGCCGGGGGCGCTCGAAACCGGCGCGCTCCATTCGCCGGACGTGCGCTGAGAGCCGTTGCCCGGTACACTAGAGGCGTGTGCTATTGATGCGAACAGCATGGGGGAGGAACAGGCATGAACTACCGCGAACTGGGACGCACCGGCTGGAAAGTTTCCGAGGTTAGTTTCGGGTCCTGGGCGATTGGCAGCGCGTGGGGCCCGGTCGACGATCGGGAGTCTATCGCCGCGCTGCACACCGCCATCGACCACGGCGTGAACTTCATCGATACGGCTGACGTGTACGGCGATGGCCGCAGCGAGCAGTTGATCGCGCAGGTGCTCAAAGAGCGCAGCGAGACGGTCTACGTGGCGACGAAGGCCGGGCGGCGCCTCGATCCGCACGTGGCCGACGGCTACACCGCCGAGAACCTGACGCGCTTCATCGAGCGCAGCCTGCGCAACCTGGACACCGACTGCCTGGACCTGGTGCAGCTTCACTGCCCGCCCACCGAGGTCTACTACCGGCCCGAGGTGTTCGGCGCGCTGGACGACCTGGTCGCCGCCGGGAAGATTCGCTATTACGGGGTGAGCGTGGAGAAGGTCGAGGAAGCGCTCAAGGCCATCGAGTACCCCAACGTCCAGACCGTGCAGATCATCTTCAACATGTTCCGCCACCGGCCCGCCGACCTGTTCTTCAGGGAAGCGCAACGGCGCAAGGTGGGCATCCTGGCGCGGGTGCCGCTGGCGAGCGGCCTGCTCACCGGCAAGATGACGCGCCAGACGACGTTCGACGCCGACGATCACCGCAATTTCAACCGGCAGGGTGAAGCGTTCGACAAGGGCGAGACGTTCTCCGGCGTGGATTTCGAGACCGGGCTGAATGCGGTCGAGGAGATCCGCCCGCTGGTGCCCGCCGGCGCGACGATGGCGCAGCTCGCGCTGCGCTGGATTTTGATGTTCGAGGCGGTGTCGTGCGTGATCCCCGGCGCCAAGCGCCCGTCGCAGGCCGAGGACAACGTCAAGGCCGCCGAGCTGCCACCGCTCAGCCCGGAGCAGATGGCCGCCATTCGCGGGATTTACGACCGGCACATCCGCGCGGAGGTCCATCACCGCTGGTAGGTCTTCGTGTAGTCATTCGGACAATACAACCTGCCGCCCGGCGATAGTCCCCCACACCCGGCCCGCGCCACCGCATATATATATAAGGTGGGGAGGGCGCCGGGCAAGTGGGGGCTGTGATCCGGGCGGCGAGGGGCCGGGCGTGGGGGGAAGATGGCCCACCGTCGCGGCCCGCCCGGCACAGACGACCGGCGAGAGGAGCACATGACCGGCCCGGCTACCATCACCGTCCTCAGCGTGAGCTGGCGCTCCGCGGCGTTTCTGCGGGACTTGTGCGCCAACCTGCTGTCCCAGGCCGGCCAGCCCGGCGCGATTCGCTTCCTGATCGCGGACAACACCAACGGCGACGATCCCGCGCTGGCGGCGTTGGACGTGCCCGGCCTGGAGATCGTGCCGGTCGATGTCAGCCACGAGCGAATGTCGGTCGCGCACGCCATCGGGCTGAACGCGCTGTTCGCCCGCGTGGACACGCCCTACACGCTGGTCGTCGATCCGGACGTGTTCGTGTTCCAGCCGGGCTGGGATACGATCCTGACC
>JBNGDO010000235.1:0-4584 GCA_049975385.1 Anaerolineae bacterium | reverse complement strand
CGGTATTGCTCCAGATAGTCTTCGACGAGTGTCTCTTGGGTTGCCGGATCAGGGGACGTTGCCAGGTGATCATTTCCATCGAGGTACTGCAAAAAGCTCACCAATTCTGGTTCGAGGTATATGCGCTCTCCGGCTCCCTTCACGCTTACCGCATAGCGTTTGTCACCCAGGCTTTCGACCTCCGATTTTCTGAACCACAATTGATAGGGATTTCCGTATCCCGAAAAGGTCACTGGATGCTGAGAAAAGAAGGATTTGAGCGCGCGCTTTACACCTTGCTTTCCGCCGATACCATGCAGTACCATTCGCACGCCGTATATGTGACCTTCCGAGTTGCTTTGCTCATCCCAGACATCCACACTCTCGACGGTGAAATCCCCAACCGTGTCGCCGGGAAATGGGAAATCCATCATCGCACGGAATTTTTTCGCGAATGGCATGGTGTCCTTCTTACGCGATAGCATATTCCACTGCCGTAACAGCGTGAATCCTTGTCGTATCAAACAGCGGTACATGGCTATCCTCATCATGAACCAGCAATCCGATCTCAGTGCAGCCCAAGATGATGCCCTCTGCACCGGATCGCACTAGCCGCTCTATGATCTGCAAATACTGCGCTCGTGATTCCGGTTTGATGTTGCCGAGAACTAACTCGTCATAGATGACGCGATGAACAATCTCGCGTTCCTCATCGTCGGGGATGATCACGTCGAGACCATAGTTGTGAATGAGACGGCCCTTGTAGAAGTCTTCTTCCATCGTGAAACGCGTACCCAGCAGTCCTATTGTTTTGATGCCAGCCGCGCTCACCTTCTGTGCCGTCGCATCTGCAATGTGCAACAAAGGGATGGCGATATTTGCCTGGATGGCATCGGCCACTATGTGCATCGTATTGGTACAGAGCACAACGAAATCGGCGCCCGCGCTTTCGACGTTCTGCGCTGCCGTGACCAAGTGTTGCGCTGCTTCTTGCCATCGTCCTTGACGTTGCAGCACCTCAATGGGTTCAAAATCCACCGAATACATCACACATTCGGCGGAGTGAAGGCCACCTAGTTTTTCTTTGACCGTCTCGTTGATGATACGGTAGTACTCGATGGATGACTCCCAACTCATGCCGCCAAGCAGACCTATCGTTTTCATCGTTGTTCCTCGCTTTCTTGAAAGTGTTGTACCTTCATCGTTACAGTGACGCCTTCAAGGATGTGCCGCTTTTCCTAAATGTCAAACACGTATCGTGCCATAGAATTGACGCCCATAATGCCTAAAGCTATAATGTTTTTCGCACGATCCATTCTCTGAAGGAGCCACACTTATGAAAACCGAGTATGTCCACATTCCTACCGAGGCCTTGCGTGCATTTTGCCAAGAGGTCTTTCAAGCCCTGAGTCTCTCTGAAGAAGATGCCTCTATCGCTGCCGATGTATTGGTTGCGGCAGACGTGCGCGGGATTCCATCGCACGGAACGGCACGGTTGCCCCGCTATGTAAACGGCCTGGAGACGGGCATCGTGCGCCCCGACGCCACCGTTGAGATCGTGATGGATACGCCGATGTCGCTCGTGGTGGACGCCCGCGGCGCGATGGGGGCGCCCGTCAGTGCCAGGACGATGCGGCGGATCATCGCTAAAGCGCGAGACAGCGGCGCGGCCTTCGGCTGCGTCCGCGATTCCACGCACTTCGGCATCGCTGGGTACTACGCAATGCTGGCGCTAGAAGCGGACATGCTTGGTATCGCGATGACCAATACTGCGGCGTTAGGCGTACCTACGTTTGGGCGGCAGGTGATGTTTGGTACCAATCCGCTGGCCTTTGCCGCACCGGCAGATGAAGAACGCGCTTTCGTGCTGGATATGGCGACGACGGTAGTTACGCGGGGCAAGATCGAGGTGTACGACCGTTTGGGCAAGGCGCTTCCGGCTGGCTGGGCCGTGGATAAGAACGGGCGCACGGCGAAAGATACGGCGTCATTATTGGACGATATGTTTCACCGGGTGGGGGGCGGCATCTTGCCCCTTGGCGGTGAAGGTGAGTTGTCCAGTGGCTACAAAGGCTATGGCCTGGCGGTGATGGTCGACATCCTCTGCGCCGTGCTGTGTGGTGCTCCCTTTGGCGCAAATGTCTCGGACACAGCCACATCATCAGGGCGCGTGAGTCACTTCTTCGGTGCGATCAAGGTTGCTGCGTTCCGCGATCCTCGCGAATTCCGCTGTGATATGGACCGGATGCTCCGCGATCTCCGCAACACGCCCCCGGCTGAAGGCGCGGAGCGCGTTTACTTTGCAGGACAGAAAGAATTCGAGGCGGAAGCGGAATGTCGCCGTAGCGGCATCCCACTCCTTGAGCAAACCTATGAACAGTTCTGCGATATTGCCGCGAAGTACAACCTCGCGCCGCCGGAAGTGTGCTGAATCCTGCGGTTAGTTGAAGAAAGCGGCTGCTTCAGCGATACGCGACACCGTTGACACGCCAAATGGACAGCGCTTCTCGCATGCGCCGCAGGCGGTGCACTTTGAGGCGTGTGTCGGCATGGCGTCGTAGGCTGCACGGATCGCCGGGGTGAAGTCCTGCTGCGCCATATCGAACAGGCGAAGCGTCTGGCCGATGTCGATATGCGCCGGGCAGGGCAGGCAGTGGTTGCAGTAGACGCACTCGCCGGGTACGTACTGCTCGAAATCGGCGATGACCTCGGAGAAGTCGCGTTCGGCTTCTGTCGCATCCTCGTAGGCCAGAACGCCGCATACCTGCGGCTCGCCACGCAGTTCCTCTACGCTGGCGCAGCCAGGGATCGCCGCGCAGACGCCCACCTGTGAGAGTGTGTAGCTCAGGCATTGTACCGGTGTGATCGGGACGTTCTTCTTGATCTTCTGCGCCTCCCCGCCCATCTGGTAGTGCGACACACGCACGGTACGCGGGCCTTGTAGCAGTTTCCCGCCGCCCAGGGGCTTCATCGCCACGACGCCCACGCCGTGCGCCTGGCACGTTTTGAGCAAGTCTTTCTTGCCGGGCACGGCGTTTCCGGCCATGTTGACTGGGAACATCAGCACGTCGATATAACCGCTCTCAACCGCCTGTAGCGCTGTCTCGACGGTGTGCCCGCTGAAGCCGATGAAGCGCGTCTTGCCCTCTTCCTTCAGTTTTAGGGCCAGTCCGAGCGGGCCGTTCTCGCGGAAGAGCTTGTCGAAATCATTCTGTCTGTCGCAGTTGTGTAATACGAGCACGTCTGCGTAATCGGTCGCGAAGCGGGTGAGGAAGTCCTCGAAGAACGTCTCGCAGAGCTTGAGAGAGCGCGTCTTCAGGTATTGCCCATCCTCTTTGACCGCCGCGCCCAGGTGCGCCGCGAGGGTGACGTTTTCACGTTGCCCTGCAAATGCTGCACCCATCGCGTCCCGGAAGCCGGGTTCCGCGCAGAACAGGTCGAAGTAGTTGATCCCCGCACCCAGCGCCGCGTGGATGACTTCGACGATGTGAGCGTGTGGTTTGCCGATCAGGTACTCGGTCCCCAGGCTGATTTCACTAACCTGCAAGCCGGTCCGGCCCAAAGTACGGTAACGCATACTTTTCTCCTTTTCCTTCAACTGATTGAACGAATGAAATGGATTGTTCTTATATAGTAAATGACCCTGGCAGCTGTTTTGTGACAGTTGCCAGGGTCATCCTCAAACTCCGTTTCGCCTCATTCGTCTTCGTTTTGCTCCAATTCCTCGAAGTCGGTTTCGTCGACATCTTCGTCGGCAATTTCTTCGAACGATAGTTCCTCATCCTCTTCGTCATCGACATCGGATGAAATGACTTGCACGATCCTGCCCAATGCAAATAGCGTGATTGCAAAAAACGCATATTGAGCAAAGTTGGTCATAAGGAAATTTGTGACTTCAAACTCACTTCCCTTTATCACTAACTGGTTCGCTGCAATCATCTCTGAGATATATTTGACTGAGTAGATCGCTGCCCAAATCGTATACAGTGCGAACAACCCTGCGAGAGCATATAGAACAATGCTTATAACCGGAAATTTGACCTTTCGCATATGTAAACCACCTTTTTGTGAATTTAGTATTCCTGTCGGTTTATCAGCAATAATACTATCGGGGTTGTGCCAGCTCGCACAACCCCGATAGTACACGTTGCTGTTTTCCGCCAGATAGCTTCTCTATTTTACGATCTACCGTTTCTTTGTCAATGTTGATTCCTCACTTCACGTCTTCTTCTCGTACAAGTAATCCCCGTGGCTGTCTCTGCCAACCTGGATATAGCCACACTTCTCGTAGAAACGCGGTGTGCGCGTGTTCCACTTAGGTGTGCCCAATGTCCACCGCTTGACCTCCGGATGCAAACTTTCCATAAACGCCATCGCCTGCGCGCCGATTCCTTGACGCTGGTACTTGGGATCAACAAAGATGCGTATCAGCTCGTAATGCTGATAGGCAACCGGGCCGAAGAAAATGCCACCGGCAATTTTATCATCCAACAGAATTTTATAGTATTCTGAGGAGATCATCAATCGCATTTGAAAGCGATCAGAATTGTAACCTGGCGGCCCGCCAGTCGGGCCTGGTGCGCCATGGTCCACATCGCTGTGGAA
>JBNGDO010000234.1:0-4604 GCA_049975385.1 Anaerolineae bacterium | reverse complement strand
TGCTGACCGCTGCGCTGGTCGCGTTCCAGCCACAATTCGTCTTTATGTGCGGCGTCATCAACAACGATAGTGCCGCCGCCGCGCTGACCACGGCTGCCTTGTGGATGACGGCTCGCGTGTTCCGGCGTAGACTTACAGTGCGCCGCGCCATTGCGCTCGGTGTTTTTGTGGGGATGGCGATGCTGTCCAAAACGAGCGCGCTGGCGTTGTTGTTTGGGGTTGGGGTAGCGTTGTGCTGGCAAGCCTGGCGTGAACGATTATCCTGGAAAACGTGGGTCACGGCGCTGTGTTTGTATCTCGTGTTGGCATTGGGGGTAGGGGGCTGGTGGTACGCGCGCAATTTGTGGTTTTACGGCGACTTGTTGGGTGTGAGTCGCCACTTCGACACGCCCTGGCGATACGCGCAACCCAAGTCGCTGCTCGAGCTCCTGCCGGATTTACCTTTGCTGCTGCGTTCGTTCTGGGGGGCATATGGCTGGGGCCACGTCTTCTGGCCTGATTGGGTGTACGTAGGCCTCACGTTCGCTGCTTTTACGTGCTTCATCTACGGAGTCTGGCGCGTGATTCGTGATGTGAGCACGCGCTCGCTTTCTCTCCCGCTACGCGCCCGCATATCGTCTGCGGAGAGCATCTACCTCTTCAGCGCAGCTTGGCTGGCGGCGATTGGCGTCGCGTTGTTGTACTGGATGCGGAACGTCGGCGCACCGCACGGACGCCTGCTCTTCCCGGCGATTGGTGCGTGGGCAGTGCTGGTGGCGTACGGCGTGTATCAGAAATCGATCTCCCCTGGTTGGCGTGCTCTTGGTCGGGGCTTGGTTTTGAGCATGGCCGTGTTAACCACGCTCGCGCCAGGCGCGCGCATTCAGGCCGCCTTTGCACCCCCTCGGCTCTATGCTCCGCAACAGATAGAGGATGCAATCACATCCTTGAACTTCGACTACGATGTGGTTGGGCAGACCAACCTACGCATCCGCCTTCTCGGCGTTGATTTCGAGCCGGAGCGGGCGATGCAGGGTGATATGCTCGTCATCAAAGCCTGTTGGGAGGCCCTGGCGCCGATCATAGAAGATTACACGGTGTACGTGCAATTGCTCGGGCAAAACTACACCCGCGCCGGAGAGCGTCACACGTATCCCGGCCTGGGCCGTTATCCCACCTCGCTGTGGATACCCGGTACGGCTTTCTGCGATGTCTACCGCGTCGCCGTCGAACCCTGGGTTCCCGCGCCGGCACGTTACCAGGTGCTCATCGGTCTATACCTCGACGACTCGCGCGCCCAATTGACGGCCTTCAATAGTGCTGATCAGCCCATCATTCCTCCCGTTGTGGGAAACGTATCGGTCGTCCCTGAAACTCCTTTGGACGTCACGCCGGAGTATCCGGTACAATATACGCTGGGCGAAAGCATTCTTTTGCTGGGATATGATCTGTCCGGTGCGCTGCAAAGTTCTACGCCACTGACTTTGACCCTGTATTGGGAGGCACAAAGTGCACTCGACCGAGACTACACGGTTTTCGTACACGTGTCGGATGAAGCCGGTGAGATGCTCGTGCAGGATGATAGCCCGCCGCGTGCAGGCTGGTATCCAACCTCCTTCTGGGAGGCTGGCGATGTGGTCATCGACGTGCGGCGATTGGACGTGCCCGAAATCCCAGCAGGGCAAACGGTGCGTGTGGATGTTGGGATGTACTTGCCCGATGATCTGACGCGCTTGCCGGTTACCGACGACACGGGTCAGCCATTACCGAATGGCATCGTTCCGTTGTTTATCACTATTGTCGAATAGGTCTCGTCACTCGTAATTCACAATTCACAACTCGTAATTCGTAATTCATAATTCGCTCTGGAGGTTTTCAATGCAATTCCCAACGATTTCTGAAGCTGAACGGATTTCCCGCCTTGAGCCGCCCACCGGCAAAGTGCAGATGGTGCTCGACACGGACACCTATAATGAGGTGGACGACCAGTTTGCCGTCGTGCAGGCGTTGCTCTCGCCGGACAAGTTGGACGTGCTGGCGCTCTACGCCGCGCCGTTCTTCAACGACCGTTCCACCGGCCCCGCCGACGGGATGGAGAAGAGCTACCAGGAGATTCTCCGTTTGTTGGAACGCCTGGACGTGCCGTCGGAAGGCTTCGTCTTCCGTGGCTCTGACCGTTATTTACCCGATTGGGATCATCCCGTAGAAAGTGACGCGGCACGCGACCTCATCGCCAGAGCGATGGCACGCAGTCAGGACGATGATCCGTTATACGTCGTCGCCATCGGTGCGATCACGAACGTCGCTTCAGCTATCCTGCTGGAGCCGGAGATTATCAAGCGCATCGTCGTTGTGTGGCTGGGGGGGCACGCGTTCCACTGGCCCAACACGAAGGAGTTCAATCTGTGGCAAGATCCACAGGCGGCGCGCGCCATCTTCGATTGCGGTGTGCCGGCGGTGCAGGTCCCGGTGATGGGTGTATGCTCGCATCTGCACACTACGATCCCCGAAATCGAGCGCTATGTCCAGGGACGCGGAGCCATCGGCGATTACCTGGCGGAGACGGTCAAGGGGTACCACAAAGAGCATTTTGGCTGGTCGAAGGTGATTTGGGACATCGCGACGATTGCGTACTTGCTGGATGAATCCTGGACACCCACGCACCTCGTTCACAGCCCCATCCTCACCGACCAGGGCACGTGGAGCTTCGACAACAGCCGACACCTTATCCGTAGCGCGTGGCACGTCCACCGCGATCCGATTTTCCGCGATGTGTTCACGAAATTACGGAGAAGGCACTCGTAATTGGGATGGGGAATTCTGGACCAGGGAATGGGACATAGAGCAAGAATTGCATCTACTCACCGTATCACCTGTGACCTACACGCGCTCGGCATCCGCGAGGGCGGCGTGTTGCTCGTCCACAGTTCTCTGAGCGCACTCGGTTATGTCGAAGGCGGCCCCGAACCCGTCATCCAGGGTTTGCTCGCGGCACTTGGCCCCAACGGCACGCTCCTGATGCCCGCGTTGAGCTATGAATCCGTCACCCGTCGATCGCCCACCTTCGACGTGCGCACTACGCCTTCCAACGTGGGCGCGATCCCGGAGTATTTCCGCACGCGACCGGGGACGCGTCGCAGCGTCCATCCGACGCACTCCGTGTGCGCCGTTGGCTCCAGGATGAACGAGATGCTAGATGAACATCCGCTGGACGAAACACCGTGCGGCCCGCATTCTCCGTTTCACAAGCTGCGCGACGTGGGCGGGCAACTGTTGATGCTGGGCTGTGGCCTGTACCCGAACACATCGATGCACGCCATCGAGGAGCTGGTCGAGCCGCCCTATCTCTACGCGGATCCCATCACCTACCGGCTGACCCATGCTGACGGTCACGTGACGACGAAGACCTACCGCCCGCACAGCTTCCGTCACCACGAACAGCGCTACGACCGCCTCGCCGATGTGCTGAGCGAGCCGGCACTCCATCGCGGGCGCGTCCTCGCCGCCGAAGTCTACCTGATCGACGTTCCTGCGATGTGGGATACGGCACTTCTGGCCTTGCAACGCGATCCGTTGTATTTTGTAGATGAACGTATGTAGTGGCGACTTCAGTCGCTCTATTTCTCATTCACGGAGGCCCTCAATGACCCAAAAAGTACGTATGGCTATGATCGGCTGTGGCAATATGGCGCGACATCACCTGCGCAACATCCTGCTGCAAAGCGACACCACGGAGATCGTGGCGCTCTGCGAACCGTCGGCGGAGGCGCTGGCGGCGACGGTGGAGATTTTCACGGTCAATGATCTGCCCGTTCCGCCCAACGAGCCGGATTTGGACGAGTTGCTGGCAACGCACGTTCTGGATGCGGCTTTCATCATCACGCCGCACGCCTACCATCACGACCAGACCAAAGCGTGCCTGGAGGCCGGGGTGGACGTGCTGCTCGAAAAGCCCATGGTGATGAACGCCGCCGAAGCGCTGAGTCTTATCGAGACGCGCGACCGTACGGGCAAGCTGCTCGTGGTCGCGTTCAACGGCAGCCTTTCGCCGGAAATCCGCGAGGCGGTGCGGCTGCTGCGCTCCGGCGAGTGCGGCAAGCTGCTCAGCATCAGCGGGACGATCTGGCAGCGCTGGGGACCGGGCACGGCGGGTAAGTGGCGGCAGGTTCCCGAAATCTCCGGCGGCGGCTTTATGTTCGACACGGGCGCGCACCTGCTCAACACTGTGGCGGATCTGGCGGGCGAGGAGTTCGTCGATGTGGCGGCGTGGACCGACAATTACGGCCGTCCGGTGGAGACGTTGGCTGCGGTGATGGCACGCTTGGCATCCGGCGCGCTGGTCACGCTGCACGGCTGCGGGGAGACCATTCGTACGTGCACATCCGACATCCGCGTTTTCTGCGACAAGGCCATCGTGCGCACGGGCGCGTGGGGCCGCTGGCTCGAAATCCACCGCGACGGCGAACCGGACTTTGCCCCAATTGCGCTGCCGCCTTCACTGGGCGCGTGGGAGCAATTTCTCTCCGTGCGCAACGGCGACTTCCCCAATCCAAGCCCGCCGGAAGTGGGCCTGCGCATGGCACGCCTCTATGACGCGATTAAAGCGTCGGCGGCGCAGGGTGGGG
>JBNGDO010000233.1:0-4634 GCA_049975385.1 Anaerolineae bacterium | reverse complement strand
CTGCTGCTGCCGGGGCCTATCGCGCACGATCGTTTTTACCTGCCCGCAATTCCGCTTGTGGTTGTATTGCTCGCTTTGGGAATGGCAAAGGCTACAAAAGCCTCACGCAGGCGCCGCGTGAGATTCTTATAATCTGGTTCTTAAGCTACTTCAGCTACTTCTGCGTCAGGTGTCTTGGCGAACAATTGCTCGCGGATGTCCTGGTTGCTGGATCGCAGCTTGCGCGCCAGCTCCGCCGCGATGCGGTGCATAATGTGAAAGCCGATTTCGGGATAATCGTAACAAAGCTTGAGCAGGCGGTCACGCGAGAGCCGTAGGAGTTGTGTGTCCGCCCGGCAGCGCGCAGACGCCGACCGCGTGCCCTCATCGACCAGCAGGATTTCACCGAAGGTGTCATTGTCGCCCAGCACCGTGACCGTCATCGGTGCGCTCTGAGTCGTCTGTGACTCCATCAGGATGTCCACCTGCCCGCGCGCCACAATGTAGAGCGCATCGCCAGGGTCATTTTGGTGGAAGATGTAGTCTCCGGCCTGATAACCAATTTCCTCACACACCATCAAGACCAGATCAAGGTGAATTTCATTGAGGTCGCGAAAGAGATCCGATTGCCTTAAAACACGCTTGCTTTCCTGAATGTGCATGCTCATACTCTCCGAATCGAACTACAACTCGATCCACTGAAGATCATCAGTGGCCAAATCCAAAATTGCGCAGGTGGCGCAACGCCACCGCGTGCGGCCAATCGCGCCGGGGTTGATGACCCGCGTCGTCCCAATCGTCTCATCGTTGGGCGCGTGGGTGTGTCCATGGATGACGTAGCGGCGGCGCCCATCGTCAACAGGAGCACGAATCAAGGCCTCGAGACGCTGCCAGCTATCGCCATGCGTCATCGCGATGCATGCACCGTTGAAACTGAGTTCGTGAACGCGGGCCAGCCGCTCCGCGCCGAAATACTCGGCTACCGCTAACGCCAGTTTGGGATCGTGATCCATATTGCCCCTGGCGATCCACACGTCAAAATCCGCGAAACGCTTGAGCGTAAACGCACTGGTCACATCCCCCGCGTGGAGCACAGTCCGCACCTGTGCCTGGCGGAAGCGCGCCAGAGCCATACTAAGCGTATGTTCCTCATCGTGCGTGTCCGAGATCAGACCAATGCGCATTTCCGTGAATATCCCCTGCGAGCTAGAGACACGTGGGTGGATTTAGTTCTGGCGCACGTCGGCAACCTTAACGTCAAGAGCCTCCATCGCACGGACTAGAGCATCGCGTTCAACCCCACGGACCTTGACCATCATCGCGCCACCACCATCCGAGCGGTGGAATGTTCCCAGAGCAACGATATCACCGTCGAGAGCTGCAATGCTACCAGTGATGCGGTTAAGCGCCCCCGGTTCATCGACGAGGTGCAACGTCAAGCGCACACCGGTCTGACGCGCTCCCATCATCTCCAGGATAGTCTTGAAAACGTCGGTCTCCGTGATGATACCCACCAAGCGATCGCCATCCATCACCGGCAGGCCGCTGACTTTGCCATCGGCCATAATCCGGGCTGCCTCTTCGAGGGGGGCGTCGGGCGCGACGGTGGTGACGTCCTTCGCCATAATTTCTTCAACCTTGAGTTTGGAAAGTAGGTAGCCCACTTCATAGACGCTGAGGCTGGTCGCAGGTGAGGGCGAAGCGTAGAGCAAATCTTTCTCGGAGATGATGCCGATCAGTTTTCGTCTCTTGTTGATGATCGGCAAACGGCGCACGTTATGCTGGCGCATGAAGCTCAAGGCTTCGGCGACCGGCATGTCGGGATTGATCGTCACAGGATTGGGGGTCATACAGTCTTTGACTAACATACAAGCCTCCTTCTAAAATGGCAAATGGCGAATTCAGAATGCTCCTAACTGGCAATTCACAATGCGAATGTCCATTTGATCGGCCACATAACCGACCAGCATTTTGGGGGTTGCGAACTCGGCAGCGACCTGCCACGCGCGCGCGCAAGACAGCCAACCCTCGTCATCCAGTGCTGCGCGGATGGCGGCCTCGAGGCCCTCAGGCACAGGATGATCGGCGATATTGGAGACCGCCCATCCCTTGGTGTGACCCGGATAGCCGTAGAGTCCCAGTTGGCAGCGATGGAGATTCACGCCCAACGCGTCGGCAGTCTGCCCGACGACGAGCGGCGCCACTTGAGCCGCTTCTGCGATCGCAAAAGCCTGCGCGCAGGCCAGTTTTCCTTCCTTAGCACGCGCTTCCACTGCTGCGGCAAGCGCAGCATCCACCACAAAATCGGCGGGCAATTCCTGATTTTTCACGTTGAACTCCTTGGATTCATTCACGTCGATGGTGATCAACTCAAGCATATACTGACCCCCAAAAATTGCAAATATAAAAACCCGGCTATAATGTTTATGGTGCTATGCTCGCTGTCGTACCCACACAAACAGCTCCATAGCGATCTTTGTTTTCACCAGCAATCAAACAAAGGAGGCGATACCATGTGGCAAGAATTCAAGAAATTCGTGATGCGGGGCAACGTTTTTGATCTGGCCGTTGGCATCATCATTGGCGGCGCGTTCGGCAAGATCGTGACATCTTTTGTCAACGATATTTTGATGCCCCCCATCGGGGCGCTTCTCGGCAACGTCGACTTTACGAATCTTTTCATCAACCTGTCGGGACAGAGTTACGAGAGTCTGGCAGCGGCCCAGGAAGCCGGCGCTGCGACGATCAACTACGGCTTGTTCCTCAATAACGTGATAGACTTCCTCATCGTTGCGTTCGTGATCTTCCTGCTCATCCGCCAGATCAACCGGATGAAAAAAGAGGAACCTGAAGCGCCCGCCGAACCGACGACCAAGACGTGCCCCTACTGCTTCACCGACATCCCCATAAAGGCCACGCGCTGCCCGCACTGCACGTCGCAGCTAGAAGCCTAATTCAATCTATATCCACACGGCCCGCCGGAATGGCGGGCCGTGTAGCGTTAGTAACACCCATCGGTATACGCCAGATCGTCGACACGCCAACAGCACCTCGACAAAGATACCTCTTTGCCTTTTGACAGGGCCACGAATTGTGATAAGTTTGTCCCAATCCAGATATTTCTAACGTAACCAAACAATAACGCCGAATGGCGCATAGTGGGGCAACGCGCACTATGTGACAACGGGGGAACCAGGTTGTGGGGGCGAATCGGTGACACGCATGTCGCCGTAGGGCAGGCTTCTTCGATCCGAGTCCGGCAGCTAACCTCGTAGGCGTATAAATGAAGAAGGCTACCCTAGCGGGCGGGGTGCCTTTTTTGTTTTTAGCTCTCAGCCAGCAGCTTTCAGGCAGTCTATTCTCAGGAGTGAAAGTAGAGTGAATGCAAATACTGATTACAAAGTTCGGGCCGTTTATTGTGACCACAAAGCCGACGATGACGCCGTCTACGAGGCGCTGCGCAAAGCCACGCTGCCCCTCGAAAGGTCCTGGGCCAAACTCAGACGTGCGAAGCGCATCGCCATCAAGTTCAACCAGGATTGGGTGCACAGCCACGTGGTCTATTTCGAGGGTCAGCGCCGCCAATTGGTGAGCGACAGCGTGGCCCGCGCGGTGCTGCGCCTGCTGCGCGAGGAGACCTCTGCCGAGTTGGTCTGCGTCGACGCCAGCTACTACGTGATGTACCAGGAAAATGCCCGCACCATCGCCGATACGACGAACATCGATGCCCTCCTACGCGAGTTCGACGTGCCGTACATCGACGGGACGAAACCGCCGTACACCGTCGTCGGCGTGCCCGGCGGTGGGCAGATGTTCGAGCAGTACGGGATGATGCACGACGTGGTCGAGGCCGATGCGGTGGTTTCCGTGGCGAAAATGAAGAACCACGCCTACATGGGCGTCACCGGCTGCCTCAAGAACCTCTTCGGGCTGATGCCGGGGATCATGCCGGGCCGCCCGCGCCATTACTACCATCACCTGGTGCGGATGCCCTATATGCTGACAGACATCGGCCGCATCATCGATCCCGCGCTCAACATCGTGGACGCGCTGGTGGGCCAGGCCAGTTCGGAGTGGGGGCGCGAGCCAGACATCGGGCGCATCGTGAATGCCCTCATCGCGGGCGACCAGGTCATCGCCACCGACGCCTGCGTGACGCATCTCATGGGCCATGATCCGCAGAGCGACTGGCTCACCGAGCCGTTCCACCGCGACCGGAACGCGCTCCTCGTTGCAGCGGAGAGCGGCTTCGGGACGGTGAATCTGGATGACATTGATTTCGTCTCGGAAGTTGCGCCACAGCCCGCAGGCACCTTCTTCGCCAAAAAGGGCGATGACCTACGCACCGTCGTTACCTGGCGGCGCACGATGTGCGAGCAAGCGCTCTATTACCGCGACCATCAGCAGGATTTCGTCGACAAGTATGCCGGCGAGTTCATCCTGCTGCAAGACGGTGAAGTGAAGTGGCACAACACCGACGGCATGCTGCGCGTCAGCCGTCGCAAACTGTCGGGCGCACATCCCGACCACGCGATGTTCTTCAAATACGTCGATCCCGAAGAGCGCGAGCAAGAGCACTACGAGGTGTACGAAAAAGCCTTAGAGTCTCAGTAGATCGAAATTTTAGTTAAAAGAAAAGCGAGCTTGTGGTATCC
>JBNGDO010000232.1:0-4727 GCA_049975385.1 Anaerolineae bacterium | reverse complement strand
GATGTTCTGGCGCGCCAGGTCGCGGGCGACGGCTTCTGCAATGAACGTGAAGTCTTCATATTCGCGCAAAAACTGGTTCTTCCAGATCCACGTGTCGATGAAGTGCGGGAAGTCGCGGAAAACGAATTTCTGTTTCAGTGCCTCAAGACTGTGCAGATCGGGAGCGCCGCCGTATTTCTGGACGAGTTCCCACAATGCAGGATAGGGAATCGCGCCTTCGAGATGAAGGTGTAGCTCAACTTTAGGGACACGTTCGAACCAATTCATTCGTCATTCTCCTCCCTTTTTCCACCCTGGCGAATTTTAGTACACAATCTGGAGACCGGGACGCTGAAGGTGCGCCAGCCCAGCCTCGGTGATGCGCTCACAGGCCGTCACATCCAGCACACGCAGCGTGTCGAGCGCCGTCAGGTGCGTCAATCCGGCGTCACTGACGACGGTGCTGCCGAGATACAAGTGTGTCAATCGCGGTAAGTCTTCCACGTGTTCGAGCGCCGCATCCGTGACCGGCGTACTCTCCAAGTCCAGGTGTGTCAAAGCCGGCAATCCGGCAAGGTACGACAGCCCCGACCCGGTGATCGGTGTGTGTGATAAATCCAGACGGGTCAGATCGGCGAACGCGCGCGTGTGGGATAATCCCACGTCAGTGATGCGCACTCCGGCCAGTGTCAGATCGGTCAAGCCGGTGAGGGCACTCAGCCGCGCCAGCCCCTCATCCGTGATGTGCGTCCAGCTCAGGTCGAGGCGCGTCAAACCAATCAAGGGATGCAGATACACGATACCCACGTCGGTGACGCCGGTTGCTTCGAGGTTGAGTACTGTCAGCCCGTTGAGCGCGCGAACGTGCGACAGGCCCGCATCCGTAATTTGGCCGCACGCGCCGAGATTGAGGTCGGTAAGGTGTTTGAGCGCGCGCAGATGCGCCAATCCGCCGTTGGTAAGCCGGACGCAGTGAAAGAGATTCAACTGCGCCAGGTGTGAAAGCGCGCGCAGAGCGTGAAGCCCTGCTCCAGTGATGCGCGTGTCGCTGAGATCGAACGCCTCTAATTCGCTAAGATCGCCTAGGGGCGCCAGCCCCTCATCCGTCACCTGGAGACTTGCCAATCCCAGGTCGCGCAGGTCGGGCAGAGCGCGTAGATGATCCACGCCGGCATCCGTCACCTGCGTGCAGCGGCCCAGGTTCAAGCGGTGCAGCCGGACGAGTGCGCGCAGATGCGCCAGTCCCGCATCCGTAATCTGCTCACACCACCACAAATTGAGATCGGTCAAAGCCTCGAGAAGCTGAAGCAGAGCCAGTCCCGCATCCGTGATGGCAGTGCGTGACAGATCGAGCGTCATCAGCCCGGCGAGATCGCACACGTGCGCCAATCCTACGTCGGTGATGGCGCTGTGCTGCAAGTCCAACACCTGGATGGGACCAAAAGCATGCAATTCCTGCGCCAGCGTTTGCAGCCCGGCGTCATCCAGGTAGGCGCTCACACGCACTTCGTAGTCGGGCAGGACGTCTACGTGCCCGGGCATAGCGGCGAGTTCGCGCCATTCACGCTCGCCCAGCAAGCTGGAGCGCCCCAGCAGCGCTACCGGCAACGTCGATGTAAAGGTGCGAGATTTGGCTTCCGTCACCAGGATGCCCAACGCTTCCGCGCACGTCTCCACCGCCCAACGGGCAGCGTCTTCCGGCAAAAAGTAGGCCTCCTGCAAGCGGCGGGTAAGCCACCCGAGCAACACCGGCTGCGGAATGCCCGGTGAAGCATTGCGCAGATCGGCGGGCACGTTCTCCTGCACGGCCATCACCAGGAGATTAATCTCCCCCTTGTACGAGCCACAGAAATCCAGCAGCAAGGCCCGGCAGCGGCGCGGGTCCTCCAGAACGGATTCCCCGTACTGCGCGACGATCTCACGGAGTTGGCGGCGCGGCACGGTATGCATAAGGTTACTGCATAATATATAACCCCGACCGCGAGAGCCTGGCAATCCCACGCGGGGTGATACGCTTGCACCCACTCACATTGAGGTAGGCCAGCTTCTTGAGATGGCGCAGGTGCGATAGACCCCGGTCGGTGATGCGCTCGCAGTGCGAAATATCGAGGTACAGGAGGCCGGGAATATCACCGATATGACTCAAGCCGATGTCGGTGATAGCCGTCCCCGCCAGGAGCAAAGTGGAAAGGCGTTGAAGCTCGCACAGCGCCACCACGCTCTTGTCGGCCACCTGGGGATTCCGGGAAAGATCGAGATAGGTCAGGTTGAGTAGATTGCGCAGGTGAACGATGCCCTGACGGGTGATCTGTGGGCAGCGCGAAAGATCGAGTTTGGTCAACGCAGTGCAGAGTCCAACAGCTTGCACGCCCGTGTCGTTGAACTGCGAGGCACCCGCCAGATCGAGCGTTGTGAGGTGAGGTGCGGCGCGCAAGTGCAACAGACCGGAACCGGTGATATGCTTGCACTCACGCAGCTCCAAAACGCTGAGTTTCGCCAACGATTCAAAGTAACGCAACGCGGCATCGGAGATAATCGCCCAGTGCAGCAGCAGGCCGGCCAATTCCGGCAGAGCGCGCAGATAGGCCATCCCCTCATCGGTGATGCCGGTGGCCCACGGGAAATGGAGCGTGCTAAGTTTGGGCAGACCCACCAGATACGCCAGACCTACGTTGGTCACACGCTCGGCAGTGTCGATTTCGAGATAGGTCAGGTTGGGGAAGGCGCGCAAGGCGGCCATGCCGGCGTCGTCGATGGGACCGTTCAAGTCCAACGAAACCACGTCATCGGGATGGAGGATTTCCTTGATCCAGGTTTCCAGTTCATCCAGGCGGTAATGAAAGAAGCGCAATCCAAGCACGTAATTCGGCGGGAGGGCGACACTGCCGGGCGTGGAACCGAGTTTCTGCCACTTGGCGTTGGCTCCACGTCGCGAACGCCCATACACCTCGATGGTATGAGCGGAGGCGAAGGTCTGCTGCGCCCGTCCGGCGGAAGTGGTGACCGTGCGAGGCGACGGGCGGGATGCCCGATCCACAACCGGCTGCGCTGGCGTATCAGGCGATGGCAGCGGCGTATCCGGCACCAGCGGGGGCTTGACAGGCTCGGGCACAGAGTCGACAGTTGGTGGCGGCTCACCATCGGTCATGCGTAGTGCGTAGGCCCAAGCGTCCACGGCCCAGCGCGCTGCGTCCTCAGCAAGCGCACGATTATCCACCAACCGCCGGGTGAGCTGCGCAACCAGCACAGGCAGCGGAATGCCGCCTCTGATATCCTGCAAATCGTTGGCAACGTGTTCTTCTTGCGCCGCGCTGAGCACGAAGATTTCACGGCGATGCTGCCCGCAGAGATCGAGGAGCAGGGCTTTACAGCGCCGTGGGTCATTCACGACGCTCTGACCATACGTATCCACGATTTCGCGGAGTTTTTGCCGAGTTTCGTTGTTCACTGAAAACAGTTAAATGTCAAAAGTCAAAGGTCGAAAGTCAAAATAACGCCTTCCGACGGAAACCTATCATCCATCGGTACACAAACAGATTGCGTGCTGCATCCTACGTGAGCGACGTTCACGCAATGTACAGCACGCAACACACAGGCAATGCACAATCGGGGGCGTGAGGCCCCTCAATCATCGTAAAAGATATTCGGCAGCTTTTTGCTTGGTTCGCGCGGACGATCTTCGTTTTTGATGAGTTCGATCCTGGGCTTGGCCGGCGGCTCGGCAGGTCGTTCATCTGGCAGGGGTGCATCTACAGCGCGCTCATCAGTCGCCGGTTCCGTAGACGGCGCAGCTTCCGGCGCAGTAGCCTCTCTAGGTGAATCTGCACCTTGTTCGCGCACCGGAGCCTTTTCCTTCGCCGCTTTTGCCGCTTTCTGCGACAACTTTTCCGGCGGCGCAGTTTCCTCCGGCGGTGTGGCTTCTTCAGGAGGAGCTGACGGCGGCGCTTCAGCCGGAGCCGGCTTGACGGCCTCCTCCGGTGCAGCAGGTGAACTCGACGATGCCTCCGTTGCCGGTGTCACAGCCGTCCGTGGCTTCGCTCGCTTGCGACGCGGTTTCGGCGGTTGCGCGGAGGTAGGCTCGGGGGCCGGTGCCGCGAGAATGGCTTCCGGGAACACAAGGCCCATCGTGATGTCATCGCCGCTCCCGGCTTGTGATGCATCTTTCAACCAGTCGCTGAGATTTTGTTCCACAACCTCAACGCCGTCGGTACGCAGGATGTCCAGGATGTCCGAACCAACTTTTAGGAAAGCGTCTTCATTGACGAACGAGTTGGCGTAGCCATCGGTGGAAAGCAGAATCAGCGCCGGGTGCGGGCCGTAGAGTGCCTGGAATTTGATCTGTACCTCGCGCCAGGCATCGTGCATACACAACGATGTCGTCTCATTCGCTATGAGCCGAGGATCACGTGCCATAGGACGTGTGACCTCGCCGTTATCCGCCACGGTCAGGATGTCGCCGTCGCCCAACTGCATGTACAGGATAAAGCCGGACGTGATCAACACACTCAAAAGCGTCGCACCGTAGGCCACCTGTGGGGCCTTTTCGATGGAGCGGCGCGCCTTAGCGTCACGCCGCTCCTCTAAGGTCTCCAACTCTTCCTGGGTGATCGGGTGCTCGTCGAGATGCCGGCTCACAGCCATACGCCAGCGTCGAACGACCTCACCTGGCAAGCGCTCTTCCGCGGTGCGTTTGATCGTCGAAAGCGATGCGGTTAAGCGACTGGACGGATCGGGCTCGCCTGCCAGCA
>JBNGDO010000231.1:0-4760 GCA_049975385.1 Anaerolineae bacterium | reverse complement strand
GGATGTGCTGGCGCAGGCCAAACAAGAAGGTTACGCGAGGGCGCGCATCGACGGTGTTCCGACGGAGCTAAGCCGTACCATCAAGTTGGCGAAGACGAAGAATCACACGATTGAACTGATCGTGGACCGTCTGGTCGTTCCGGGGCATCCGAACGGTTCCGGCGACGATCTGTGGCGTGATTTCACGATGCGCTTGATGGATTCAGTGGAAACGTCACTGCGCGCTGGGGATGGGATGGTCGTCGTCGATATTGTGGACGGCGAGGAATTGTTGCTCAGCGAGCACCACGCCTGCGCGCAATGCGGCATCAGCTTCCCGGAACTGAGCCCCCAGCTCTTCAGCTTTAATTCGCCGTTGGGGATGTGCCCGGAGTGCAACGGGCTGGGCACGAAGCTCGAAGTCGACCCGAACCTCATTATCCACGACCCGACACTCCCCGTGATGGATGGCGCGCTGCGCTGGTATGGTAACATCCGCAAGAAGAACAGCAAATGGCAGATGCACCAGTTGGAATCCATCGCCCGGCATTACGACGTGGACTTGGAGACGCCGTGGCAGGAATTGTCGCAAATGTTCCGGGATGTGATCATTTACGGCTCTGGCGACGAAAAGATACACTTCGAGTATCACACCGAAAACGGCGACAGTTCGTGGACGGGTGAGAGCCACCGGCCCTCGAAGGGTATCATTTTCCACATCAATCGCTTGTTCCACCAGACGAAGTCCGATTACACCCGCCGCTGGTACGGTAGCTTTATGAGCGAACTACCTTGTGCGGCGTGCGGCGGTGCGCGTTTGCGCCCGGAAGCGCGCGGGGTGCTGGTAGGTGGTAAGTCGATTATGGGTGTGAGTGGGATGCCCATCGACGAAGCGTACGCCTGGGTGCAGTCGCTTTATGCTCAATTTGACGACGAGCAGTTGGAGATCGGCGGCGAGGTGCTCAAGGAGGTCCGCGACCGGTTGCAGTTTATGCTCAACGTGGGATTGCACTATCTCATGCTCGATCGGCCCGCGCCGTCGCTCTCCGGCGGGGAGTCGCAGCGCATCCGGCTGGCGAGCCAGATCGGGTGTGGTCTGGTCGGCGTGCTCTACATTCTCGACGAGCCGTCCATCGGCCTGCACGCCCGCGACAACCGCGCGCTGCTCGATACGCTGTTGCAGTTGCGCGATATGGGCAACACGGTGTTGGTGGTGGAACACGATCACGAGACGATGGTCGATGCCGATTGGATCCTCGATCTTGGGCCAGGTGCGGGTGTTTTAGGCGGGCGTGTAGTGGCGGAGGGTACGCCCGATGAGATCGCCGCGAATCCGAAATCGCTCACCGGACGCTATCTAAGCGGCGAGTTGGCGGTCGTCTCGCCCAACGGTGGGCGGCGGGAGCCACAAAACGGCAGCCTGGTGCTTTCCGGTGCGACGCTGCACAATCTCAAGAGCATCGACGCGCACTTCCCGCTGGGCGTGATGACGTGCGTGACCGGCGTGAGCGGCAGCGGCAAGAGCAGCCTCGTCGCCGAGACGCTTTATCCCGCGCTGGCCCGCGATCTCAACCGCGCTGAAACGCGACCGGGGCCGTACACCGCCATCAACGGGTTGGAGCACCTGGACAAGGTCATCAACATCACGCAGGATCCCATCGGGCGGACGCCGCGCTCGAATCCGGCGACCTACGTGAAGTTGTTCGGTGAGATTCGCAAGGTCTTCGCATCCACACCGGAGGCTAAGATTCGCGGTTACAAGCAGGGGCGGTTCAGCTTCAACGTCAAGGGTGGGCGTTGTGAGGCGTGCAAGGGGCACGGTAAGAAGCGTGTGAAGATGCACTTCCTGCCCGATGTTTGGGTGACCTGCAAGGAATGTAAGGGCACGCGCTTTAATCGCGAGACGCTGCAAATCCGCTACAAGGGCAAGAATATCGCCGATATGCTGGATATGGACGTGCAGGAGGCGCTGGCCTTCTTCGAGAATCATCCCAAGATCGCGCGGCGTTTGCAGACGCTGCACGACGTGGGGCTGGACTACGTCAAGCTGGGACAGGCTGCGACGACATCGAGCGGCGGAGAAGCGCAGCGCGTCAAGCTGGCGAAGGAGTTGAGCAAGGTGGCGACGGGACGCACCGTCTACATCCTCGACGAGCCGACGACGGGCCTGCACTTCGCCGATATCCAGAAGCTGCTGGACGTGTTGCACCGCCTCACCGACGCGGGCAACACCGTCATCGTCATCGAGCACAACATGGACGTGGTCAAGACCGCCGACTGGATCGTCGATCTCGGCCCGGAGGGTGGGGACGCGGGCGGCTACATCATCGCCGAAGGCCCACCGGAGGCTGTCGCGCAGATCGAGAAGAGCTACACGGGGCAGTTCTTGCGGAAGGTGCTGGAGCTGGTGATGGTGTGAAAGGTGGGCGTAGTATGGAAGATGCAGAGATGTTGCAAGATATTCAAGACTACGATGCCGCAAAACAAGCCATCGCGGAAGGGGAGGAATTGATCCCCAGTGAGGTCGTTTGTGCGCTTGTAGACGGCGAAAACCCCATTCGTGTGTGGCGGGAATATCGCAGGATGACGCAGGCGCACTTGGCGAAGGTCGCCGAAATCAGCGTGCCGTATCTCTCGCAATTGGAGTCCGGCAAGCACAAGGGGAGCGCCGACGTTTTGCTCGTCATTGCGAAGGGGCTTGATCTCACGCTGGACGATTTAATCGAAGGATGAGGAAGGCTTGAAAGACAAAAGCGATATGACATGCGCCACTTTTGAGGATCCGCTTCGGGAGTTGGAAATGCAGCGTCTCGAAGAATCGGCGCTATTGTACGCCGAATTGTATGACGAGGATACTGCATTACAGGCATTGACTGAATGACTGAACTGGCGGTGGATGAGTGGCCCGAATGAGCGCGCTAAAACGAGGTGCGGTAATCAGTGTCAATCTGGAACCAGTCTGGGGTTTCGTATTACACAGCAACAGCTTCTTTTTGTAGTATCTCTTGCCAAAACGGGCTTATCGTGCCGGTCGTAATCTCACGCGGGGTCCACCCCTGGGCTTGAATGGGTAACAACAACCGCGCTGCAACGACACCGAGCAATTCCAGGCGTTCCCGACGGCTCAAAGGATCCCAATCCGGTGAAATGACAATGAGATCAATGTCGCTCCCCTCGGTCGCGGTCCCATGGCGTTGCGAGCCATAAAGCAACACTTGCTGCTGGCGAATCCCAGACTTTTCCAAGGCTTCTCGGAAACGTCGGATTTGGGCTATCAGTTCAACGCTTGGCGTAGCCATTCGATGATCTCCTCAGTTTGCTGCAAATAAGCCTTTCATTGCACCAACGCCGCCCAGTATCCCTCCTCTGTCGGCGTCAACAGGTGCAGCAGCCCGTCCTCATCTGCGGAGACCATCTTCGTGCCGGACCAGCGGCTTTGGCGGATGTCGAGCCAGCGCAACGTGAATGATCTGTCCCCCGCCGCGCTGACGTCCAGTTGCACGTTGCCGCCGTCGGGGAAGAAGACGCCGTAGGCGACGCCGGGATTGGCTGTGCAGTAGGCCTCGTTCCAACTGCGGTTGCGCAGCAGGTCGTTATGCGGCTCACAGGTGAAGATGTCCATCGCGTCGGTGAACATGCGCATCGAGCGGATGTGCGCTTGCGCGATGACATTCAACCCCAGGCCCGACGCAGGCCGGTGGAAGCGTGACGAAGCCAGCCCGCCGAAGATGTTGCGCCAGAAGCGCTCCTGCGCATCGCGGGTGGAGCCGTAGTGCCCGGAGTTCGCGCCATAGATCTTCACGCTGTTCATCGGGCGGACGTGCCCGGAGGCGATAAGGCAGCGGCGAATCTCCTGTGGATTGCTCCAGTGCTTGTCCGCCGGGCTGTGGTTGTTCTGCGAAATGTCCACGAAGCTGTACAGTTCTGGGTGGTCGAAGGTGGCGGCGTGCTCCCCGTCGAGCAGATTGTGCGCGTCCCACATCTCCGTGCATTGCACCAGCGCGCCGGCCTCGGCGGCTTTGGCCTGGATGAAGAGCGCCCAATACTTGCCCCACTCAGGACTCTCGTTGGTCTCGTTGTCCATGCAGTAGAGGGTGTTGCCGTAGTTCAGCGAGATCGAGAGCATCTGCTCGACTTGCTGGATTTGGTACGGCAGCACGACGGCGGATGACTCCGCTTGGTTGTTCTCCAGCGCGGGCACGGTGCGGAAGAAGGCGCTCTCGCGCTGGCCGGGGTGGGTGATGATCACTTCCTTGAGTCCCGATGCCTCGGCGGTGTAGTTGACGTTGTTCTTGGGATTGTACGGATTGTCCTGCCACGGTTCGCGGGCGAAGTCGAAGCGGTCCCACATCTCGAACTGCGCGATGATGTCTCGCTCGGTGCAGAGTTCTAAGAAACGCGTGAATCGCTGCCAATACGTCTCACCCGGTTGGTTGAGATCGTACAGGCCGGTCGCCGGGTCGCGCTCGAAGGGCCACACGTCGCCGGGATCGCGGCTCGACATCGTGCAGCGGACGTAGTTCCCGCCGCAGGAAGCGAGTAAGTCCAGGTGCGCTTCCACGTCGGGAATCTGGAAGAGGTTATCCTCCACGCTGCCGCCGATGAGCAACACCGGCTTGCCCTTGTACTGCCAGTAAAACGGGTTCTGCGGATACGGTTGGATACGGTCTTCGTTTTGCATAATGCCTCCTCGAAAATAAACTGCTAATCTACGCGAATCTTGTATCATCTCAATCAAGAGGGGGAAAGTGGGGGTTTGGGGACGGGCTACATCCCGCCCC
>JBNGDO010000230.1:0-4764 GCA_049975385.1 Anaerolineae bacterium | reverse complement strand
CTCCAACATCATGTGACGAATGGTGCGCGTTGTCGCTGAAGGCACTTTCACCTCGACATCTTCAGGATCGATGCCAGTCACACGCAACGCCATCACGTAGGGACATTCACGCGCGGCGACTTCCTCAAAGCGGACGAGGATTTCATTACCCACGCCTTCGTCGTCCGTCTCGCGCAGCGTCGCAGTGAAGGACACGCTCTCGGGCTGCTGGTGGTGGAAGTGCTCGTGACGGTGGACGTGTTCCCCGTTCACCCACACGTCTGCCGGCCCGTTCGTCGTGATGATGAAGGTGGCTTCCTGATCTTCCCACACGTGAAGCTGGGTGTAAGCCCAGGTACGCAAATAGTGCCAGGTGTGGTGAAAGGTGGAATTATCGACGAAGTGATCGTCAAGGCAACGGACGTAGTGCCAAGTCAATGTGGTGTCATCAATGGCGAAAGACTCCCTGTCAACCGGGGTCTGCTGAACGAAGTTTTCTGGGGTGTAGTAATGCTGTGCGATTTGGAGCTTGCGCTCCGGTTCCCCGCCTGTGTCGTGATCAGAATCGGGAATGGCGATCTCCTGTGGACCGGCGACCAGCCAGTTGTGGATGTAACCGTCGTGCAACTCATACTCAAGGTAAGAAAATGCCATCTAAGTGCAAAGCCTCCTTGGGAGGATGATCACGAATCTCCACAAATCCTATGAATAGAAGCATCAATGAACATTCGTGGTTATACTTGAACCGAAATGTACAAGCCTCAATAAAGAGAGGGAGAAGAGACAAGTGCTATCTCTCGGCCCATACGATCTGGAAGCGCTTCCAAAGCCTAGTATAGCACAGATAGGAAGGATTTGTCAAGAGAAATGTACTCGGCTCGGTTATTACCCACCAGGATTTACTTCGTAGTCTCGACTCACCCAAACGCAGCCCGGAACTTGGTCGTGACGTCTTTGATGGAGGGACCAAGCACCTCGATCTCCTCGAGGCGGTTCGTGCCCAATCCCAGATCGCTTGCCAGTTGGATGTGATTGAGCCCGCGGATGAAAGGCGAGCTCCCCGCCACGGCTCTCGGATCGAAGCCCATGGCCGCCGTCGCCACCGCATCCGTCGCCACGACATCCTTGCCGGCGAACAGCACACCCGGTTCGAGTGGCGCTACGCCACTAATCCAGGGGCCTTCTCCGGATTCGGTGGTCTTGATGCCATCCACCAGCCCGAAGTGCAGAGGGCGCGCGCGGTTGAGATCGGTGATGATTTGCGGCACACGCTGTCCGGCGGTTTCGTCGTTCGGCCCGTGGAATCCCGAACGATAGGTATCCTGCGCACCGGCCCGGTAGAACTGGAGAGGTGCTATGCCAAACAGGTTCTTCATCGTGTGGGTGACACCGGCGACCCAGTGGCACTTCATCTTGGAGACGGACATGAACGTATCGATTTCTTCCAGGATGTGATTGAATCTGAACTCATTGTAGAGCTTGCCACCATAGGGAACCGGCGTCGCCGAAAAATCGGGATATGGGTCTTTGGCGTTCAGATCGATCAACGTCGCGCCCAGTTCATTGGCCACGTCAGCGTAGCCCCACAGGGTGTAGGACTCCCACTCATAGACCGCCTCTACAATGTACAGCTCTTTGGCGCCTGCGTCGAGCACGAGCTTGCCCAACGCTCTGACCACCTCAGGGTGCGTGACGAAGGTTTCGGTGCCGGGAAGGCCGCGCGTTTTGCCCTCCCAATACGTGCCGCCAGTCAGATTGGTCTTGATCGCCACCCGCGCGCCGGGACGGACGATGTCGCCCAATCCGCCCAGGCTGTCGAGCATGTCGCGGATCTTGTCGTACAGCACTTTGGGATCGTACGTCTTGGCCTGGCCGATGGCGACCTGCGCCTTGCGCGCCCCGGTTGCAGCAGCCGTTGTAGCCGTTGCGGCAGCCGTTGTAGCCGTTGCGGCAGCGGGAGCCGCCGTCGCGGTAGCCGGAACAGCGACAGTCTCCGGCGCGGACGGCGTCGCTTTCGGGCCACAGCCGACGAGAAGCGCGCCTGCCGTCACACCGGCAATCTGCAGGAACTCGCGGCGCGTTAATGTTTTATGGGGATTTCGTTTGTGATCCACATTGCTATTCATCGGGTAACCCCTTTTCTTTGAATGATCGATCCAAGCTCACATCAAGGAATCAGCGCCTCAAGCAGTCCCTCGTGCCACTGCTCCGCCGCGCGGTCGTAAACGCCGAAGCCCGAACCGAACTCCCAATACGCCCACGATATCCCACGCGCTTCGGCCTCTTCACGCACAAACGTCGTCCAGTTAACCCGCGACTGCATATCGGCCTTCTCAAATGCGCCAAACTCCCCTAACCACAGCGCGCAGTCCTGCTTTTCAGCCGCTCTGACGGCCCAATGGAACGCCTCTTGGATAGGTTTTGGCCCGGCGGGGTTGGTCTCGACGGGATTGGTATTGTATTGTTTGAACCACGCGGACACCCAACTCACCTTCGCCGCCTCCGAGTCTATCGTGACGGGCGTCGCTGGTGGGCCAGGCCACGTTACGCCGAGGGTTTGGTAGCCGGTGCCCGACCAAGTCGCGCCCTGGTGTGTGAACAGCATCGGCTCGTAAGAGTGGAATGTGCAGATGTAGTTTTCCTCACCTTCGGGCAGACGCAGGGTCATCAACCCACGGTAGCCGCCCCACTCCGCACCGGTGACGATGAGCGTGTGCCGGTTGTCGATGCGGCGGATCGCCAGAATCGTGTCGCCGAGAATGCGCATCCACTTATCCTGCGTGAGTTGCCCATGCGGCTCGTTGAGCGGTTCGAAATAGAGGTTATCCGGCTTATCCTTGTAACGCGCCGCAATCTGCTCCCAGATGGCAATAAAGCGCTCTGCGTGGGCAGAGGGCGTCTCGAAGATTTCCTCGTAGTGGTGCATGTTGATGACGACGTTCAGATCGTTTGCCAGGCCATTCTCGATCACCCAATCCACACGCTCGAAGAAGTTCTCATCCACGGTGTAGGATGGCTCCTCCAAGGCGTGCGCCGACCAGCGGATAGGCACGCGGATCGTGTCGAAGCCGGCGTCGGCGATGAGGCGGAAGTACTCTTTCTGCAAAACCATGCCCCATTCACCTTCGCGGGGCGCTTCGAGCGCGTTGCCGAGATTGACGCCGCGCCCAAGCCGTTGCCCCTGCGCAAAGCGATCAAGTGGATCGGCGGGCGGGGTAAGCGTGGGCAGCAGCGTGGCGGTGGGCGGCGGCGTGGCGGTGGGCGGCGGGGTTGGCGTGGCAGTAGGCGGCCCCGGCGTAGCCGTCGCGCTATCCGCCGGGGACTGTGTCTCCACAACGCTCAGCGGCGCATCAGAACGGCAAGCCGTCGAAAACAACGCCAGCGCGAGCAATCCCAAGCACAAGAAAACCGCCCGTTTTCTCATATTCACCTCAACGCATCAACCACGGCCTGCAGACCTTCGCGCAACCCTGTCTGAGGTTGCCAGCCTAACACATGCTGCGCCTTCGTGCAATCGAAGTACGACAGGTAGATGTCACCTGGCCGCATCGGCGCTTTGACGACCGGCGCATTAAAGCCGATGATATCACACAACTGTCGATACAGCTCATTGACGGACGTGCCTTTGCCACTGGCGATGCAGAAGACATCGTTGTCGCCTGCGGAAAGCGCCAGCCCGTTTGCCGCGGCGATATCACCTACGTAGACGTAGTCCTTTTGTTGTTCGCCATCCCAATCAATGCGCACGTCCATTTCCTTGAGGATGCGATTGGCAAAAATAGCGATCACTCCGGCCTCGCCGTTGGGATCCTGGCGCGGCCCGAAAACGTTGCCATAACGGAAAATTGTGTAGTCCAGGCCCTTCGTCTGCTGGTAGTAGCGCAGGTAGTGCTCCGTGACCATCTTCGTAATGCCATAGGGCGATTGCGGTCGCTGCGGCGTCTCCTCGTCAATCGGCATATGCTCCGCCTCTCCGTAACTGGCGCCGCTACCCGCGAAGATGACCTTGCGCGTGCCTGCATCCACACACGCCTCGAGCAGGTTGATCAAGCCTACCACGTTGACGTCCGCATCCAGCTTGGGCTTGTCGGTGGAGATCTTCACCGAGTGCTGCGCGGCGTGGTGGTTGAGCACCTCCGGCTTCTCGCGGCGAATCAGATCCGCCGCCTCATCGCTGCGAATATCCAATTGGTAGAAACGCGCCTGAGGATTGACGTTCTTCATCCGTCCCCCACCCTCTTCCCATAAATTATCGATGATGATCACCTCGTGCCCACCAGCGACGTAAGCATCGACGACGTGCGAACCGATAAACCCTGCCCCACCTGTTACGACGATTTTCATAATCACCTCGTTGAGAAATTAGAAATGAGACGAAACCCTACACACAACGCGTTACGGTTACTAACACGATAATATCGGTTTTGCAGCTTTTGTCCAGAGCGTATAGGCGACGGGTGCGTTTCAAAATGGGGGCGAGTACTCAATCGATGGGCTGGCGTCACAAGACAAGGCTGCCAACCGCCCATTCTGAAACGCACCTGTGCAGTTTTGGCCCTTGAATACCTGGCTTGTTGAGCCTGAAGCGGGCCAAAACTGCCACAAAACCGCAATTATCAGACGTTGATCTGACTATTTACCCCAAAGTGAAATGCACCCTAGGCGACTGCCGTCAAACCTGTAGACAGAGCTAGAGTGAGGCAGGTTCAATAAGAATCGGGGGGTGTCTATCCATTAGACCCCCCCCCGACTATGCCAAGGTGGTTATTTTTGCAGAACACAAAC
>JBNGDO010000229.1:0-4817 GCA_049975385.1 Anaerolineae bacterium | reverse complement strand
CCCAAACCCCCACCCCCAAGATTTTGAGAAGATACGGCAGTTGACCCATCTTTTTGACAAGGAGTAACCAATGGCTCGTCGAATTTTGCTTGCGTTGATCGTTTTCTCGCTTTTGCTGGTGGCTTTCCTCTTGATCATTTACCCGGCCCTGGTAACGCTCATCAATATGCCCCGCCTATCCAGTACGCTGTTGCTGCTTATCTTTACATTGACCTTGTGGCTTTTCAGTCTGTGTCACGCCGTTTACACGCTCGGCTGGCGACAGGCGGGGATTTTCTTTGCGCTCAGCGCCATCATCTCGTGGCTCTACGAGCAGATCGGGGTGGAAACCGGCCTCGTCTACGGCGCATATCACTATACCGGCACCCTGGGCATCAAACTGGGTCACGTCCCGGTGTTGATCCCGATTGCCTGGTTCATGATGATCTACCCAAGCTATGTCATCGCTAACCTGGTTGGGACGGGGCAACCGCGCGGTGCGGGCCGCACTCTGATGCAGATGATCTGGCTGTCGGCGCTGGGGGCTATGACGATGACCGCATGGGACCTCGTTATGGACCCCGACATGTCCAGTCCACCTTTTCAGGCCTGGATATGGCACGAGGGCGGGCTGTACTTTGGCGTGCCGCTGCAAAACTTCATCGGCTGGTTGCTCACCACGTTTACCATCTACGTGGTTTACCGCTTGATCGAACGCCGGACCGGCTTGCAGCCACTGGGAACTGTGACGAAAGTCCTGGACGCACTACCGCTACTGGCCTACTTTTTGGTGATGGCCAACTATCTACGCCCGGGAGGCAGTGAAAGAGGTGAAGCGCTACGCATCGTCGCCTTGTTTGCGATGGGCTTTCCACTGTTAGCGGCAACCGGGCGGTTCCTTATCAACCCGCACAGACGCAGTAGACAGACTCAGTAGATCAAAATTCAAGCAGGAGCCAGACTACAAAAGTCTCACAAGGCATTTGCTTGAGCCGGTGTATACGCTAAACCCCCAACTTACAAGGCGCAGTACGTGCTGAGACTTTTGTAGTCTTTGTCAGTCGCACCTCAAACAGACACGCTTCTCCTCCCCGCAGCAACGACGTCTTCAACGTCACCACCACCGGCGTCCCCAGCGCCGCTGCGAAGTTGGCTTGCAGGTTATGCGCCGAACACTCACACAACACGGGCGAGGTCACCCAACCGGATTGGACAAGGTCACAAGCGCAAGCGTCGTAACGCACCTGGACGGTATCATCGCTGACCAAGGTGTAGATAGACGCCGGGAAACGAGTCGCCAATTCCGCGAGAAAGCGTGCCAGGTCACCGCCGGCCCGTTCCCAAGACTCGCGGAACACTTGCGCCGTGTACGAACGCGCACACGCCTGTCCGCACGCGCGCAAGAGCGTCGTCCGCGCCGGTGCATCGATATCTTCCAACCCCCGCATCAACCCAGCGAACCAGTAAGACAAGAAACTCGAAACCTCATCTACTTGGTACACGGATGAACACGGAAAACACGGATTTTTTATGCCTTTATCCAACTCAGCGCACCTTTCTTGTCATTATCAAAAACTCTACGTCGAAATTGAGGCTCCGGACCGAAGTTGAACAACAAGCCGACCTCAATCACTGTCGCCTTGAGATAATGAAGCAACTGCGCCTCGTGTTCCTTTAGCAACGTCTTGACTGCTTTCAGTTCAACAATTACCACATTGTCGACGAGCATATCTGCAAAGTATTCACCCACCTGCTGTCCATGATAGTAGACTCCGATAGGCTTTTGTGTTTCGACGCAACATCCACTTTCTCGCAGTTCAAACGCCAGAGCATTTTCATATACTTTCTCCGCAAACCCCTGCCCTAGCGTGTTATACACGGTATAGTAAGCCGTGATAATCTTTCCCGTAACATCAGCATGTTTGCCCTCGAACTCCATAGAACCCTCCTTATGCCCATTGTACACGGATGAACACGGGTTCCACGGATTTTTCTAAAAGAAATCCGTTTTTTCCGTGTCGATCCGTGTACAAATTCTGATCAGAAGCTGTTATCCGCAATCACGCCTCGATACCAAAGGGCGCTGTCTTTGAGGATGCGCTGCTGCGTTTGATAATCGACCCAGATGAGGCCGAAGCGCTGCGTGTAGCCCGCCGCCCACTCGAAGTTGTCCATCAGCGACCAGACGAAGTAGCCTGCCAGCGGCACCCCCTCCTGGATCGCGCGGTGCGCCGCCGTGAAGTAACGCCGCAAATAGTCGACCCGGCGCGCATCGTGCACCTGCCCGTCCGGGCCGGGACCGTCGGCGTAACTGGCGCCGTTTTCGGTGATATAGAGCTTGCGCGGCGTGTACTCGCGCCAGATGCGCGTCAATATGTTGTACAAGCCGTTGGGGTAGACTTCCCACCCGATATCGGTCTTGTTGCCCGCCACGACCGTCACCGGCAGATTATCCGGGGCCTCGTCGTCGCGCACGACGCTGCGCGAGTAGTGATTGACCCCCAGGAAGTCTAACGGGGCGGCAATCGCCGCCAAGTCGCCGTCTTTCACGAAGTCGTCCGCGCCTTCGGGCCAATACCCCAGGCGGCGGTAATACGCCTCAAACGCTGCCGGATAGCCGCGCCCGAAGACCAAATCCAGGTAACGGCGATTGGCGACGCAATCCCGCCATTGGCTCAAGCGCGCGTCGGCGTTGCTGCCCGACGCCGGTTCCTGAGGCCAGAAATCCAACGCAATGCCCACCTCCGCTCCGGGAGCCGTACTGCGCAATACCGATGCGGCCCAGCCATGCGCCAGCATCAGATGGTGCGCGACTGCCGGACCGCTCGCCGGATCATTCAGGCCGGGCGCATGCCACGGCCCTTCGTGGCCGGCTCCCACGACCGCCTGCGGCTCATTGAGCGTCATCCAATGCTTCACCCGGTCACCCAAGGCGCGCGCCGCGACGTCCGTGTATTGGGCAAACGCCTCGGCGGTCGCCCGGTTGCGCCAGCCGCCCGCGTCCTGGAGCGCCTGTGGCAAGTCCCAGTGGAAGAGCGTGACGAACGGCTGAATCCCGGCTTCCAACAGCGCATCCACCAGACGGCTGTAGAAATCTATGCCTTTCTGGTTGACCGTCCCCTGTCCGGTAGGCAGCAAGCGCGGCCAACTGATCGAGAAGCGGTAGGCGTGCAAGCCCAAGTCGCGCATCAAAGCCACGTCCTCCCGCCAGCGATGGTAGTGATCACACGCCACGTCGCCGGTGTGACCGTGAAGCACCCGTCCCGGCGTGTGCGCAAAGCGGTCCCACACCGACTCGCCGCGCCCGTCCTCATCCCACGCCCCCTCGATCTGGTACGCCGCCGTCGCCGCGCCCCAGACGAAATCCTGCGGGAAAACAATTCGATCTTCAGCCATCATAAACCTCCTCACAAGTCTGATAGTCGTTAGTCAAATAGTCGCATAGTCAGCGAGATAAAACCTTACCTTTGCCTCTTTCGCAAAACAGGTATAAAATCGCAGGCATACAATCGATCCTGAAACCTTGAGCCAGAATGAGTGATAAGGAGGGTGATCGCATGTCAACATCGACGAAATCGGACAAAATCTGGCTATGGGCGGCGCTTCTCTATGCCATCGTCGTGATTCTCCTGGGCGCTTATGCAAACTACAGCCATCCATACTCCCCCGAGCCGGTCACAACGGCGAACTTCTGGACACTCTTCCTCTGGGTGTTGCTCTACGTCCCCGTCATCGTCCTGACGCTCACCACAACGGCTAACACGGCCATACCCTGGCGGGTGACGGAGTTTGGTTTTACTCTCAGTGTTCGTATGGCTCTGATAGCCGCTCTCTGTGCCCTCGTGCTAGGCCTGGCAACTTCATCCATCACCATCACCTGGACCAGCGCGATTCTGGAAGCGTTTGCCCGGACCGGCGAGGAAGTATTCTTTCGCGGCTTCCTGCTGGCGCTCTTCACACGGCTGTTCGCAGAAAAGCGACACCCGCGCCGGTGGGCGATCCTGTTGTCGGCGCTCCTTTTTGCGCTGGTGCATACGCAAACGTTCCGGCCGGAATTTCGCGATTGGTATAGCTCCTCACCCCAGATGCCGCTGGCCTATCGCATCATCGAGAGACTCTTCGATCTGTTTCTCAGCGCGCTGCTCCTCGGATTACTCTGTGTATGGACACGTTCCGTGTTGCCCATCGCCATCCTCCACAGCGCGCTTAAAAGCAGTATCCTGACACTGCCCTTTGTCCTGCTCATCTATGGCTTGATCACGTTTTGGGCGCACAAACGCGGCGAACAAGTCGTGCTCAAACTGTAACACGCTCATCAGTCCCAAAACATTGTCATGCCCGCGCCCAGGCGCTCGGTGGGACGGTGGGTGAAACCATATTTCTCGTAGAACGGCTCTTTGCCGCACGCTGCCATCAGGCCGATGATGGTGTTGTGACTCGCGTGGGCGCGGATGTAGCCCATTACCCGATCCACCATCTGCGCGCCGATGCCCTGCCGCTGGTACGGAGGCAGCACGATCACGTCCTGGATGTAATACACCATCGCGCCGTCGCCGATGACGCGCGCCATCCCCACCAGTTCGCCATCGACAAACGCGCACAGGCAGTAGAGCGTATTGGGCAACGCCCGCTCGATGACGTCTTCCGCGTACACGCCCCACCCTACCGCCGCGCGCAACTGGTTGTACTGCGCCGCAGTCGGCAATTGTTCAACGATGATACTTTCGCCCATTTTCCCCCTCAAAAGATTAACCACGAATCTTCACGAATTCACACTAATTTTGATTGTATCATCTCAATAAAGGGGGAGAAGTGGGGGTTTGGGGGCGGGCATAGCC
>JBNGDO010000228.1:2919-4997 GCA_049975385.1 Anaerolineae bacterium | reverse complement strand
TGTAACGGTCGGGAATGATCTCCGCCATCTCCTCTTCGCTGAGGCGAATGCGCAGAATATCGAGTGCATCCTCGGGTGATTGGCCCCAGGCAAGTTTCTGTTTGCCGTTTTTCATATCGAACACGTACATTGCGTGAGGGTGGGTGAAACTGCTCATGCTTTCGTCAACGCCTCCGTGTAGACTCCCGGCTTTTGCCGGTCCAGCGGGGAAAGACCCCGGTTGACTTCGTCGTCGTACTTCCCGGCCAAAAGGTCACGGTAGAATTGGTAATCGACGCCCTTGACTTTCTCGTCGCCGGGGAAACGATGGTAATTCTCCTTCGACATCAGGCTCTTGCCTTCGGCGATGAGCTGGTAGCCCAAGGCCGATCCCGGGTACGGCGCGTAGTACGAGAACGAGGGCAGCACGTAGCGCATCGACTTGACCATGCGCATCGTCTTGAAGGCATCCTCCGGCGTCTCTCCGGGGATGCCGAGGATGATGTTGGCCCACAACCGGGGGGGCTTGTGCCCTTTGCGCTCGAATTCTTCCCCTAACTTGTTGACAAGATCGATGGTGAAGTAGTTGTCCTCCTCGGTGCACTCTTTGTTGAGCAGGCGCAGGATGCGGTCGCTGCCGGACTCGAAACCGATGGAGATGAGATCCCAGTTCGTCTCGCGCACCAGCGCCTCGAAGAGATCGGGCCACTGCCGTACCGTGTCCGAACGGCCGGCGGCCCAGTAGGGCCAGAGTTCGTTCGCTTTGCGCGGGTATTTTTCGAGCCATTCCTTCAGCCAGCTGGGATTCTGGAAGAACATCGAATCGTGGATCACAACCGAGCCGACGCCGTACTGGTTATCCAGCGTGTTGAGTTCATCGATGGTCATATCGACCGGCTTGCGTCCCATGTGGGGGATGTAGGAGCTTTCGTTGCAGAAGACGCATTGCCAGGGGCACACCCGGCTGGTGAGCATCGTTGCGACGGGCGGTGGCCCCCAGCCACACGCGGGTTCGAGTGGCCAGTTGAAGTTGCGGCGCAGGCGGCGGTGCGGCTGCGGCCAGAGCGTACGGTCGATCATCGGCCACTCAGCCATTGACCTGGCGCCTTCACCCTCGATGACACGGGGATATGCCTGCGGGTCTTTGACCAGATCGACGATGATCTTTTCACCCGGCCCCTTACAAATGCGGTCGAATTCCGGCACTTCGAGCATTTCATCAGTGGCGACCGTCGCGTGCATGCCACCGGTCAACACCATGCCGTTGGGGGTGACTTGTTTGAAGATTTGCGCAGCCTTGCGGGCTACCGGGAACGTATAGCTGCGCACGTTCATCAGCATCATCTCGTAGCCCGGCAGTTGTTTCTCCAACTGGGACCACTCGGTAATCCGCCGCGTCGAAAGAATGTCGGTCATGAGGCCGTTCTGGTGCATAATTGTGCGCAGCAGGCCCAACCCGTGATCCTGCCACTGTTCGTGCGGCCCGCTGGGATTGACCAGGTCGCCCAGGTCGCCCAGGTCGAGCCACAAGATTTTAGATTGTTCGCGCTGTGCTTTGTCGCGCTTGCGCGTCAGGAAATTGAACATTGTTACTCCTCAAAGGTAGTTTTGGATTACAAGTTAGACGTCAAGGTCATTCTAACGTCAAAGCCGTGCTTGGCAAGGCTTACTGTTGGTTACTCTGCCCCGCTTACCCGTCCCGGCGACGGCTGGAAGCTGAGGTAGAAGTCGCGGGAGCAGTCGTCGCGGTCGTGGTCGGGCGGGTAACGCTTGAGCGATGCTTCCCACGGGAAGGTGCTGTCTGGGTCCATGGGGAAGGGGATCACACCCGCGCGCGGTTCGCCGCCCCACGCGACGCTATCCACGATGGCGGCGGTCGCGTCCAGTAGCAGCACTTCGTCGCTGACGTTGCCCAACGCTATGCCGAACCCCTCCCACTGCCCGGCAGGAAGCATATCAGGCACCAGAGGATCGCAGTTGGTCCATTCGTAGCTGGGATTGAAGCCGTAACTTGCGCCGAAGTTTGGAGCGCACGCGGCCACGACGATGACCTGCTTGGGCAAAAGCTGCGTGCCCTCCGGGAAGAGATAGCGCCCGTC
>JBNGDO010000228.1:0-2819 GCA_049975385.1 Anaerolineae bacterium | reverse complement strand
TCGCGCGTCCAGATGAGCGACTCGTTCAACTGCATCACGTCGATGCTGCCGGTCAGCGTGCTGTTCAGGAGGCCGATAAGGGCGTCCTGATCGCGGAGCGTGTGTTCCGGTGCATGCATAAGTGTGAGGTGCGAAGCCGTGGTCACGAGCGTTGGGCTAAATGCGACCGTGTACGTCGTCCAATCTACCGGTGGCAGGGGGACGAAGTAGTCCGGCGGCGCATAGGCTTCCGAATAAGGGACGACGTCGGTGTGATTGGCGGGATCACAATCGTAGCGGAATAGGGTATTCAACCGGGCGATGACCTCTGCGTTATCGGTGAGCAGGACGAACCCGCGATGGCCCATCGTACCGTTTTCCAGAGCATCCGAGGGCATAGAACTTTCTCCGAAGTTGTCTGTGCTGATGATAGCGCGTTTATCGTCGATGACGACGAACTTGGCGTGTTGGTAGCGGTACCGAGCTGTGTTGCCACCCATGAAGTAGACGGTGCTGGTCGGTGGATTGTGCAGTCGCTGGGCGATCCAGCGTTCTTCGAACGTCATTCCACCGGCAGGGCTGCTATCAAGCAGGATGGTGACCGCGACACCGGCCTGGATGCGCGCATCGATAACTTCGTAGAGCGGGATGCTGCCGAGCGTATATCCCTGGATGATCAGGCTCTTCTGCGCGGTTGTCACGGCGTCGAGAACGAAATCCAACATCCCGTCTGGAGCAACGGCGAGCGTGATGGTGCTCGTTTGATCTACCTCAACCGGGAAGAAGAGTGCTTCCAGATCCCAGCCTGGATAGCGCAGCTTGCGCCCATCGAACGGATCGTCGGGATCCTGCGCCCAGTCGCTCGCGCTGTTCGTGTCCGGCACGGGCATGCCTGTGCTGGCGCCGAGCTTGCGGTAGAGCACCTGGCCTCTGGTCTCGTAGCCGGCATACGGATGGGGAACGGCTGGGCCTTGCCAGCCGGTTTCGGGTATGCCTGCGCCAAAAGCAAGTACGTCCACCGGAACGCCGTCTGCATCGAGCAGGTAGATGGCCTCGCCGTCGTCGGTGAAACCGGGCCAACTGCCTGTGAGTAGTGGAACCTGACCCGCAAGCGCTGCGCTTGTCCAGTCGGCGTCGAAGCCCCACACCAGATAGAACCCGTCGGCGTTCTCCGCCAGCCACAGCGTCTGCCCTGCCTCGATTTGCGCGCCGTCCGGGAAACACACATGGCTCGTTGAGCTGACTTTGTCGTCGATACACCAGTTGCTGAGATCAACGTTGAACGTTCCCAGGTTGACGATGGCGACGGCTTCACCGCTGACGCCGCCGTAGTTGCCCGGTTGCGCAGCATAGAGTCGCACGTGCGGTTGTACCTGGGTGCTCCACGCGGCGCTCGCCGGTTCACCCGTGCGTGTGGTTGCCGTGGCGACGTTCGTCAGCGTGTGGCCGGGCGGCTCGTTAAGTGCCAGCGTGAGCGTGATCCGCCCACTGGCTCCTGGCGCAAGGTCGCCGACATCCCAGACAAGTGTGGCGGCGTCCGGCTGTGTGAAGGTGTAGGGGGCGGTCTGCGCGATGAAGATCAGCCCGGCCGGCAGCGTGTCGGTGAGATGGACATCCTGCGCCGTGAGGCCCCCAGTGTTGCTGATGATGAGTGTGTACGTCAGCGGTGCCTCAGGAAGCGCCATCGGCGGACCTGTCTTCGATAGCGCGAGGGCCGGCGCGGGCGCGCTGATGAGCGTCTCCCACTGCGCGAAGTTTGTCGCAGGCACGGCCTCACTAACGACGCTGGCGGCAATGAGAGTGTTGGTGATCGTCCCCACAGTATTGGTGGGCGCGTAGACGGAGACTGTGATGATGGTGGGTGTGCCGCTGACGGCTATATCGCCCAACTCCCAACGCAGCGTGCGTTCATCCACGATGGCGGGGTAGGGGACCGTGCTGGTGACGTAGACCGCGTCTAGAGGGAGTGTGTCGGTGAGCGTGGTGCTCAACGCGGTGATGTAGCCGACGTTTTCACAACGCAGTGTGTACGTGAGTGCCATGCCCTGTTGGGCGTAGGACGGACCACTTTTGTGGACGACAAGATCGGCGGCAGAGACGGAGTTGCGATGTTTTGGCGTGCCGTTGATGGGGTTGCCGTCGGCGTCCAGGCCGTTACGTGGGTCGCCGGTGTGCGTGGCCCAGTTGCCGGGCGTGTCGGGCGCGGTACTGTCGGCGCGTTCCATGCTGAAATCCGGATTGTTAGCCCCGGCAGGCCAGGCGCCTCCAGGCGCGTTTGCCGTATCGATGACGTTGCTCTCACCATCACTTAAGGTGAGGGCTTCGCCGGTATCGCTCAGCCCACCGCCGCCGAAAGTCCCGATCCAATCTGCCGGAATGTCGCTGATCGTGGTGTCGTCCGTGCGTTCGATGAGGTAATAGCCGTATGGGGCAATTTCGCCGTGTAGCGCCAGGTCCATACCATCCGTGGTCGTTATCTGCCAACCAGCCAGCGATATGGAGACGGCGGTATTGTTGTACAACTCGATCCATTCATCCGCATAGGAAGCTGCTGTACCGCTCCAGGCGACTTCGTTGATGACCACGTCGCCGGGGAGAGCACTGGGCGCTGAAGCTACAGTTGCGCGTGCGGACGGCTGTGTGCCGAGAGCGGTGATGAACATCAGAATTCCACTGCCGATCAAGGCCAAAATAATGCGGTGAAGTTTCATGGCTGGTCTCTCCTTTAGTCGTTAGTCTTGTAGTCGTTAGTCGGATAGTCTTTCATCCGGCAGTCCCTAGTTTGCAGCTTCAAGGGGATCGCTAGATCCCCAGCTATGTGAAGGTGTCGGGGATATGGC
>JBNGDO010000227.1:0-5026 GCA_049975385.1 Anaerolineae bacterium | reverse complement strand
GTACAAATAAGGATAAGGATAATTGCATTTGCCTGTCGGCAGATAATCTTGAGGGTTTCTGTGCGCAAATTTAAAGTGGCAGGAGAGAGCTAAAAGCTCCCTCCTGCCCATAAGCATACGGTGACTAACTACTCTTTACCCACAGTGAAGTAGCGGCTGTTCGCGCCGTAGATGGGATTGTAGTACCAGCCAGTAACCCAGCGTGGCTCATAGTGACGCCCGGTGGCGACGGCCAAACGAATGGCGATGGCATTGTCATAATCCATCTGCGTAAGCTCCTGGTAGATCTCAGCGCGTTCCGCAGGATCGGTGGCAGACACGCCAGCATTCACCAACTCCTGGAATCCAGCGACCATATCCTCTGGCAAAGCTTGCCGCGCGGCGTAGGTGCCAATGAGGAAGGGCTGCGCCCAGTTGTGCGGGTCGTGGATATCCTCGGCCCAACCGCTGATGTAGAGCGGCAGGCGGCTGCCACGAATGGCGGCCAGGAAGCTCGGCCACGGCAGGCCGATGATCTCGACGGTGTACTTGGGATCAATATCGGACAGGTTGGTCTGCAGGATTTCGGCGATGGTCTGGCGCGTTACGTTGCCAGTGTTGTAAGCGACCTGCATGCGGAAGCCAACCTCGGCCACCTGACCATCCCAGGCCAGCGCCATTTCCTCCGCGCACTTGTCGGGATCGTAGGAATACATCGGGCCATCGTTTTCGTAACCCAACATCCCAGGAATGAGGTATCCAACGTTTTGAACGGCCTCACCAGCTAGGGCATCCTGGATGAAGGCTTCCCAGTCGAAGCAGTAGTTGAAAGCCCTGCGCACGTGGACATCGGAGAAGAAGTTCGGCGGAATACCGTTGCCGTCCAATTCACCACTACCCACGTAGGGGTTGCCGCCCTCGACGTTGATGTCGAAGACGAACATCGCATCGGTACGGGTGGTGCTGGGGTGTCCCTTGAACAACCGCAGAGGGGCATCGGGATTTTCGGTTGCGGCACAGGAGAATGCACTGTCCGCAACGCTCCACTCACAGAGTTCCCCCACCATCGGGTCGACCTGTGCCACGTTTTGGCGTGGGACGTAGACGAAATCCGCGTCGCCAGCCTGGAGCATCGCGAAGCGGGTGCCCCACTCGCCAACGAGCTTAATCACAACCCGGTCCGCACTCGCGCCGGTCGGCCCGCCCTCGAAGACGGGGACATTCTGCGCTTCGCGCCAGTAGTTGGGGTTCTTGACCAGAACGGTTTCCTCACCAGGCGTCCAGTGATCGAACATATAGGGGCCGGTGCCGTTCATATCATCGCGCAGAGGGGCGTTTTCGGAGGTCACGCCGTAGAAGTTCTGCCAGGTAGCGCAATCGCCATCCCACGCGCCCTTAGCAATAGCCCAATCCTTGTCGATGATGGAGCCCCAGCTTTGTGCCAGGGTTGCCAACCACGGGCTCCAGGACTGGCTCAGGTTCATTGTTACGGTGCCGGCAGCGTCATCGGCCACAAAAGCATCCATCACCATCTGGCAGGCCTCTGCCAACGCGGCGGGGTCCTCGGCTTGCAAGCACTCGGGGTCGTCCGCGCAGTCGGGATTGACCAATTCAGCGATGTCGTACGTGCCAGTGCCGAACAGCGCCTCAGTGTAGAGCCACTGCGGCGACCAGCCACCACCCTGCAACACACCACGCTGGAGGCTGTAGGCCACGTCCTCGGCAGTCAAATCCGCACCATCGTGGAACGTCACACCCTGGCGGATGTTGAAGATGTATTGCGTACCATCGTCGGAGATGTCCCATTTTTCGGCCAGCGCGGGTACAAATGAGGTCGCGTCGGCGCCATCGTAGGTGACCAGTTGTTCGTAGACGTTCAAGATGATCGCATCGCCCGCGCTCTCATAGTTCCAGGCCGGGTCGAGCGTATCGGTATCGCCCGCACCAACAATGTCATAGAACGTGTTGGGGTCGGCAGACTTGAACTCCACAGCCTGTTCTGGGGCGGCCGGCTCGGGCGTCGCAGTGACGACTTTCTCTACCGTCTCGATAACGGTGACGGTCTCGCCCTCTTTCTCGACGACTTTTTCTACCGTCTCGACGATCGTAATCACCTCGGGGGTGGGCGTCGCGCAAGCGGACAACACCATGCTGGCCACAACCAACAGGCCAACCATAGGCATCAGTTTCTTAAACATGTTCATCCTCCTTCAGACTAATGTTTTGAATGTGGAACTGTATTGCTAAACATCAACGTATGCTATCTGCCTCGATACACATCACCTCCTTTTTTAAAACGTGAACCATATCGTGTAGTGGTATAAACATTTTGCACCGCGGAGAGCGCAGAGTCCGCAGAGAATTTGTGTTGTTCTCCGCGCACTCAGCAAACTCTGCGGTAAAAATACTCGAACCTTTGCATGAGTACCTAGTCTTCCGGCGTGACGAAATGGCACGCGCAGTAATGGCCTGGGGCCACTTCGATGAACGCCGGTTCTTCATGCTCGCAAATGTCCTGCACCTGCGGACAGCGTGTGCAGAAGTTACAGCCCTTCGGCGGATGCGCCGGGCTGGGCAAATCCCCTTCCAGCAAGATGCGCTGCCGGCTCTCCTCCACCACCGGATCGGGCACGGGAATTGCGGAAAGCAACGCCTGCGTGTACGGGTGCAAAGGATTGGCATACAGCGTTTCCCGATCCGTCAACTCCACAATCTTTCCCAAATACATCACCGCGACGCGATCGCTGATATGCCGTACCATGCTCAAGTCATGGGCGATAAAGACGTAGGTGAGGCCCAACTCCTCTTGCAGGTCCTCCAACAGGTTCACCACCTGCGCCTGAATGGATACATCCAATGCCGAGATCGGCTCATCGCAGATGATCAAGTCCGGGTTGAGCGCCAGAGAGCGGGCCAGGCCAATGCGTTGGCGTTGTCCGCCGGAGAATTCGTGTGGATAGCGCGTCATAAAATCGGGATTCAGGCCCACCAATTGCAGCAGGTTCGCCACCCGCTCGCGGCGTTCTTCCTTGTTTGCCAGGTGGAACACTTCCAATGGCTCGCCCACGATTTTCAACACACTCATACGGGGATTCAACGAAGCATACGGGTCCTGGAAGATCATCTGCATACTGCGGCGCATTTCGCGCATCTCATTGGCCCGCAAGGCCGCCAGGTCCTGATCCTTGAAAATAACCTGCCCGGAAGTCGGCTCGTAAATGCGGATGATCGTGCGCCCGGTCGTGGTCTTGCCACACCCGCTTTCCCCAACCAAACCTAGCGTTTCTCCACGGTAGACGTCAAAGCTGACGTCGTCGACGGCCTTGACATCGCCGACGTGACGTTGAAAGACGCCGCGCCTGATGGGAAAGTACTTTTTCAAACCTTCTACGTGCAACAACACTTCTCGGGGTGTATCGCTGGTTTTGATCGCTTCGGCCATCGTTATACCCTCCTCACCTTATCTTTTTCCCAGCATGCAGCGATATGGTCCAGGCCAACTTCTTCCAACGGCGGCGTCTCTTTCCAGCAACGGGGCGTTTGATAATGGCAGCGGGGGGCAAAGGCGCAGCCCAGCGTAAGCCCGACCAGATCCGGCGGCTCACCGGGAATCGAAAAAAGGCGAGAGGAAGTCCGTCCTCCGTGGCTCGGCAGGGAACCCAGCAATCCCACCGTATAAGGATGGTGGGGATTCGCATAAATCTCCTTGACAGGGCCGCTCTCGATGATGCGGCCGGCGTACATCACATTCACGCGCCGAGCCAGTCCCGCGATCACGCCCAGGTCGTGCGTGATCCAGATCACCGTCATCCCCAACTTGTGTTGCAGGCGCTTGACCAGCTCCACAATCTGCGCCTGAATGGTCACATCGAGCGCCGTGGTCGGCTCATCGGCGATGAGAATACTGGGATCGCACGAAAGGCCCATCGCAATCATCGCGCGCTGCCGCATGCCCCCGGAGAATTGGTGCGGGTAATCATCCACCCGCTGTGCAGCTTCGGGGATACCAACGAGCTTCAACAACTCTGCCGTGCGCTCTCTGGCGCGCGCTTTATCCATGCCTTTGTGCAGCATCAAGGCTTCCATAATCTGGAAGCCCACCGTTTTCACCGGATTCAACGATGTCATAGGGTCCTGAAAAATCATCGCGATCTCGGCGCCGCGCACCCTGCGCATCTCATCCTCACTCAGCTTCAACAAATCCCGGCCACGGAAAATCACTTCACCACCGGCAATCTCACCGGGCGGAATCTGGATCAGGCGCATAATCGAAAGCGCGTGGACACTCTTCCCACAGCCGCTCTCCCCCACCACACCCAACGTGTCCCCTTCATCCAACGTATAGGAAACATCATTGACAGCATGGACAACGCCATCCTCCGTATGAAAACGGGTCGTTAGATTTTTAATCTCAAGTAGATGCTTTGTGCCGGCCATGTAATTCCTCGTTTGTGATGTGCCCAAGATCGCCTCCATGCAGATTCTTCACAAGGCTACCAAATCCCCATCAGAAAGACTGGATGGAGAGAATTGCGATGCCCACGTATGAAAGATAACCATATAGAATAATACTTTAGCTTATGGAACGATTATAAGAACTTTCCGTAATTTTGCAACAACGACCTTTTTACGGCCCCAAAGCACTGGCACTCTTTATGCCACACAACCATCTAAGTATAACACAGATTGCAGCACAGATAGCTAAAGTCCCGCGTCAGCGGACAAGATCAACTCTTGCCAACCTACCTATCTTGAGTAGACTTATGAACCTATCCGAAAATACGCCGTTGACGCACAAAAAAACACTCGCCAGCACAATTTCCGGATTGAGTCTATATCAAAACCGGTATCTATATTACTTAAAAAACACAAGAAACGTTCAATTATTCCCAGAGGAGTTTTGCCCTACTGCGAACTCAGATATGGTCATAGCTCTCCCAGATGTGCCGCAAGGCCAGATCCACATCCATTTTGTCAATGGTCATTGCATTTCCTCGGTAACATTTCCCACCGGTGAATGTAACGCTTGTCACGAAGCTAACGTTGG
>JBNGDO010000226.1:0-5230 GCA_049975385.1 Anaerolineae bacterium | reverse complement strand
GTTTCCCCACGGCGATGGCCGCTGGCGGCTTCGACGCGGTGATCGGGAATCCGCCATATGGAGCTTTGTTTGAAAAAGACGAGAAAGCATACATTAGAAGCCACTACGAATCATATCGGTATAAATATGATAGCTATATTTATTTCATTGAGAGGGCAGTAAATTTAACCAAAAGTAATGGATGGGTAGGATTTATTACGCCAGAATTGTGGTTGAGACTGGAAAACTGTCAACCACTTAGACAGTTGATCGCAAAGAAAGTTGGGTTTGACAGAATTCATGTATTTGGAGAGAAAGTTTTCTCAAATGCTGTGGTTAATACCGTAGTTTTTTTCTTACAGCGGGATACCTATCGTGAATATTTGCAAGTTGAGACAGTGAAAGATTCTTGGCAAATATCGACTGCGAGCTGGCAGGACAATGAGTTGTTATCAATTGATTATCGTTTGAAGCCTGGGGTGAGAGAGATAATTGACAAGATTCACGCAAATCAAGCTCCTTTGCAGGATTTTGGGAAAATAATTCAAGGCTTAACTCCTTATGACCGTTATCGTGGGCAAGACCCAGATTTAATAAAAAGGCGTGGATACCATTTTGATCATAAAAAGAATGATACTTGCGGAAAATGGTTACGTGGTAGAGATATTGCAAGGTACATACAAACCTGGGGAGGGGAATGGTTAAGTTATGGGCCTTGGTTGGCTGCCCCACGCGATCCAAGCTTTTTTGAAGGTCCTCGGCTACTATTTCGTGAAGTTCCAGGCAAAAACAAACGCATACAAGCTACCTTTGTTGAAGAGACTCTATACTATGGTCACAGTATCACTCCTTTCAAACCAACACAAGAATGTAAAATGTCTATGAAATATTTTCTTGGTTTGGTGAATTCGTATTTGTTAAGTTGGTATGGTAAATTGATATTGCCGAACTTTGGGAAAGACACGTTTCCGAAACTTAACCCACAGGATATCAAACAACTCCCCATCCGCACCATCGACTTCGACGACCCCGCCGACGTCGCCCGCCACGATGAGATGGTCGCCCTCGTCGAGCGCATGCTGGCCCTGCACCGCCAACTCGCGGAGGCCAAAACCCCCCAGGCCAAACGCCTCCTCAAACAACAAATCGACGTCACCGACCGCGCCATCGACCGACTTGTCTACCAACTCTACGGCCTCACCGGCGACGAAATCGCCATCGTGGAAGGAGCAACGTAGCCGCGCTTTCGCAGTGCGCGTTTTCCATAGCGCGCTCCGTATGAGAAGGCGGAATGGAACCCGCCGCTACTCGCCGATGATCTTCACCAGCACCCGCTTGCGGCGCTTGCCGTCGAATTCGCCGTAGAAAATTTGCTCCCACGGACCAAAGTCCAGCCGTCCCCCGGTCACGGCCACGACGACCTCGCGGCCCATCACCTGCCGTTTGAGATGCGCATCGCCGTTGTCCTCGCCGGTGCGATTGTGACGGTAATGGCTGACCGGTTCGTGCGGGGCCAGACCTTCGAGCCACGCTTCGTAGTCGGCGTGCAGGCCGGATTCGTCATCGTTGATAAAGACCGATGCCGTTATGTGCATTGCGTTCACCAAACACAACCCCTCGCGGATGCCGCTCTCGCGCAGGCACGCTTCCACGTCCGGCGTGATGTTGATGAACGCCCGGCGCGTGGGAATATTGAACCATAGTTCCTTGCGGTAACTCTTCATCGTTGTCTCTCCTTGTGGTTCACCAATTGTGAAGTCTCGTTAGTGTAGTACAAACCCAGCCGAAGCCAAACAGCACTTTCTTTAAAATCCGATCGTTCTGTATTAACAGAACGTTAAGAACGTAATATAATATAAAAACATTTTAACAGAAAGGATATACCGAAATGCCCGAACATTATTACGAGCAAAAACACTTCATCGAAGACATCAGCTTGTACTTCGAACAAATGGGGATTCCCCGCACGGCCGGTCGCATCCTGGGGGTGCTACTGATCGTCAACCCGCCGGAACAATCCATGACCGATCTATGCGAGATATTACAGGCCAGCAAAAGCTCTATCAGCACCAATACGCGCCTGTTAAGCGAGATGGGGTTGATCGAACGCACACCCTCGCCAGAGCCTCGGCAGGTCTACTTTCGCTTCACTCCCGGCGGTTGGGTGACCTTTATGCGCATGTACCTCCGAATGATGGCCTCACTGCATCAGATTGCCGAGCGGGGACTAGAGTTGCTCAAAGATGAAGATCCAGCCTTGCGCGAGCGGCTCCAGGAGGCACACGATATGTTCTCTTTGATCGAAGACGAACTGCCGGCGCTATTGGATCGGATAGACGAACAACATAGAGGCACCTAGAATCTATCCAAGAATCCTATAAGCACCTGCTTGTGCGGGATCGCGATTCGAGCTGCCGTTGTGGGCCAACGTCGCAGGCGGCGTCTTGTTCGTGCTCTATTCGCTGTGGGGGCTGTTGGTGTTGTTCTACAATCCCAACTATACCCCCCTGTACCAGCAAACGCGCGGGCAGTACGTCATCGTCACCGAAGGGCCATACCGGTGGGTACGCCATCCGCGCTATGCCGCCGCGGCACTCGCGAATCTCATCTTTTTCCTGTTCACCGGTGTCTGGCTTTCGCTACTCGGCATCCTGGGGTGGGCAGCGGTCTATGCACAAAGCAAAGCCGAAGAGCTGTTTCTCTTGACGCTGGCGCCCCAGGTATACGGCGACTATCGCCGCCGAACGGGGATGTTTTTCCCACGGATTCGCCCGCCAACAGAATAGGTGAAATATGCCAAGCTTACAGAACAATGATTACTACGTCTCGCGCAGACGAAGACTTTTGAGAGACTTCGACGGGTCGGTGAAGCGTGTGAGAGATTTGTTTGTCTCTCATCATTTCCACCGCATGGTTCCTGGCAATGTATCGAGTGCTCAAAACACAAGGCGAGAGTCTTGAAACAATCGGCCAGCTCATCTATGAAATTGATCAGGCGTTTCTGCAAGCCTATCCGCGTTTCATGCGCCGCTTTTTCGGGCACATGACGTTCACGCACCGGTACATCCAGAAATTGCGGAAACGGGCGGCAGAATCGCACCAGCGCCGGTATCCGGGCGACTACGTTTATACGTTCGTCGAAGGTGATGGCGCGACTTTCGACTATGGCGTGGACTATTTGGAGTGCGCGACGTGCAAGTTTCTGCAGGAGCAGGGAGCGCCCGAACTCGGCCCTTACCTGTGCATCGCCGACGCGCTGTACAGTGAAATGATGGGCTGGGGACTGATCCGCACCAAGACGCTGGCCGAGGACGCGGATAAATGCGACTTCAGATTCAAGAAGGGTGGATCGACGCAGGTAACGATGCCCCCATCTCTACACTTGATCAAGGAGAAGGAACAATGAAAAGAAGAAACACTTTCTGGATTGTGACCGCTCTGCTAGGCGGGCTGGTCGTCTTTTGGCTGTTTGGGATCAAACTCATCATGAAGCTGATGAAAGGGCGCGGCGAACCGTGCCCGACCTCGTGGAGTTGGATTGTGGATAACCCGCTGCGCCGCTGGGACGTGCGCCACGCGCTCGAGCGGGCCGGGCTGCGCCCCGGCGAGACGGTGCTCGAACTCGGCCCCGGGCCGGGCGCGTTCACCGTGGATGCCGCCCATCGCGTGGGGCCGGAAGGCCGCCTGATCGCCGTGGACATCCAGCCGGGGATGATCGCGCAGGTGGATGCGCGGGTCGAGGCTGCCGGTGTGACCAACGTCGAGACCTACGTCGCCAGCGCCTACGAACTGCCGCTCCCCGACGCCAGCGTGGACCGCGCCTACCTCATCACCGTCCTGCCCGAAATCCCCGACCCCGTGCGCGCGCTACGTGAACTGCATCGCGTGCTCAAGCCGGGCGGCATCGTCTCCACCACCGAGGAGTTCCTCGATCCCGACTACCCGCGCCGCGCGACGACCATCGCCTGGGCCAACGCCGCCGGATTCGAGATGGCGGAACGTTACGGGAATTGGTGGAATTACACACTCAACTTTCGCAAACCTGCTGTGGAGGCATTACGATGATCACGATTCAATCTAAAGTGCGCGTTGCTGACGCCAGCTGTGCGGACATCCTTGATTTCATGCTCAACTGTACCGACCAACGGTATCAGGCGTGGTGGCCGGGCACGCATCTGGCATTCCACACCGTCACACGCCGGCCGGGTGACGTCGGCAACGTCGTCTACATGGACGAGTACGTCGGCCGGCGGCGGATCAAAATGCAGGGCGTCGTCAGCGCAGTAGTGCCCGGCAAAAAGATCATGTGGCAATTCAAGCAGCTCGTCCGCTTGCCGGCGAGGCTCATCCTGGAAGCAGAGGATGACGACCAGGGTGTGATGCTTACCCACACGCTTCAGGCCGGCTTCAAGGGTATCGGCAGCATCTTGGATCCCCTCCTCCGCCTCTATTTCTCGGACGAGTTTGCCCACGCGATGGACGAACACGCCCAGACCGAATTCCCGATGTTGGGAGAGATGTTGCGCGATCGTTCAGATCACTCTTGGGTCGAAATGGAGGATCAACCGCTGCAGAACAAATCTACTGTGTGGGGATACGCGGTCGCAGCCTTGTTGGGCGCAGTGGCTGGTGGAGTAACGGTGACTTTGGCAGCGCATCTTTTGCCCAAAGTGATGGGGCAGATGATGGACAAAATGATGGCGGAATTCCCGCGCCGGATGATGGCTCAGATGCAGGCCGCAGGCCGCGATCCGATGGAGATGTGCCAGCGAATGATGGCCGAATTCCGCGCCCAAGCGCAGCAGGAGTAAATGTGCAACGCATTTCATCTTTCCGGCTGCGGGTGACGGATGGGTAAAGCCACATTCCAAAAATAATAACCGGCGCTTGAGTATTGACAAGCGCCGGCTTTGTTGTATAATCTATCGTAAAAATACGATAAAGAGAGCGCGATGGACGACATCAACCCAAGCAGAAAAACAAGCTGTTTACACACCGAAGCGTGCTGCTCGCTGGACATCTCCGGCGAAGAGCAGGAACGTCTCGTGCAGATGTTCAAGGCGCTTGGCAACCCGATCCGCTTCGAAATCTTGAAATTCCTGGTAACACACCCCGGCTGCATCACCGGCGACATCGTAGAGCACCTGCCCATCGCCCAGGCAACCGTCTCACAGCACCTCAAAATCCTGCGCGACGCCGGCTGGATTTCCGGCGTCACCGAAGGCCCGGCGCGCTGCTATTGCCTGAACGA
>JBNGDO010000225.1:0-5262 GCA_049975385.1 Anaerolineae bacterium | reverse complement strand
ATGAGCACTGACTGCGGCACGGTGGCAGTGAACATATGTGTAGCGGCAGGCAACCATGTTGCGTCGTCCAGCAAAGCGCCGTTGAGATATACCTGCGTATGATGCTCTGGCACGGCAGTGTAACCCTTGAAAAGACCGGTGACCGTTGCATTGGTCGATGTAGTGATGGGATGCGTCAAGTTAAAACTTGTCGTGAATGTCGTCGGCGTAGTTGCCCATACAAACTGCCAATACCAGCGGTCGTTGTCGGGCCCGCTTGGGCGCGGAGATTGGTAAATCTTATTTTCCTCAATTCGCTGCGTAGTACGATAATACTCAGGCACATCCGCCCCCCCACCTGGCGTACCATCGGACGTCGCCATCCGCAGACCATTTGCATCGCCCCACGTGAGCCAGTACACGTTGACGTCGGTGTGCTTCGTCGTCATCTTTTGGCCGTAGAAAAGCACGTAGTCGTCAGTGTCGAACACACCGTCTGCTTCTCCGTCAACGTAGATGGCGACCTGACTGCCCTGGTTGTGCAATTGCAGCGTGCGCGGGTCGAGGGTATCCACGGGAACGCCCGCCGTTATAAGATCGGTGTAAGTCAGTTCGTAGATGCCATCCTCATCCACCAGGATTTTGTACGCTTCGTCGCTCACCGGTGCCTGTACCGTGAGTGTGGATGGCAACCGCTGCGATGTCGTGCGCCAGATGCGCGCGTCTTCGTAGTTGACGAGCGAAGTGCGCAGTACGTCCTCGAACGCGCCCTCGTCCACTGCGCCCGCGGCAGACGCGCTCATCGCCGACGCGGTCAGCGCGCTGCGGCTCATTACTGTGTCGAACGCCAATTGCACGCGGATGCGCCGCGCAAACTGCAGTTCTCCGGTGACGGGATTGTACTGAAAGGGACGGAACTGCACTTGCGCCACCCGCTGGCTGCGGATGAAGCCTGTGGAAAGCAGCGCCGCGGGCTCTGTGGGCGTAAAGCCTGCCGTTGTGTAGATCGCCGCATCGCGTACGTGCTCTTCGCCCTGGTAGCGAAGAAGTTCATCGGATGGCTTCATCTCCACAATTGGACGTCCGACCGGGCAGAGCGTGTACCTCTCCGGCACGGTGACGGTCTCGGCCTCCAATACGGTCAGTGTGACCTCACCTTGCGCCGGGATGCCAGCCATCGCGCCTTTGACCGGCAGTTCCGGCGCGCCTGAAACGCCCGCGTAGCTGTACCCATCGACGACGAGCTGCGAACACGGACCGAGATTATCCTCACCCTCAACAACCGTGTACTCCGGCGTGATGAGTTCGAGCGTTATCCCCTGTGCGTCGGAGGCCAGCACGTGCAGACCGGGAGGAACGTCGGTGGCGTTATCTGGCAAAACTGGCGAGGGCGCGATCAAAGTGAGGCTTTCTGGTGAATCCGACGTGCGCTCTGCCAGCAATGGCGACGCGATGATAGTGCCTAACACGAGCAATAAGCTTAGACTTACATTGACAATGTAAAAGACGGCTTTTCCTTTCATCGTTTCTCTCCCAATAATTCCTACTTTGAACGTCCATTAATACATTATTTTGCAAGAAATCGATCTATATTATAACCTAAATACATCGAAAATCAAATTGATATAGGAGTTGTCTTTTCATTTCGTGAACCGCTGCGTGATCGGCAGGCGCCGGTCCTTGCCGAACGCCCGCGTGGTGATGCGCACGCCCGGCGGGGCCTGCCTGCGCTTGTACTCGTTGCGATCCACCATTCGCACCACGCGCCGTACTAAATCTGCGCCGTAGAGTGTTGCAATGTCCTCTGGAGCCTGATCTTCTTCCACATAAGCCTGGAGGATCGCATCCAATACCTCGTAAGGCGGTAGTGAGTCCGTGTCCTTCTGATCCGGGCGCAGTTCTGCTGAAGGGGGCCGCGTGATACAGCGTTCGGGAATGACGGGGATGTTGCCCTGTGTGTTGCGCCAGTGCGAGAGATCGTATACCAGCATCTTTAGCACGTCCTTGATGACGGCATAGCCCCCCGCCATGTCGCCGTAAAGCGTCGCGTAACCTACACTCATCTCGCTCTTGTTGCCGGTCGTCAGCACCAGCCAACCGAACTTGTTGGAGAGCGCCATCAGGTAGTTGCCGCGAATGCGCGCCTGCACGTTCTCCTCGGCGACGTTCGGCTTTGTGCCGGCAAAAGGCTCCGCTAGGACTTCCAGGTATGCCTGGAACACACTCTCGATGGGGATCGACAAGAAATCGATGCCGAGATTGTCCGCCAGGCGCGCCGCGTCGGTGTTGCTCATATCGGAGGTGTAGCGCGAGGGCATCGCCACGCCGACGACATTCTCCGGCCCCAATGCATCCGCTGCGATGCAGGCCACCAGCGATGAATCGATGCCGCCGGAAAGCCCGATCAGCACTTTTTCGAAGCCATTTTTGCGGACGTAGTCCCGCGTTCCCAAGACCAATGCCTGGTAGATTTCGGCCAGCGGCGGGAGTGGTTCGATGATGTGCGGCTCGAGGGTGGGGCGGTCGAGTTGTGTCGTTGCATCTTGTGCGATCTCGGACAGTGACACGGTCGTCAACGGTGTGGCGGCAGCCTTGCGCCTCCGGGGATCGTGCAGTCGTCGCCGGAATACAGCGCTTAAGTCGATGTCCGCCACGATGAAGTCTTCCGCAAACTGCGCACCGCGTGCGATGACCTGCCCTCGCTCGTCGATGATGACGCTGCCCCCGTCGAAGACCAGTTCGTCCTGCCCGCCCACCAAATTGCAGAAGGCGACGACGGCAGCGTTGTCCGTGGCGCGCGTCACGAGCATCTGCTCGCGCGAAGTGCTTTTGCCCGCGTGGTATGGCGATGCGGAGATGTTGACCAGCAGGCGCGCTCCGCCTTGCACAGCCTGGATTTCGGGCGGCCCCGCCGGATACCAGATGTCCTCGCAGATGCTCACCCCAAACGCGATGCTGTCTTGCCGGTAGATGGGGATCGCTTCCCCGCGCCGGAAGTAGCGATCCTCGTCGAAGACGGCGTAGTTGGGCAGATAATGCTTGTGATACGTGTGAACCCAGTCGCCATCGTGCAGGACGGCAGCGGCATTGTAGACATCGTCATCCACGTCCGCGAACCCGACGATAACGGTGATTCCTTGCGTCGCATGTGCTAACCTCGCCACTACCGCCATGTTCGCCTCCAGGAAGGCAGGCTTTAACAGCAGGTCTTCTGGCGGATATCCGGTCACTGCTAGTTCGGGAAAGAGGACCAGGTCTGCACCTTGTTCGCGCGCCCGGTGAATGCCAGCCTCGATCTTGCATGCGTTTCCTTCAAGATCGCCGACCAGCGTGTTGATCTGTGCCAACGCGATACGCCAACGGGACATATTCACCTCATATTGAGACCTCGCGAAGGTGTGCAAACCTTCGGTTTGCCTAAACCTTCGCGAGGTCAGCCATAGTTTTTAATCCTCGATGCGACTGATACGCCCCACGCCGGTCACCCGTTGGGAGACGGTGGGATTGCCGTAGTAATAGACGGATCCGGCTCCATTGATCTTCGCGTCCAACGCGTCGCTCACACGCACCGTGGCGGAACCAGCCGCGTTGATCTCGACCTCGGCTGTCGTACTCCACAGATCACGAGCTTGATGCTGCCCCAGGCCATTGATCTTCACAGTCTGTGCCGTCGCTTCGCCCGTCACCGTCACGTTGCCCGCGCCGGATATCGTTACGACAAGCGAGTCGGCTGTCAGGTGCAATAACTCGAAGTTGCCCGCACCATTCGCGTTCACGCTGAACGTCTCGGCCTGCATATTGGGCGCTTCGATGTCGCCTGCGCCATCCAACGTGATCGTATCCAGGGCCTTTACGGTCAGGTAGAAGTGGATCGGCTCGCGATTGGTCGCCAGGATGTTCTTTTGCCAGCGGATGTCAAGTTCGCCGTCCTTGACCTCGGTCGTGATGTACTGCATGAGATTGTCCTCGGCTTCGATGCGCAACGATTCCGTTTCCCCGTGTTCGATGTACAGATGGCCAAATCCCGCCAGGCGCACGCGGCTGAAGTCACGCACATCGCGGGTTTCTTCGATCACGTTCCCAGAACCTTCCACTCTCTCCATATCGATGTCAATGTTTATACTCGGAATCGTGATCGTACATGCCAGGCTGGTCGCCATAATTATCACTACGATCCCTGAGATGATGCTCTTTTTCATTTGTCCTTCTCCTTTCACACCTGATATGGATAGTACGCGATGGTGCGCAATGGAGTTGCGATGCCTATTTGATGCCATAGGTCATCATAATGATCCGTTCAAACAATCCAGATGGGATGAGGCGTTTCACTATGACCGCGAGCTTTTGGTAAAACGGTCCAACGACGTAGCGCACTTTGGGGCGTGGCGATGCCGCAATCCGCAGCACGGCACGGGCGATGGTCTCCGGTGCTGCGCCGTTGCGCTCGTCCGCCTCGATCCGTGCCAGCGTGCCCCGATATGCTTCACGGTAGACGGGGTTTTCTTCCGCACCACGGGTGCTGCGCCGGTTGGCCGTGAACTGTGTGTTGGTATCGCCGGGCTCTACCAGAACCACGTGGACGCCAAAGCGCTTCACTTCCATACGTAGGGCCTCGCTCATTGCTTCGAGCGCGTACTTGCTGGCGCTGTAAAGTCCCTGGAATGGCAGGCTGATTATTCCACCGATGGAACTGATGTTGATGATCGTCCCGCTCCCTTGCTCCCGCATTGCCGGCAGTACGGCATGACAGACGCGCAGCGCGCCGAAGAAGTTGGTCTCGAAGGTGGCCTGTGCCTCCTCAATGGCGGTATCTTCGACCGCACCGCCATAGCCGATGCCGGCGTTGTTCACCACGATGTCGATGCGGCTTTCGCGTTCGAGGAGTGTCTGCACCGCTGCCTGGATCGATGCCGCGTCGGTCACGTCCATGGGGAGCATGGTGAAGTTGCCGTCCGTGCTGCGTGGTGCGCGGCTCGTCCCGTATACGCGGTGTCCTTGCTGCGCCAACGCTATCGCGCACGCACGCCCGATCCCCGACGAAGCCCCCGTCACCAAGATGACTTTTTCGCTTATCTCCGCCATAAGCCCCCCAATTCTGGTATAATGTAGACTCAGTAACTCGCAATTTGTCACCCCGAACGCAGTGAGGGGTCTCGTTTCTGCAACAACGAGATTTCTCACTACGTTCGGAGACCTGTCCTGAGCTTGTCGAAGGATGACAGTATGGGCCGGCTATATATCTCGCGTCAAGCCGTACCTTTACGGAATTTTCGATCTACTGAG
>JBNGDO010000224.1:0-5319 GCA_049975385.1 Anaerolineae bacterium | reverse complement strand
TGCACGAAGACCTGCATCTTCAGATCCGGCACGGCGAAGCTGTAACTCTGCGCGGCTACCGGCCCACCGAAGGACATCAACAACAGCAACAGCGTCAATAAAGCGAGTATGCGAAAAACTCTTCCATTTCCCATAACCTTGATACCTCCAAACCTCGCATCCACCACCAAATCTAAAATCCTCAATCCAAAATCAGAAATCTAACGCCCCCCGCCCGCGCAGGCACACGCGCAGGCACACCCGGCACAGGCGCACGCGCAACTGCTGCGAAAACTTCCGCCCGATGAAGACGATCGCGTGACCGGTGTAGGTTTTTGCAACGACGTCGGCATAATCGCGGCGGCCATGCCGCCCATCGTCGTTTCAGCCCATCCAGCGAAAGAGGACGCAACGTCACCGAACTTGGGTGCCGGACGTCCACTCGACGCGCTGGCGGCCTTAGCCGTGGAAGCTCCCGCCGCTGCTACTGGGCGTGTCCGGCGCGCCCAAAGCGGCCAGTAGTTGTAAGTGCCGACGGTCATCACCCTCCGGTAATCCTTGTCGAGCATCACCCACGGCGCGTATTTATCGAGGTATTGCTCGCGCTGCTCGATATCGCCTAAGGCAGAAGCCTGCTCCATCGCCCGGTCGATGACGCGGCGGTAATAGTCCTGGGTGTCCGAGAGATCGAACCCCTGCATCTTGGCGGCAGCGATCTTCACCAAATCCTGCATTGGCTTAACAACCTTAAGCTCCTTCACCGGCTTATCAGGGTTTTCCTGGATCAGATCCAGGAAGGCATCTTCGTAATTGTGGATCACGGTTCCCTGCTGCTGTGCAACGGAACGGCGATACTTCGCGCGCGCGCCGGCGTCCTCCAAATCTGTGCGGTAGGCATCCGCGATTTCCAGGGTCAAGGCTTCGGTCAGGGAGCCGGTCTCATCCGCTCTCTTCACCAATCCTTTCTCAAGCAGGCCAAAGACGACGAGTGCCAGCACCTTGTTCAATGGCATTTCCAGGATGACGCCGGCTTCAGGCGCGGTCAGGCCACGCTTGATCCCGCCACCCTCCACTTGAGCGATAGGCGGCAAGTAATTGGGCTTGCTGGCCTTCTTCACAGCTCTGATAATCGCCCAGAAAATAAAGATGGGCAAAGCAAGTGGCAAACAGCCCCCGACGATCCCGCCAATGACCCCCGCGAACTGCCCTAACCAACGCATAAAGAGATCCCACGTGGTCACTTTGGTGACGTTGGTGAGACCGCGTTGCGGAAAGGAGACACCCACACGATATTCTTTCGTCGCTGGAACATTCTCGAAGCGCCACACCGCGACCACGCGGCTGTTCTCGGTGCCCTTATCGCTGAATTCCACGTCCTGATACAACACCTCGTCCAGTTGGACGCCCTCGAGCATCGTGACGCGGATCTCAATCGTCCCTGTCCCGCGCACCAGATCGTCGTCGAACCACGTCGGCGTGATTTGCAGCGAAGCGTTCTCTTCGTTCGTCGTATCGGTGAAGATCATCTCCGGCATCGTCATCTCAAAGTGGAGCGTGCCTCTTCCTCCCGACGGAATGGCATTACCATCGAGATGCACTTCGACGCCGGGGCTAACATATTCGGATTTGCGAATGTCGGTTAATGCCACACCGTCGATAGAAGCGCTCATATTGCTGATGTTATAACCACTGTGCGGCGTCCCGATGTCTACGATGTCGATGGCGCTGCCATAGTTTTCGAAAGTGATATCGTAGATAATCCGCACGGAACTGTCCGGTTGGACGAAAACCTGCATCAACAACTCCGGCACGGCGAAACTGTAGTTCTGAGCATACGCCTGCTCACCGGCAAACAGTGTAAGCAACAACGCCAATATAGCCAGCGCGTGCGGTAAGCGGTTACGTTTCATCACCAACCTCCTAAAGCTGCGCCCATCCTCTGGGCTCCCGTGGACAATCGGCAGCGCAGATCACCAGACCGGGACACACGTCGCAGTGCGTCGGCGCTTCGACGCGCTCGCGGTAGCGAAGAAAAACTTCGTGATTCCAGATGTCGTTCCACGCCATGTCGAGCAGGTTGCCCGCGCTCTTGTACGGACCACGCGGTGGGATGACGCTGCCGTCCGGCTCAACGTGTATCGCCACGTCGCCGGAACAACGCGGGCCGCGCTGCACCTGCGCAGCCAGCGTTTGGGCAGGATCGCGCTGCACGGGCGGGTCCCAAATAAACCGCGCCTGTGCTTCATCTGCGGCCTCCTCGACCATTGTCGCCACCTGGGGCATCGCGTCGGCGGCAAAGACCCCGTCCTGTTCGGCAAGCGCCTCGTCCGTGGTAACGTAGGCGACGAAGGCGATGTTATCCGCGCCGTGCACGATGAGCGTGGGTACGGTGGTATTGAGCGTGTACAGCGTCTTCTGAACGAGCGGCAGTTCCGCGACGGCACACAGTTGGTTCTCCTCCAGCCAATCCAGCAAGGCAACTGCGGCAGCGTGGTCGCCTTCACCGCACAGCGCGTCGTGGACGGCAGGATCGTCAGAGGCGTAGATGAAGGTAATGTGATCCACACCCGCCTGAAACAGCGCCGTCAACAGCTCAGTGTCCCACAGAACACTGGCGCGCCCGCGCACCCCGGCGATCATCCCCAGGTCTTCGGCCCGTTCGACAATGCGGATGAGGTGCGCGGCGTCAGGGGCGTGCGGCGCAAGCACGGTAACGTGCGGGATGCCCGCATCCCACAGCTTGCCGAGGAGCGGTAACAATTTCTCCGGTTCGGCCAACTCCAGCGAAGCTTGCAATGGTGCGATTAGCTCCGCGTTGTAGGGCGAAAGGGTAGCGTCATCCAGGTTGAAGACGGGGTACATATCTCCCGGCGTGATAATCTGGTCGATGAGCGCCTCTACCTTGGCGATGTCCGCCCGCATTACGGCCTCGCTCGCGCCCTTGAAATTGGCGAGGAGGTCCTGGAGAACCGTGTCCGCGCTCTTGCCATCTAGCAAGTCCTTGGCAATGAGGACACCGCTCGGCGAAAGCCGTGCCGCGGCAGCAGCGTTGGCGATCAACATCCCCGAGCCGTCGCGTTCCACCCGCAGGTGAAAACGCGTGTAAGTCCCCTCAGTCTCCTGCATCGCGTGATAGATGCCCGGTTCTACTGCCAACGGTGCAGCCGGACGATTGATGCTAAACAGATTTTTCAACCATTCCATTGCCATAGTGACCTCCTATTAAAAGCTCGTTGCTGGTTGCTAGTTGCTGGATGCTGGATTGGGTGATTCGGTGGTTGGGTAGTATGGCCCATCACCCCATCAGCTTGTCACCCACTCATCCCTTACGATACTTGCGGTCGTAGAGGGTGTCGTCGTAGGGCGCGCGGCGGCCGGGACACTTTTCGCGCGGGCAGAGTTGGCAACTGGCAAAATCATCCGCAGTTGCAAAACGCAGCCCCGACACGGTTTTGTTGGGCGACATTAAAAAGCTGTCCGAGAGCTCCACCCCGATGGCGCCTTTGACATCGCCGAGAATGGTGAAGAGCGGGCGCTGCTGCGGTAGTGGCCAATCGTTGAGCGACCCCGGCGACATTGCCGCCATTTTTCCCAGCCCATACTGCGCCGTCATGTGATCATTCAGTGCTTGGATAGCCTCACGCGCAGCCATCTCCTTGATAACGTCGGCCCAATACTGGTAAAGCATATCCTCTTGCGCGTGCGCCCAGGCATCCAGTTCCACGCCGCACGTCGCAACGTAGGGGAACACGCGATGGACAGGTTCCAAATTCACGCTCAGCACCCGGCTGGACAGTCTCACGCCATCCACAACGACGTAATCATCGCCCCTTTCGTCGATGAAAGCGACCTTGTAGAGCGCCTTCGGCCTGGCGATGGCCTCGGCTTCGCCCGCCAGACGCTGCATCTCGGCAACGTAATGGCTGCCGGGCTTGATCCGCAAGCGCTTGAGCAGCGCCGCCCGGTCCAGTTGAAATGGAATGGCATCAATGACAGTAAGGCTCATTATTTACGCAGATCAAAACTCCAGATTTCAGAAACCCCCAAACTCTTGAATCGCCCCGAACAGCACCAGCAGCAGGATCAGCCCCAAGGTTAGCAGGCATAGCGCCAACCCGGCCCAGGCCAATCCCTGCTGCTTTTTCGAGCGAATGCCCAGGATGCTCACCACAACGCCGATCAACGGCAGGGGCAGGCTACAAAGAGGAGCGATAACCATGCTGCCCAGGCCAACAATGCCCAGAATAAACGCGGCAATCGAAGCAGCCGCTCTTTCCTCGCGGGGCTTGGGTTGCGGCGGCAAGCGTTGCGGCATTTGCCGCGGCATTTGCTGACCGGGAGGCGTTGTCGGCGGCTTGGTGATGGGGACAGATCGCTCACGCACAGGCGTCGCGGTTTTTCGCGATTTAGGCCGTGGCGGAGGCGGGCCGGTAGGAGGCCGTTGGGCGTAGTGCGGCGCGGGCGCACGTAACGCGCCGGTGCCTAAGGCACCCGCCATTTCCCGCGCACTCTGGAAACGGTCGATGGGGCGTAACTCAAGCGCGCGCATCAACGCGGCTTCAACGGCAGGATCGATGTTGGGATTCAGCGCGCGCAGGGGAATGAGAGCTGCCGGATTGACGATGCGCTTGGTCGCCGTGGGCGGCGCTCGCCCCACCAGCGCGTGATAGAGCGTCGCGCCCAGGCTGTAGATGTCGCTGCGCACGTCGGTGGAGCCGGATTCCGCTTCGTATTGTTCCGGCGGGGCATATTCCGGCGTGCCCATCCCACGCACTACCGTCATCGTGCGGGGATCGCGCGGATCCCACAGCTTCACCAGGCCAAAGTCAACCAACACCGCTTGCCCATCGGGGCGGATGATGATATTGGTGGGTTTGATGTCACGATGGAGCACGTTTTGCCCGTGGCAGTAGGCCAGCGCATCGAGTAACTGGTGCGCCCAACTCAGCACCAGCGGCAACGCCAGCGCACCCTCATTCCCAATGCGATCGGCCAGGCTTTCGCCCTCAACCATCTCCATCACCAGGTAAGCGTTACCGCTCTCCTCAAACGAGTCGAGGACGCGCACCAGGTTGTTGTGGTTGAGGCGCGCCAGCGTCATCGCCTCGCGTTTGAACTGCGCGCGCAGTTGCGCCAGCATTTCCGGGTCGAGATCGGCTTGCGGCGTCAGCTCTTTGATGGCGACGGGAATTTCCAGGCTCAAGTGCCAGGCGGCGTAAACCGCGCCCATACCGCCCCTGCCAAGCAAATGCGTGATGCGATAGCGGTTTTGTTGGAGGATGGTCCCTTCTCTTAGCATAGTTGCCTCTTTCACAACGGTTTTACTTCAACGCTTAAGGC
>JBNGDO010000223.1:0-5369 GCA_049975385.1 Anaerolineae bacterium | reverse complement strand
GACGGGGTGTAACCCCGTCACAAAAATCCCCCTTTGCCTCCGGCCTTTAGGCCAATATTGATATGGGCAGGCGAGATCATCCAGGAAGGGACTTACACCACGCCGCACCGGGCAATTGCCGTATGCGTATTATAGAAACGGGAAAGGGGATGTCAAACGACTACGAGGAAACAAAAAAGCGAACTATCGCCGGAGCTAGACCCCCTCCGGCGATAGTTCCAGATTGACGAGGGCGTCTTCCAACGTCTCGGTGATCTCGAAAAGCGTATCCAATCGCATCATTTCGTAAAACACGCGGATTGGATTGCCGACCGGACAAACCAGATGCACGCTGCCGCCGACTTCCTGCGCACACTTGAGGAGATGCAACAGGGGATAATCTCCGTCAGCGTCTACCACCCGCACTGCCGTTAGATCGACGATGAAGTGTGCCGCCCCATCGGCCACAAGCTGGTTCAACTGCGCCATCAACGATGGCGCATTGAAGATATCCATCCGCTCGCCCACGGTCACAATCGCGAACTCCCGCAGCGTCTCTACGGAGGCACTCGTCACTTCTGGCTCCAGTCTATACATTAGCGGCCTCTCACTTCCCACTTCCATCCATACCGGTAACGTAGGAACGGAAAGAAAATAATCCGCCCAATTTTCTGCCGATATCGTAGGCGTTTGGAGAAAGTCATAATCCTCGCGTTCCTCATCCACTTCTATCGCCGTTGAGTATGTGTTTGACAGCACTTTTCAACCCCTCTACCGTAATCGGCGGCACAAGACAATTATTGGCGCCGGCATCGAGTGCTTGCCGGCTCACTCCTTGATCCCCATCCAGAGCCAGCATCAGGACTGGCACTGTTTGATACTTAGCATCCGCGCGCAGCCGCTGCACCAGGGCAGTTCCATCCATCTCCGGCATAGTGAAGTTTGCCACCACCAACTCCACGCCAATGATGTCTTCGAGAAGCCCCAAAGCCTCATCGACGCGCCCGGTTGTGATGACCGTGTGGCCTTCGAGTTGAAGCAGATCGCGCAGCGCCGGTCGCATCAGTGGACTCTCTTCGATCACTACAATAAGCGCCATACTTGACTCCTCAATCCCTAGTTCCCTATAGAGATATACTTGACTTGCATGAACTCAGACATAGACTGGTTTTATTGTCGCGAAGGCTGTGAGTATTCGCATGTCAAAACCTATCTATAACCTTCGCAAGGGTTTCCAACTGAATAACTACTTAAATCCTAACACAGATTGGGTGAATAGCGGTTAAAGTCATGTTTCAGGATGGTTACACAGGGAATACGTGATCGGGAGGTGCTTATGCGGTTTTTCGAAGCCAGCAGTGTAGTGCTTACGTTAGCTCTGTTTATGGTGACATGGGTCCGAGCGTTGCGCAAACAGCGCGCTTTGGGTATCGGGTTAGCCGGGGCGAGCGGACTGTGTCTCATCGTCCACCTGCTTTTTGAGGGATACCGGTGGCAAATGCTGCCGGTGTACGCCACGACCGTGGGCCTGGTAATTTTCACCCTGGTTACACATCGTAACGGAGAAAAGCCGCCTAAACGCGCGGAGCTGATGCTGGCACTGGTTGGCCTCATTCTCGGCGTGGCGCTGTCGCTTCTGTTGCCCGTGCCGCGCTTCCCCCGCCCCCGCGGGCCATATCCCATCGGAACCGTTACCTACCATTGGATCGATGCCAGCCGCGTGGAAACCTACGGAGACGCACCCGGCGGTCCGCGCGAGTTGATGGTGCAAGTGTGGTATCCCGCCGAACCTACACGTGGACGGCCCGAGCGATGGCTGGCTGGTGGCGTGACAACAAGCCGGGCGATGGCGGCGTGGAGCCGCTTTCCACGCTTTCTGATCGATCAAACGGCGCTCGCCTATACGCACGCCCACGCGGACGCGCCCATCTCCGATGACCAGGCCATCTACCCGGTGATCGTGTACGTACACGGTTGGGGCGGCTTTCGCAACATCAACCCGGACCAGATCGAAGCGTTAGTGTCACACGGCTACGTCGTCGCCAGCGCCGATCACACCTACGGCGCGCTACTCACCGTCTTCCCCGGTGGGCGGCTCGCGCCCAACGATCACCGCGCCTTGCAGGGTGATGGCAGTGAGGGAGACGGCGTGCGCGCCGCCACCGCCCTGGTGCAGACCTACGCCGCCGACGCGCGCTTCGTCCTCGATCAGGTAGCACAGTTGAACGCCGCCGATCCCAACGGGCGCTTCACCGGGCGATTAGACGTCGAACACGTGGGGCTGTTCGGCCACTCCACGGGCGGCGGCGCAGTGGTGCTGGTGTGTGCAGAGGATCCACGTTGCCAGGCCGTCCTGGGCATGGACACCTGGGTCGAGCGTGTGGCGGACGATGTCATCGCGCGGGGACTCATACAGCCGTTGTTGATGGTGAACAGCGAAGCGTGGAGCGACGGGCGCAACAACTACACGCGCCAGCGCCGTCTCTACGAGGCGATGCGCAACACGGCGTACTTTATGACGATCGACGGCACAACACACTACGACTTCGTCGCCGTACCGGCCATCTCGCCGTTAGCGCCGTTCCTCGGCGTCAAGGGGCCGCTCCCGGCACAGCGCGTGATGGAGATCAACACAACGTACCTCGTCGCCTTCTTCGACAAACACCTGCGTGGCGAGGAAGTGCCCTTGCTCGACGGCCCCTCTTCCGCCTATCCTGAAGTGCACTTCGAAAAACGGTAGAGGAAAATCTTCCCTTGCCGAAAATAACCACGAATCTTCACGAATAAAACCAAAATTAGTGCAGATTCGTGGTTACAAACCTGCCAATGCGAACCACTCGCCTTTTTGACCGGGGATGGTCAAATCCGCTATGAGCGTTCCGGCATCCACTAACGCGTGGATAGCCCTTTCGACATCCTTACGCGGCCATTGGAAGAGCTTCGCCACGTCGCGGAACTGCGCCGCCCCGACCGAGCGGAAATACAGCTCAACGAGCTTCCGTTGTGCCTCGCTGATCTTGATCGCGCCCGCGCGTTCGGGTAGGCCGGGGAAATGGCGGTGAACACAGTCGTAGATGAAAGCGTAGTTCCACGTACCGGCCTGCGCCACGCCCACCGGCAAAATCTTGAAATCGGCCTGCAGCTCGTCCAGCGCGCGATTGAAACGATAACCGGACTCCTTGGTGGTCATAAATGTGGCATTGCGCAGGGCAATCGTATGCATCGCTCCCTCGCGCACCAAGGTTTCGTAGATCGTCTTCGCTTCCTGCGTCATGACGCCACGCCGGTATTGGTCGAGGTAATCCTCTTCGGGCGCGCCGTAGTTCTCGCTGAGCGCGTAGAAATATGGCGCAACATCCAGCGCGATCATCGTCGCCTTCTTGCGCAGCACTTTGGCGTAGTACCACCATTTCTTATCGAGCGCACCGTCCTTCCAGCCCCACGTTTTGTGGCCGGGGTCGTCGTGCTCGTCGGCGACGGGGCGCTCTCCGGCGACGGCGGCCCACAGGCTCGGCATCTCCACACCCTTGATCGGCCAGAAGTAGACGAAACCGCGTTCCTGGACAAAGGCCACAGCCTCCTGCACCGATGTCAGGCGCAATTCCGGCAGCAGGCGATACGTTCGCGCGCGATAATCCTGAACGCGCTCTGAAGATAACTCGGTCACAATACACTCCTGTGGCTTTCAGCCATCAGCAAAGACTTGCCTTTTGCATCCTGTATCCTGCCCCTTGCATCTTGCTACGCCGACCATTCTCGCTCCCACCCGACCGGCCCCTCCACATGCCCGCCCAATTCTGCGTAGGCGCTCTCCACGTTCCACGTGTGCGGGGTGAGATCGTCGCACGGACAGGGCAACGACATACCGGCACACACAGCGACGGTCTCCGCCAGCGTCTGCCCAGCCGTCACCGCCGCCGTGACCCGCTCACGCAGTTCCGCCAGGTATGCGCAATCTGCCCCAAGTCGTCGCTGAATCTCGCCCACGTCCGTCGTGGGCGCGCCATGACCGGGAACCAGCACGTGTAGATCCAACGTCGCCAGATGCGCCAGCGTTCGCTCGTAGGCAGTCAGGCTGAGGGCGAGAGGGATTTCGACGTCGCTGAGCATGTCGGCAGCCCAGAGGATTCCGCTCTCCTCGTGGTAGACGGCGCATTGATCCGGCGCGTGGCCCGGCGCATGGAAGATGCGCAGGCGCGCGTCGCCAAGGGCGAGCGTCAGCGCCGTATCGAAGGTGTACGTCGGTTTGGGGAGCAGAAAGGGGTGCGGGCGGCGGATATGGGCTTGTGTTTCCCAGGCGTCGATCTGGCGATACAAATCCGCGCCGTGTTCGCGCAGAACGCGCAGATACCCCTCGTGCGCGATGACCGGCACATCAGGGAAATGCTCCGGCCCCATCACGTGATCCCAATGCGCGTGGGTGAGGACGATTGCGCGCGGCGTCGCACCCTGGTCATCCACAAAACGGGCGATGGCCTCGATCGTCTCAGGCGCGATGCCCGGATCGATCAAACAGGCCTCATCGCCTGAAAGGAAAATGCCGCTGTTCGTGGCGAAGAGCGTGCTCTGCGTCACCCAGAGGTGGGACGTCAATTGTGTGAAGTGGATGGCCATTCGCGGTTGCCTATTTTTACCCTCGGCGCTGTGCCATAGACTTGGTTCCACGCTTCGGTGACTGCGCCCCACCCAGACGCGCCACTGCTGCGCGCACGGCAGCGGGATCGGCATTCCGCAGCGCACCGGCGGGCGCGGGGCCATCGCCCAACACGACGGACACGACGCCCTCGCGGCACGGCACCGCCAGATTGACGCAATACTCGCTATCCCCCTCGCGGACGAGGTAATCGACTTCGGGGAAGAAGCCACTCTCCTTGAGCGTCACGTAGAGGCCATCTGCACCGGAAACGTACAGGTCGTTGATCTCCTCGGCAGCGGTAAAGCGGTCCCACGTACTCTCGATGAAGGTCACCCGCCGCCAGCGCAGGCTGGGAATCGGGGGGTCGCGGCGGATAAGCGGGCCGATTTGCAGCTTGTAGTAGGGGTTGCCGGCGCGAGGATGCGAGGCCTCTTCGGGGAACAGATCGCGCCGCCGCACCAGCTCGTGCCCGCGCACTTCGGCGTACCAGTGGATGGCCCATCGTTCTTCGGCGAAAGCCGTGGTGAAGTAGAAGGCCAGGACTGCCGCGTCGGTGGTGGATGCCGGCGCGTGGGCCTGTGGGATGCGATACCAGCCCTCGTCGCGGGCCACCTGAAAATCGCGTGGCTTGTTCATCAATCCCACCAACACCCGGTCGGCTGCATGAAACATCGTTATCCTCCCTCAAGAATAGTCGGCAGATTAAGCAGATAGACATATTCTTAATCCGTTAAATGTATCATCTCAATAAAAG
>JBNGDO010000222.1:0-5424 GCA_049975385.1 Anaerolineae bacterium | reverse complement strand
GGATACCGCAGTCGATGCCGCAGCCCCGGACGTGATCTACCGCAGCGTCCGTTCGGCCGAAAAGCACCTGCATTGGTTCGAACACTCGACGCACTGCGTTTTGCTCGATCAAGAATGGGAAGATGTCGCGGCGTTAACGTTGCGCTTTATGAAAGGGGAGTTGGCGTAGTTTCCGGAGGTCGTGATGACGTCTGAAGTGGATTTCCGAGTATTGCAGGCTGACCCGTCGCCGTTTTTTCTGGAAGCTGGTCCTGTCGGGGTGTTGCTCCTGCATGGATTCTCCGGCACGCCGAGGGAGATGTGGCCTTTGGGTACGTACCTCCACGAGCGTGGCCTCACCGTCAGTGCACCACTGTTACCCGGTCACGGCAATACCCTCGCGGACATGAATCGCGCGAACTGGCGTGATTGGGTGGCGGGTGTGGAGGCCGCTTATGCGAACCTCAAACAAAAAACTGCGCAAGATCGCTCTACCAACCTCTGGTTCATTGCCGGATTCTCTTTGGGGTCGCTGTTGACCTTGTGGATGGCCGAGCACCATGATGATATTGCCGGAATTGCGCTCTACGCGCCGGCCTTGTGGATCGCGGATTGGCGGCTTAATCTCGCACCGTTGCTCAGATCTTTTGTGCACAGTTACCCCCAGTCTGGCGAATCCGATTTGCACAATCCTGAGGCCGAACAGTGGATGGGGGGATTTGCGCGTTATCCGGTGGGAGCGGCCGCCGAGTTGTGGCATCTGCGCCGTCATGTGCTGCATGACCTGTCGCGTGTGCAGACGCCGACCCTGGTAGTCTATTCCGAAGGGGATCGTTCGATTCATCCACGCAGTGGGCCGGAGACGGTGCGTCGTCTCTCGCAGCAAGTGCCCGTCGAATCTATGGTGTTGCACGACTCTGGCCATGCTGTCGTCGCTGATCGGGAGTGGGAGACCGTCGCCGAGGCCACTTACCGCTTTGTGCAACGCTACGCCGAAGATTTGTAACGCGGGCATCCCGCCCGCGAGTGGGCTGGAGGGCCCGCACTACATGACATGAAAAAAGGCTCCTATACCAGGAGCCCTTTTTTTGGCGGAGAGGATGGGATTTGAACCCATGGAGCCTTTCGGCTCACGCGCTCTCCAGGCGCGCGCATTCGGCCGGACTATGCAACCTCTCCACGAGTGGGTGGATTATAGCATAACTGAGCGATTTTACAAGCTCAACGTTGTAAAAAAGCGTCCCGACTACGTAGTCGGGACGCTTGCTGTCGTTTTTAGGCTGCGACCGGGGCGGTTTTGAGCACCGGTGACTCGGCAGTCTCCGCCGCTGGCGGCGTCTTAGGTTTGTCAGCCCGCTTGGGGAGTACCCGTCCATCAAAAGCCGCTGAGAATTCTGTAGCGGATAACGTTTCTCGTTCCATCAGATAGTGTACAATACGATCCATTTGCTCGCGGTGTTCCTGGATGACCGTTTTAGCCCGGTCGTAAGCCCGTGTGACAATCTGGCGAACTTCATCATCGATTTGGTGGGCCACGGCTTCGCTATAGTCGCGCTGCTCGCCGATCTCTTTGCCCAGGAAGACTAACTCTTCCTTGCGCCCGTAGACCAGTGGGCCGAGCGAGTCGTTCATCCCGTAGCGTGTGACCATGGCGCGCGCCATCTTGGTGACCTTTTCCAGATCGCTGGAAGCGCCGGTGCTGGCCTCGCCGAAGACGATTTCCTCGGCGGCGCGCCCGCCAAGCCCGTAGGCGATGTCGTCTTCGATCTTGCTGCGCAACAGCACGTAGCGGTCCTCTTCGGGCAGGGCGATGGTGTATCCACCGGCCATGCCGCGCGCTACGATCGACACCTTGCGCACCGGGTCGCATTTGGGCAGCACGTGCGCGACCAGCGCGTGCCCGGCTTCATGGTAGGCGAATACGCGCAGTTCCTCTTGCGAGATCACCCGGCTGCGCCGCTCTGGCCCGGCGATGACGCGCTCCACGGCTTCGTTGAACTCACTCATCCCGATGCGCCGCCGTCCCCGTCGCGCGGCGAGAATAGCGGCTTCGTTGACCACGTTCTCGATATCCGCACCGACCAGCCCAGGCGTGGATTGCGCCAATTCGGACAAGTCGACCTCAGCGGCGACGGGTTTGCCGCGCGTGTGGACGCGGAAAATCGCTTCGCGTCCCCGTATGTCGGGCTGGTCGAGAACAATGCGCCGGTCAAAGCGCCCGGGACGTAGCAGCGCCGGATCGAGGATGTCGGGCCGGTTGGTGGCCGCGACGACGATGACGTTGGTGTCGGTGTCGAAGCCATCCATCTCTACGAGAATCTGGTTGAGCGTCTGCTCGCGCTCATCGTGCGAACCGCCCAACCCCGCGCCACGATACCGTCCCACCGCGTCGATCTCATCGACGAAGACGATGCAGGGGCTGTGCCGTTTGGCCTGATCGAACAGATCCCGCACACGGCTGGCTCCCACGCCGACGAACATCTCGACGAACTCGGAGCCAGAGATGCTGAAGAACGGCACGCCCGCTTCTCCGGCGACGGCTTTGGCCAGGAGCGTCTTCCCTGTACCTGGCGCTCCCATCAGCAGCATGCCTTTGGGAATGCGCGCTCCGAGGTTGATAAACTTCTGCGGTTCTTTAAGGAACTCTACGATTTCTTTGAGCTCTTCCTTGGATTCCTCGATGCCTGCCACATCGTCAAACGTGACGGTTGGCCGGTCGCCGGAGAACATCCGCGCCCGGCTCTTGCCGAATGAAAGCGCCTGATTGTTCGCGCCCTGGAACTGGCGGATGAAGAAGAAGAACAGCACGCCGAGAACGATCATCCCCACGACGGTGATGCCTAAGTTGACCAACGTGCTCCAATCCGTTGGCTCGGCGAACTCGATGTTGGTTTCCCGGAGCATTTCTTCATTTACACCCATGGCTCGCAATTGCTCTATCAGCGACGACTCACGACCCTTCCGTGACAGGACAGGTTGTTCGGCTGTCCCAGCGCCGTCAGACGATGTCTGTTGTTTGTAAACGACCTGAAGCAAATCGCCACGCACCGTAATAGTGTCGATTTTCCCGGCATCTATATCGTCGGCAATTTGGTTGAGCGAAACGGTTGGACTGTTTGACCCGCCAGCCAGATAGCTGTAGACGAGGAACAGCACTGCGGCAACCACGATAAGGTAAACGAAATTGCCGCTACCTTGTTTAGATTTCATGATCGAAAACCTCCTCAGCCCTTTACGGGCCTTTGTACTTCACCATACCCACGGTATTCTGCGACATGTATTTTCACACGCCGCCTCGAAGCTTTTGATAGTATTATACCAGAAAACGCTGAAAATAAGATTTTTGCAGTTTGGCCTCGCGGTCATGGGCGTACTTCGATCGTGGTGATGAAGATGGTATTATCCGAGACCTGCGTCTGGCCGGCATCGACGACTGGCATCCGTCCCTCAGAATTGTAGAGGCCCGTGCGGATCTGATATGTGCCTGCGGGAGTGTTCTCGGGGATCAAAACCTGGTGAGGATCAGCGATAATCTCGCCAGGCGTCCAACTGTTGGTAGGACGGAGCCCATTCATCGGTTCGATATCGCGCTGCGCCACGGCCGTGCTGTAATCGAGCGTCAGCACGTGGATGAAGACCTTGTAGGACGATGGGATGGCTTGCAGCGCTTGCCAACGGAATGTGAGCCCCACCGTGTCGCCGGGCCGGTAGACCAGTTGGGAGATGCGCGCATCTTCCAACATCACCTGGTTGTTTAGATTCACCTGCATAGGGATCGGCAGATTGGTTCCGCCGCTGACCGTGAGGGTGATCGTATTGCCGGCGCGCACTTCAGTTCCTGGGTCTGGCACTTGTTCGAGGATGATGCCGGCAGCTTCGGTACTCCAAATCTGCTCGATGGAGACGATCAAGCCATCTGCTTCTAGTCCGTCCTGTACCTGGACATTCTGATCGTTGAGGTTGAGGCCGACGACGTCTGGCAAGACGAGGGCACGCCCGGCTGCCAACACCACGCTCACGGTTGTATCCACCGCGACGCGGTTCCCAGGGGTGGGGGTCTGCTCAAGAACCGCGCCGGGCCGTGCGTCGGTGCTCTCCTGTTCGCCGAGGACTTCCAGATGCAATCCTAGGCTCTCGACCAGTCGTTGCGCATCCGGTGCGCTCAACCCGGTGAGATTGGGCACGCTGACGATTTCTACATCGGGAGCGGTGGTTGCTGTTGGCGGGGTAACACTCACTGTCGGAACGGCAACCGGCCCTGTGTACTGCTGGATTACGGTAATCCACAGCGGAATCAATCCGATGACGAGTATGGCGGTTATGCCGATGAGCGCCCACAGTTTATAATCCGGTTCGGTTTGTACGGCGACGGGCTGTGTGCTTTCCTTTTCCACGACGGGCACACTGGTGGTGGGGGGAGGTGTATGCAGCGGATCGGTGCGGGCTACACTGACGGCGGCCTGCGTCTGCGTGTGCTCCGCGCCTTGCTGGATGTACGCGCTGACGGCCATACCGAGTTGGTCCGCGTTGTGATAGCGGGCAGATGGGTCCTTGGAGAGCGTCCTACGGACCAGAAGTTCCAGGCCGGGCGGTACCCGCGGATTCAGCGACCGCAGCGAAGCCGGCTGTTCCTGCACATGCTTGAGCGCCAGCGCTGCGGGGTCGGGGTCGTGGAAGGGCGGCACGCCGGTGAGCATCTCGTACAGCATCACGCCGATACTATAGACATCGGTGGCGGGTGTGGGCTGTTTGCCCATCGCTTGTTCCGGGGCGATGTAATGTGGGCTGCCCCACACGACATCCTCCGGTTCCTCTTGGGATGGGCGTTCTTCACTCTGGAATGCCCGCGCGATGCCGAAGTCGGCCACTTTAGCTTTGCCTTCGTAGGTCACCAGGATGTTCTGAGGTTTCAAGTCGCAATGGACGATGCCGGCGCGGTGCGCCAGCCCGACGCCCGCGCAGATCTGGCGTGTTAGATTGAGCGCCTGGTTTACAGGAAGCGGGCCGTCGCGGCGGATGAACGTTTTGAGGTCCTCCCCTTCGACGATTTCCATAACGATGTACGGGTGGTTGCCCTCGTCCTCGCCGACGTCGTAGATGCGCACGATGTTCGGGTGATCCAGCCGCGCCGCCGCCCGCGCCTCGCCCAGAAAGCGCTCGCGGAAGGCGGGATCGCTGGCGAAAGGTTCGCGCAAGAACTTGACGGCAACCGTACGTTCCAGGAGCAAATCCTCGCCCCGGTAAACGGTTGCCATCCCTCCCGCGCCGACCAGTTCCACCAGGCGATAGCGTTGATTGAGAATGGTAGGTTTCATATCCCGTCCTCTCTTGATAACTGCCAATCATTCTACCGCATTGGATAGAAATGGCAATTTGCCAGTTACCTGGAAGGCACTACAATGTTTGAAACTGGCGCTGCGGCGTTACGATGATGCTATTGAGAAC
>JBNGDO010000221.1:0-5479 GCA_049975385.1 Anaerolineae bacterium | reverse complement strand
CCCCCAAACCCCTACCCACAGATTTCCCGATTCGTGAAGATTCGTGGTAAAATACGCCTATGCACATCCGAAGTCTAAGTTTACGCCAATTTCGCACGTATAGCCGGCTGGAACTCGATCTCCCGGCCTCGTCCATTTTGCTGTTGGGCGCGAACGCGCAGGGGAAGACGAGCCTGCTGGAAGCTATCGCCTACCTCGCTGTGGGACGCTCCCCTTTGACCAACACGGACAGGCACCTGATCCACTGGCGCGCCGTCGAAGCGGCTATGCCCTTCGCCCATCTCAAGACCGAGGTTGTCCGGCGCAACCAGGCCGATCTCATCGAGATTGCGCTGGAGCAGAAGACGCTTTCCAATGGTAACACGCGGCTGGAAAAGCAGATCAAGCTTAACCAGCACACGATCCGCCAAATGGATTTGGCCGGACATCTGAACGTCGTCGTCTTTTTGCCCGAAGACGTGGAATTGGTAAGCGGTTCACCTTCCGCACGACGACGTTTCCTCGATGACTTGCTTTCGCAGGTCTATCCGGCTTACGTGGAAGCTATGGGGGAATACCGGACGGCGATCTCGCGCCGCAATGCGTTGCTGCGTCATTTGCGCGACTTCGGTGGGGATGCTAAGCAGCTCGTGCCGTTGGGGGAAACGCTGGTGCAAACCGGTGTGACGCTCTCCCTCTATAGGCGCCGGGTCGTGAAGGCACTTAACTTTTACGCAGACCGTTTGCACCACGATTTGACAGGCGGTACGGCATGGTTGCAGTTACAGTACGAGCCTAACTTCGATCCGCTGCGTCCTCCGGCGGTGGATTACCAGATCGGCCTGTTGCCGGAAACTGCCGGAGAATCCCCCGTGGATGTGGATGCGCTGCACGAGGCATATCGAAAAACATTGCACGACCAGCGCCGGACCGAGATCGACCGGGGAATGACGCTGACCGGCCCTCATCGCGACGAGCTACGCTTCGTCTCCAACGGGGTGGACATGGGCACGTTCGGTTCGCGTGGACAGCAGCGCACGGTCGTTCTGGCGTTGCGGCTGGCCGAACTGCGCTGGCTGGAGCAGGAAACGCGGGAATCCCCTGTCCTGCTGCTGGACGAGGTGTTGGCGGAACTCGACCGCGCGCGGCGTACCTATTTGCTCGACTTGCTCGGCAACGTCGAGCAGACCATCCTCTGCACCACCGATGCGGAGATGTTTCCGCAGAGCTTCCGGGATAAAACGCTGCTGCTGGAAGTGGCGGAAGGTATCATCCGCCGGAAGTAGAGTAGGACGGTATATTACAAACTTATAGTAAAATGGGTTTGATACGCCAATCGGCTTTTCTCATTCTAATTTATCATTGGAGGATAAGCGCGTGTTTTACTTCTTACAAGTCCTGGGCGGTATGGCTTTATTTTTGTTTGGGGTGGATAAGCTCAGTGAGGGGATGGAAAAACTGGCGGGCAATCAGATCGAGGTTTGGCTGGATCGTATGACGAATAAGCCTATCAAGGGTGCGATCTTCGGCTCTGTGGCGACAGCATTGATTCAGAGCAGCAGCATGTTGATGGTGACGATGATCGGTCTGATTAATGCCAATTTGATGACCTTACAGCAGGCCATCGGCGTGATGATGGGACAGGAAATCGGCACGACGTTGACGGCGCAGATTGTGGCGTTTAAGGTTGGAGACCTCTGTTTTTTGTTCATCGCTCTGGGTTTTGTGTTGATGGAATTCGTGCAGCGGGATGGCTGGCGTGATTACGGCGAGATCATTTTGGGGTTCGGCGTGCTCTTTCTGGGAATGAATCTGATGTCCGATGCGCTCAAAGTGTTGGCGCAAGCCCCTTTGGTGGCAACATAGTTGGCGTTCATGGGACAAAATGTTTTTGCCGGTATCATTGCCGGGGCGGTGGCGACGGCGGTTGTGCAAAGCAGTTCGGCGGTCACCGGTCTGGTGGTCGCGATGGGGATCAGCAATGCGATAACACTCCCGGCGGCGGTGGCGATTTTACTCGGGGCGAACATCGGAACGTGTGTTACCGGCCTTATTGCGTCGTTGCGCCTGTCTAGGGCCTCTCGCCGCGCCTCAATCGCGCAGATTCTTATCAACGTGTTTGGTGTGCTGCTGTTTCTTCCCTTTATTAATCCTTTTACGGCGTTGGTCAGCAGCACATCTACCTTATTACCTCGCCAGATTGCCAACGCACATTCAATCTTTAACGTAATCGTAAGCGTGGTACTTTTCCCCTTTATCAAGCAGATTGCGTGGATGGCTGAACGACTGGTGCCTGAAGGACATGTGATCGTGCAGCCTACATTGACCGCCTATATCGATGAACGCCAGTTTCGTATTCCGCAGGTGGCGCTTCAAGAGGCGTTCCGTGAACTGCACCGCCTGGGTGAGGTGACAGCGCAAATGTTGGAGTGCAGTCGACGTGCCATGCTGGATGAGGATCTGGAAGCCGCTAAATGGGTATTTGACCACGAAGATGGTTTTGTGGATCCGGTCTGCAAGCTGTTAGATAGCTTTATCAACCGCTTGCTCCAAAAAAACCTCAGCACTGGCCAGCAACGCCATTGTTTCCAAGTGAAGAATCTCATCACTGATATTGAACGGATCGGAGATTTAACGGAAGATATGGCGGAAGCGGCGCAGAAGCGTATAGAGCATCAGGTGATCTTTAGCTCGAAAGCACTGGAAGATATTGATCGCTTATGCAGGCACGTTCATGCTACCTATAATTGCGCTTTGGACGCGCTCCGCGATCGTGACCGTGAAGCTGCGCAGCGTGCCTGCAATTTGGAGGAGGAGTTCGACGCTCTCTACCTCGAAGCGCGCCAGGGACACATCCAACGTCTGGAAGAGGGCATCTGTGCACCTGAGGCAGACGTGCTCTTTGTTGAGTGGCTGCGCAACCTGGAGCGCATCAGCGATCACGCCGACAATCTGGGCGTGAGTGTGCGGCGGAACTGAGCGTTGCGGCGATACCATATATTGTTATCTAGTACAAGCATGTTACAATGCATCCGTTGGTTGATGACAGACCCTTGCGAGGGTTTCAACGTAGCGAAAGTTACTCCACCTTTGCAAGGATGACTGACCAGGGGGCTTGTATGTTCGGTGAACGTCTGAAACGTTGGGAAACTATACTCTACATCCTGATTCTGATTGCGGCCATCTTCAGCCGTTTTTACATGCTTGGCGACCGCGCCATCAGCCACGATGAGAGCATCCACACCAAATTCTCGTGGAACCTCTATAATGGCCAGGGCTTCCAGCACAATCCGATGATGCACGGCCCGTTGCTCTTTGAAGTCACCGCTTTTATCTATTTCCTCTTCGGCGTGACCGACTTCACCTCGCGCATCTACCCGGCGTTGACTGGCATCGCGCTGGTGATGGTGCCGATTCTTTTCCGCAAGTGGCTGGGGCGCCGTGGCGCGCTGGCGACGTCGTTGCTGTTGCTCCTGTCGCCTTCCATCTCCTATTACTCGCGCTACATCCGCCACGATGTCTCGCTGCTGCTGACGGCGGTGCTGCTCCTGTGGGTGATCCTCAAATACCTTGATGAAGGACAGCCGCGTTGGCTTTACTGGATGGCTGCGTCGTTCTCCCTGATGCACGCGACCAAAGAGGCATCGTACATCTACATCGCCATCTTCGCTGCGTTGCTGTTTCTGCCGTTTGCGTGGCAGGTCTTCGCCACGCGCTGGAAGCGCCCGGAACTGTTCACGGTTTTTGTGATCGGCCTTGTTATCGCGCTGGTGATGGGCGGCGTGTTCGCGTATTCCTTCGCCCACGCGCAGGTCAGCGAGCAAGCCCTCGACGAAGCCGGCAATACGCGCATGGCCAACATCGCCGTGCCGCTCTGGGGTAGGCTGGCTGCAGGGCTGGCGTTCCTGATGTTGTTGGGTGTGGTCGTGGTGGCCTATTACGGCGTCGGCGAAGCTAAGATGCAGACGATTCGCCTATTCGATGTGCTGATGGTGATTGGGACACTGACGTTGCCCCTTGGCTCTGCTTTCCTCATCAAATTCGTCGCCGGGTTGGATATGGGCGTGGTTTACGATGCGGTCATGAGCGGCAACCTGTCGTTGGTGCCAACACCGGTAATCACAGGAATTGTTAGTGTCATTGCCCTGGCGTTGTTCAGTTCTATCGTCCTCGGCCTATGGTGGAACACGCGGGACTGGCTTATCATCGCACTCATCCACTATGCCATTTTCTTCGTGTCGTATACGACCATCTTTACCTGGGGATATGGCGCGTTGTCCGGTTTGGTGGGTGGCCTGTCCTACTGGTTGGCACAACAAGGTGTCAAACGTGGCGGGCAGCCGGTGTATTACTACTTCCTGCTCGCGCCGCTGTATGAATACCTGGCGCTCCTCTTCTCAGCCGTCGGCGGGGTGGGGGCGTTGGTTCATTTCGGTCGACAATTCTTCGACTCCGGCGAGAAGCACGCTTCCGATGGTGGCCTCCCCACACTGAATCTAGGCCGCCTTTTTCCATTGTTTCTACTCGGCTGGACGCTGCTTTCGTGGGCGGGATACAGTTACGCCGGGGAGAAAATGCCCTGGCTGGTAGTGCATATTGTGCTGCCGAGTATCTTTCTCGCGGGATGGGCTTTGGGCAAGCTCATCGATGGCGTGGACTGGCGCGAGTTTGTGGCGGAACGTGCCTGGCTGGTGCCGCTTTCGGTAATTCTGGCGATCGCTGCCCTGGTCGTCTTTAGCCGTGCGACGTTGGACCTGCGCGCGGCACTGCAAACGGGCGTGACGACGGCTGGTCCGTCGTTGGTGCAGTTGGAGCCGTTCGGTAAACTCATCGGCGGCTTACTCGGCGTGCTGGCTTTTGGCGGGCTGTTCATCTGGTTTTCCACTCGCTTCAGTTTCGGTTGGATTGCACGAGTGCTGGCGCTGCTGCTGGCGACCTTCCTGGCGCTACTCACTACACGCGATATGGCGCGGCTCAACTTCGTCACCTACGATCTGGCGACTGAGATGATGGTCTATGCACATGGAACGCCCGACATCAAGATCGCATTGCAGCAAGTGCAAGACATCTCCTGGCGGACGACGGGTTCGCCGTATGATGTAAAGGTAGCCTATGGTGAAAAAGGCTCGTGGCCGCTGACGTGGTACATGGTCGATTACCCCAACAACTACTTCTATGGCACATCGCCCGACGCGACCCGGTTGCTTGATTGTCCGGTGGTCATCGCCGGAAGTCCACAATACGCTGCGGTTGAGGATATTCTGGGCAGCGATTACCTCCATTTCGATTACAAATACCTGTGGTGGCCGCTCCAGGATTATTTTGGGCTAGATGTGCAGCGCGTCCGCGATATATTGGCAGATCCTGCCATGCGTGCGGCGTTGTGGGACATTATCTGGCAGCGCGACTACACCCGTTACGCGCAACTCAAGAACCCGGCTGACCCCTTCACATTGCAGAAGTGGCCCTACCGCGAGGAATTCCGCCTCTACGTGCGGCG
>JBNGDO010000220.1:0-5512 GCA_049975385.1 Anaerolineae bacterium | reverse complement strand
GCCTGCCCATCGCCACCTTCGAGCTGAAGAACAACCTCACCAAGCAGACCGTCGAGGATGCCGTCGAACAGTACAAGCGCGACCGCGATCCCCGCGAGTTGCTGTTCCAGTTCGGGCGCTGCGTCGTCCACTTTGCGGTGGATGATCAGGAAGTGCGGATGTGTACCCACCTGAAGGGCAAAGCCTCGTGGTTCCTGCCCTTCAACAAAGGCTGGAACGACGGCGCGGGCAACCCGCCCAATCCCCACGGCCTTAAAACAGCCTATCTCTGGGAAGACGTCCTCGCCCGCGAGAGCTTGACCAACATCCTCGAACACTATGCCCAGATCGTCGAGAAGAAAGACGAGAAGACGGGCAAGAAAAAACGTGAGCAAATTTTCCCCCGCTACCACCAACTCGACGTCGTGCGCAAGCTTCTCGCCGCTGCGCGGCGGGACGGCGCGGGCCGCCGTTACCTCATCCAACATTCGGCGGGCAGCGGCAAAAGCAACTCCATCGCCTGGCTCGCCTATCAACTCACCGACATCCAGAGTGGAGAAACGGGAAACACGCCCGTTGCGCCTGCCGCCCCGTCTACCGTCTACAGTCTACCGTCTACCCCCATCTTCGATTCCATCATCGTCGTTACCGACCGGCGCGTGCTGGATAAGCAAATTCGCGACACCATCAAGCAATTCGCCCAGGTTTCGTCCGTCGTCGGGCACGCCGAACGCTCCGGCGACCTGCGCAAATTCATCACGGCAGGGAAGAAAATCATCATCACCACCGTGCAGAAGTTCCCCTTTATCCTGGACGAGATCGGCGACGAGCACCGGCAGCGGCGCTTCGCCATCATCATTGACGAAGCCCATTCCAGCCAGGGCGGGCGCACGGCGGCCAAGATGCACATGGCCCTATCCGCGCAAGGTGAACCGGAGGGAGAAGTAACCACTGAGGACATCATCAACCACATCATGGAGACGCGCAAGATGCTGCCCAATGCCAGCTACTTCGCCTTCACCGCCACGCCCAAGAACAAGACGCTGGAAATCTTCGGCAGCCCTCTCCCCAGCCCTCCCCCAATGGGGGAGGGAATGGGTGGGGGCGAAATCAAGCACCAGCCTTTCCACTGTTACACGATGAAGCAAGCCATCCAAGAGGGTTTCATCCTCGACGTGGTGGCCCACTACACGCCCGTGGCGAGTTACTACCGGCTGATGAAGACCGTCGCCGGCGATCCCGAATTCGACAGCAAGCGGGCGCAGAAGAAGCTGCGCCGTTACGTGGAATCCCACGACTACGCGCTCCACCAGAAGGCCGAAATCATCGTCGAACACTTCCACACAGACGTGCTGGCGCGCAACAAGATCGGCGGCCAGGCACGCGCGATGGTCGTCACACCCGGCATCCAGCGTGCCATCCAGACTTACTTCGCCATCAAAGACGCCCTGGAAGCGCGCAAGAGTCCGTACAAGGCCATCGTCGCCTTCTCCGGTGAACCGGAATATAAAGGCAAACCGGTCACCGAGGCCACGCTCAACGGCTTTCCGAGCAAAGACATCCCCGGCAAGTTCAAAGAGGACCCCTACCGCTTCCTCGTTGTCGCCGAGAAATTCCAAACGGGCTACGACGAACCGTTGCTGCACACGATGTACGTGGACAAGATTCTCTCCGGCATCCGGGCCGTGCAGACGCTCTCGCGGCTCAACCGCGCCCATCCGCAGAAGCACGACACCTTCGTGCTAGACTTCGCCAACGACGCCGATACCATCCAACGCGCCTTTGAGCCGTACTACCGCACCACCATCCTGAGCGCCGAGACCGACCCGGACAAGCTCCACGACCTCAAGGCCGACCTCGACGGGGCGCAGGTATACACTGAGGAACAGGTCGAGCGGTTGGCCGCGCTCTACCTCGGCGGGGCGAGCCGCGAGCAGCTCGATCCCGTCCTGGATTTGTGCGTCGCCATTTACAGGACGGATCTCGATGAAGACGAGCAAGTCGCCTTCAAAGGCAGCGCCAAAGCCTTCGTGCGCACCTACAACTTCCTGGCTTCCATCCTCCCCTACAACAACGCCGATTGGGAAAAACTCTCCATCTTCCTCAATTTCCTCATTCCCAAACTACCCGCGCCCCAGGAAACCGACCTCGCCAAGGGCATCCTCGAAGCGGTGGATATGGATAGCTACCGCGCCGAAGTGAAAGCATCGCTTGCCATTGCCTTGGAAGATAAAGACGGTGAAATCGAGCCGGTGCCGGTGGGTGAAGGCGGGTGGAAGCCCGAGCCGGAAATGGAACTGCTGAGCGCTATCATCAAAATGTTCAACGATATCTACGGCAACGTGGACTGGAGGGACCGCGACCGGGTCGCGCAGATCATCACCCAGGAAATCCCCGCGCAAGTCGCCGCCGACACCGCCTACCAAAACGCGATGCGCAATTCCGACCTGCAGAACGCCCGCGTCGAATTCGAGAAGGCGTTAGGCCGCGTTATGGTGGGACTGCTGGCGGATCAGACTGAGTTGTTCAAGCAATACAGCGACAACGACAGCTTCAAAAGATGGCTGTCGGATGCGGTGTTCGGGCTGACCTATCAGCCGCCGGAGCAGGCAGGACAAGGCAATGCGCTCTAAATCGCTATACGTTTACGAACTTAACTGGATGACCGAGGAATCTACCCCGCGTGAACAGGTCTTGCGGTTGATGGACGATGCGTTGTCCGACAGAATGCTGGCGCAAATTGACGTCACAGTCCTCAAAGAGAAACTTAGACGGCTTGCATTGCACGAGGACTTGCTTATATCCGGGTGCGCGATTCAGGGACTTGTTCAACTGGAAGACTGGAAGGCGCTAAGTCAGTTAGTGTGCATCTTGATCGAACCACGAAAACAACTCAAACAATGTGGGTATTGGGGAGCAACGCATTTGTTGTATGTTTATGAGCGCAACCCAATGACCGCACTTGTGTTGCTGGAATTTGACCTACGAAGTGCATTAAAATCTGTCAATACAGATGAACTTTGGCCTGCAATACGCGGATACTTCCGGCGTAAAGATGCAGACATCCGTCGTCGTGCCATTGAGATTGCCGGGGAGTTACATATCGCGGCGGCAATGAACAGTCTGAAGACGATCATTGCTGACCCCGAGCAGGCAGAATTCCATGAAACCGCTATTGAAGCATTGGGGCATATCGGCGACGAGCGTGCAGTGCGTTATCTTATCACCTTGTTGGAGAACGTCGAGCAACGGCGAGATGCTATCTGGGCTTTGCAACTCACCAAATCCCCCAAGGCTGTGCCCGCACTCAAGAAACTGCTAGCCACATCACCCCCACCTGCTGTTTTTTCCAGCGCCATAGAGACCCTGGGCGAAATCAGCGGCGATGTCGCTGCTCGTGTGTTGTTACAGTACCTCGATGGCCCGTACAAAACAGCCGTGATTGAGGCGTTAGGCAAAGCTGGCTCTGAGGTCGCCGTTCCGCGCCTCGACAAATTGCTGCGCAGCCGCAATGCTACAGATGCAGAGTGCGATCTTGCCGCCGAAGCCCTTTCCGCCATTGACACTCCCGCCGCCCGTAAAGCTCTCGCCGATGCCCTTGCCCACGGCAGCCATAAATCCGCCAGCAGCGCCGGAACGGCATTGCGCAATCGGCAGGAAAGCGGATTATGGTAGTGAAAATGTTTCTCTCTGCTACCCACATCTCCGCTACTATCTGCACCATGGACCGCGACCTCTGCACAACAAAAAGCGCCCCCGCACTACGCGAGGGCGCTCGCATCTCACGCTTACCTTGTTAAGGTACGGCCCGGGCGCCAGGGTCAGAAGTAGACCACCGCGCCGCTGCGATCAGGTGGTCAACTTGGTCAATCTTGAAAACTGTTTCCCGCGTTTCTCCAAAAGCGTTTCCCGGCGTTTCCCCAAGTGTTTCCCGATTTGCATTTTGAACTCCTTGTCCGTTTTGTTCGCGATTTTTGCACTCGAGAACATCAGGTACACCAGGTACGGATGCACCGGTAACGCCGGTAACAAGGGAAACACCGGCAAAATAGAGGAGCACGGGCGGGTCGTAGATTCTCCATATCTCGATTGAGGCCGGAAAACACACTCGAACTGCATCCGCACCCGCATCCCGATTTGCATTTTGAACTCCTTTCCCGTTTTGTTCGCGATTTTTTGACTCGACGACAGCGACGACAGCGACGACAGATGCAGCGATTGCGCCGGAAACACGGGAAACAAGGGAAACACCGGCCAGTTTGGTGAGGCCGGCTTCGAGTTATGCCTCCTTCTCCACAACATCCTGGCAAAAGCGTACCGAAAGCTGCCCGTCCTCGTGATGCGCGCCGCGAATCTTCATCGTGGCCAGGGAATGCGGCAAACTGAGGATGCGCTTGCGGTTGCCGATGTGCACGATCAGCTCGTCGGGCATCGCGCGGTGCAGGCGGATTTTGCCCTGCTCCAATGGCAGCGGTACGTGCAGCATGTAGCCGTCGTCCATCTCGACGACGCGCTGGCCCTCTCCCCTATAGAACACGTCCGTGGGATCGCGCTCGACAAACAGGGCCTCCCCCGCCCGGCGCAGCATGTCCAGGCCCACGATCTCCCGGTCGAAGAGCGGCACGTCCAGGATGGGGAGGGGGAAAAAGGACTCCTCGACCATCTGCCGGTACTCGGCGTGGATCGCGCGCCAGGTCTCGAAATAGTCACCGGTCACCTGGGGCGGCAGCAGCCGGTTGCAGATTACGGCATCGGTCGGGTAGCCGTAGAGACTGAGGTACATATACGCGCGTTGGGCCTCCTTGATGACCATTTTCTCCGGGTTGAGCACGATGCGGGTCGAGGTCAACGCACGGTCCGTCAGGAGGTGCTGCATCCGTTTGAGATGGCCCATCACTGTGCCGAGCGCGGCCCGCACCTCGTCCTCGTCGGGGATGGGGATGTCCGTGAACGTGCGCAGCAGGGACTTGCCGATCGGCAGCACCTTTTTGCCCAGGGGGATCAGCTTCTCCAGATACCAGTGCCCGATCTCCGGCAGCGTCAGCAGTTGCAGCGTGGCGCCGGTCGGCGCGCAGTCGATGATGATCACGTCGTACTCGCCCCGGTCGTGCAGATTGACCACGTGAATCAAACTGGTCAGTTCCTCCAGGCCGGGGAAAATGCTGAATTCCTCGGCGATGATCCGGTCCAGCCCGCGCCACGTAAAAACCGACGCCATATAGCGTTTGATGCTGCCCCAATACTTCTCGGTCTCCTTCAGCACGTCGAGTTCCTGAGCCCACAGATTCTCCTCGATGCCCACCGGCTCCGGCCCCAGAGCCATATCGAAGGAATCCGCCAGGCTGTGCGCCGAATCGGTGCTGATCACAATCGTGCGGTAGCCTAGCCCCGCGCAGCGCACCGCCGTCGCCGCCGAAACGCTCGTCTTTCCCACACCACCCTTGCCGGTATACAATAAGATGCGCACAATATCCCTCCGGAAAATAGTCAGTTAGTCTTTAGAACCTACCCGTAAATGATTGAGGTTTCATGC
>JBNGDO010000219.1:0-5521 GCA_049975385.1 Anaerolineae bacterium | reverse complement strand
TCAGATTACAGCTGTTGCTGCACCGTTGCTATGAAATTTCGATCTACTGAGTCTACGTGATTTGTGAAAACTCCCGGCATGACTTGTGCCAGGGATAAAGTCAGGTGAATGAGAAGGAGGTATACATGTTCGAAATTGGTGATGCGGTTGTTCATCCAGCCAAAGGAGCAGGCATTATCACTGATGTAAGGCGTATGCCAGGATTGCGAAAGAGATTGCAATGCTATAAGATAAAAATGGTTGACGAACGGGCAAAGACCGTCTTGATGATTCCGATCGAGAAAGCCGCGGATGCCGGGCTTCGACCGGCCACCTCAAAGGCAAGCCTGGGAAGTATCTGGAAAACGTTGGCGGCTGTGCCGCAGGAATTGCCAGCGGAACACAAAACACGCTATAAACTGCTAAAGGAAAAACTAAAAACAGGCAATGTGACTCAGGTAGCAGAAGTTATCCGGGACCTCGCATGGCGGAGAATAACTGTCGATAAAAAAAAGCTGAACATGCCAGGGCAGCGGATTTATGATAAGGCAATGCGCTTGCTCTCTGGGGAACTTGCTGTAACGCAAGAGATTAGCGTGCAAACGGCTAAAGTTCAGGTCGAAGATATGTTGGAGAAATCGCTCGAACCAGCGGCAGTATAATTGTGAATGGATATGGTGTGAGCGCTGCAATAGCGCAGGAATTTTCCCTGATGTGATGAGAGGCGTTTGAGGAAAACTGCGACCCTAAGGTAGGGGATTGGGAACGCAAAATGCGGCACAAAAACCCCCTGTAGCTTTGCAAAGCTACAGGGGGTTTCATTTGTTAGCGGTTAATGGGGGATTACATGACTGCACTCGACTCAGTAGTGCGTGACCACCTTGGTCCCCATCGGCGCCCAGTTGTAGAACCACTCCGCATCCGCCAGCGAGAGATTGACGCAGCCGTGGCTCATCGGTGTGCCGAAGTTGTTGTGCCAGTATGCGCCGTGGATGCCGTAACCTTTGTAAAAGTACATAATGTGTGGCACGTTTGGCAGGTAATACCCCGGACCCGACATCGGTGCGGACACGTATTTGGCGTAGATGGCGTACGTGCCGACGACCGTGGGCGTTCCCCACAGCCCCGTCGAAACACGCGCCGAGTAGACCGCTGTCTGACCCTGATAGGCAACGATCGTCTGCGTCGAAAGATTCACGTCGATCCACTTCTCGCCGGATACACCATGCCCGGGCACGGGTGCAGGTGCAGCGACTGGCGTTGTGCCAGGGGCGGGGATGGTCAACCTTTGGCCTACGTAGACGATGTCGGAATACAATCCGTTGGCCGCTTTGAGCGCAGCTAGGGTGACATTGTGCCGCAGCGCGATCCGGAAAAGGTTGTCCCCTGCCTTTACCACGTAGACACCGTCCGAAGCAGTTGCCGGTTTCTCCTCTTCTGTTGCCGTTTCCGCTGCAGGTGGTTCATCGGTTGCAGGCGTCTCTGCTACTGCACCAGGGATGGTCAGTTGTTGCCCAGCGTAGACCCACGTATTCCACGCCAGCCCGTTGGCCGCCGCCAGTTGGCTCACCCGCAAGCCGTGACGCGCAGCGATGGTCAGCAGCGTTTCGCCCGCTTTCACGGTGTAGCTGCCTGTGCTGTGCGCAGGCTCCATGGCTGGTTCGAAGGCTGGGGCCTGCGCAGGCTCGGCAGCCACACCAGGAATCACCAACTGCTGCCCAGTGTACAACCACGAGTTCAATGTTAGGCCGTTAACCGAAGCCAGTGCACTCACGTTGACATTGTAGCGCCGCGAGATGCTGTACAGCGTGTCGCCCGGTTGGACGGTATAGCGCATTTCTGCTGCCAGTGCTGGGGGCACGCTCGCGAACAGACTGATCACAATGATCGCACAGAAGAAGACATAAATGGAAAACTTGTTTCCGCGTGGATTCATCGTCGTTCTCCTCTTGTTCTGTAACAAAGAATATTAAGACCTTTATATGATATATATTATAGCAACTTTTTTCGTTGAAGGCAATAGCGCCACCGGAGATTGGTGAAAACGCGCCCGCTCTTTGAAGAGCGGGCGCGTGATGCCTGTACTTAGCGTGGTTCCCACTTTACTGCGTCCCAGGCGATGAGCCGGGAGCGCGTGGCCTCGAAGGTTACATCGGCCAGTGAGACGTAGTCCTCGCTGGTGCCCCGGAATCGATAGGTGCCCAGCGAAACCCACTGGTTACTGTAGGCCGATTGGTTCACAATCCGCAGCGTGTACCCATCGGCGTGGTTGATCCAGTAGCGCGCCAGTCCGGTGGTGGTAAAACGATCCGGAATGTAGACGAAGACCTCGTACCGTCGTGCAGCCAGCGATGGGTACCACCGCCCCCAATTGTAGTTTGAGTTGGCGTTGTAGTTGTTCGTCGTCCACATAAGGGTGCTATTGTACCCCTCGTTTTGATAGCGCCATCCGCTGGCCGGGCCGCCCTTGACGAAGCCGGCATCCCGTTCATCCAGGATAACGGTCCCGTAAGGTGGCGGTGTGGGTGTCGTCCCCCCGCCGCTCCAAGATAGCTTCGCCACCGCACCGCCCGCGTTTTCGTAGTATTGCAGCTCGATGGTCGCCTGACCGGTGGGCAGATACAGGTCATTGGTGTAGGTGCGCGGCGCTTGATCGATCCAGGCGTCAACGAGCAGATGGCCGTTCACCCACAGCCGTGCGCCATCATCCACTGTCAGTGTGAAGTGGTACATCCCTGCGGTAAAGTTGAGCGTTTGTGTCCAGCGCACCGAGAAGCGATCTGCACTCACCACACCTGGGGCGGGCGAGTTGGCTCCCCAATTGAAGTTGATCGCGGCGTCGTTGCGCACCAGCGCGGGTGTTCCGCCGAGCGTGATGTTATTGAAGTATTCGCCGCGCCATTGCGTGATTGTCGGTGTCTGGCCCTTGAGTTGCCATTGTACTTTAGCAACGGCTAAGCCACCCTTTTCGAAGTATTCGACTTTGATGAGGTGATGACCTGCACCGAGGTATTTCTCGACGCTGTACGTCGTCGCGGGACGTTCGTACCACTGATTGATGATCAACGTATCATCCACCCAGATGCGGATGCCATCATCCGCCGTAGCAGTGAACACGTATGTGCCAGGTGTCACGTCGATATAGCGTGTCCACCGCGCCGAAAAATTGTCGGTGTTGACGGTGCCCGGCGCGGGCGAACCATATCCCCAGTCGTAGTTGATATTAGCCTCGGCACGTTGCAAGACCGACGTCCCTGCCAGGTCCACATTGTTCCAATACTTCGCCTGCCACGTTGGGTCGGAGTGTTGTGGCCCTGGTCCTTGCGCTGTCACCGGCGCGGCCAGCACCAACAGCGCCACTAACAAAGTGATCAAACGCATTTGCTTGGTAAACATTTTAGCTTCCCTCCTTACACTGAAACTGAATACACTATGCGCTTCTATGCGCCTATACCTCTATGACGCCTTACGTGTTGCTAGAGTTCCCAAAGCTGCACCTGTTTGGTTAAAATTGCGTGTCCGAAAGGTTAAAAATGTGTGACACTTATTTCTCCACGTATGGCCTTTCGCCGGATTCTCATCCGGCGGCTGATCGGGTAGCGTGCTGGACGTGATCCAGCACAAGCTATCAAAGCGGTAAGCAGGTTGACGCTAATAAAATAGGTGTTACCCTTAGTGCCACAATAATGATGGGTCGAGGTTGGCGCGTGGAGAACGTACAGTATTTTTCTCAACAACAAACACAGTTCACAGTGGATTTGGAACCCGTTGGACGGCGGGCGCTCATCGAGCCGGGCATGACGCTGCTTGACGCGGCGCGGCGCGCGGGCGTGGAGATCGTCGCCGTGTGCGGTGGCGCGGGCGCGTGCGGCAAGTGTCGCGTGCGGCTGATGCACGGCGATTTGACGCCGCCCACCCCGGTCGAAACACGCACGTTCGGCGCGGCGGAGCTGGCGGCAGGACACCGGTTGGCCTGCCAGGCACGGCCGCTCGGAGATGTGAAGATCGACATCCCCCCCGCCTCGTTGAGTACGCCGCAGCGTCTCCAGATTGAGGGGCAGGAAAGCGAAATCGCTATTGATCCCGTAGTGCAGGCTGTGGACCTCACCGTTTCTGTGCCGGTGCTACACGACTTGCGCTCCGACACCGTCCGTTTGACTGAGGCATTGGCGGAGCAGGACATCCCCCGGCCCTTCTTCGACCAGCCGGTGCTGCGCGATCTTTCCGGAAAACTGCGCGAACAGAATTGGTCCGTACGCCTGGCGCTGCGCCGGCGCAATCACCGTAGCGAGGTTGTAGGTGTGCTACATCCGGAGCAGGCGCTGCTCGGCCTGGCGGTGGACATCGGCACGACGAAGATGGCGGCCTATTTGCTCGATCTGGCGACCGGCCACACGTTGGCCAAAGCGGGGCTGATGAATCCGCAGATTGCTTATGGAGAAGACGTCGTCAGCCGCATCGCGTATGCGAATACCCACCCCGACGGCCGCCATCTAATGCAAACGCGCCTGGTGGAGAGCCTGAACGATCTGATCGACCAGCTCTGCGGGGAGGCCGGCGTCAGCCACGAACAGATCGTCGAAGCGGTGGTGGTGGGGAACACGGCCATTCACCACTTTTTTGCGGGATTGCCAGTGCGGCAGTTGGGCGAATCACCCTACATCGCCGCCGTCACCGACCCACTGGACATCTGCGCGTGCCATCTGGGACTGAAGCTGGCTTCCGGCGCGAAGGTCTACCTGCCGCCGAACATCGCTGGATACGTCGGCGCGGATCACGTCTCTATGCTGCTGGCGACGGATGCCTGGCGCTCGCAAAAGCCGACCGTCGCGCTCGACATCGGTACCAACACCGAGATCAGCCTGGCGGTGGATGGGCAATTGCTGAGTTGCTCCTGCGCCTCCGGTCCGGCCTTCGAGGGCGCGCACATCTATGCGGGCATGCGCGCGGCCCCTGGCGCGGTGGAGTACGTGCAGATCGTACCCCGTGCAGACGCTGGCGCTGGTGCAAGCACCGGTGACGATGTGCGCATTCAGACCATCGGCGGTAAACTGCCAGTGGGCCTCTGCGGCTCCGGCATCCTCGATGCGGTGGCGGAATTGCGCGCTACCGGGATCGTCAAGCGCACCGGGCGCTTCCAGTCGGATCACCCGCGCATCGTCCCGTGGGATGGCGGCGGCGCGTTTCTGCTCGCGCCCGCAGCGGCTACCGGCAACGGTCACGATTTGCTCGTCACCCGCAAGGATATCAATGAGATTCAGTTAGCGAAGGGCGCGATCCGCGCGGGTGTGGAGGTGCTGCTATTGGAAGCCGGGTTGACGGTCCAGGATATCGACAGCTTCATTGTCGCCGGGGCGTTCGGTACGTACCTCGACCTGGAAAGCGCGATCCGCATCGGGATGTTCCCGCCTCTCCCGCTAGAACGCTTCAAGCAAGTGGGGAACGCAGCCGGGACCGGCGCGCGACAGATGCTGATCTCCTCCGCACAGCGCCGTCTGGCCGCGCAAATCGGAGAGCGCGTCCGCTACGTCGAGTTGACCGT
>JBNGDO010000218.1:0-5621 GCA_049975385.1 Anaerolineae bacterium | reverse complement strand
GGATGGGATTACAATGGGGGTATCGACCAACGGTGACAACACGTCCTCAATATCAAAAACCGGCTATGAGGCCGACGATGACCGACAATCGTAAAGTACAAGATCCACTGACAGAACGCGTCGCCTTTCTACACTCCCTCCCCTTGTTTTCCGGGTTGACCGGCGAGGAACTGCGGTTCCTGGCAGGCGAGGCTCAGGCCCGCGAATACGAGGCCGGGGAGATCATCTTCCACGAAGGGGATCCGGGATACACCTGTCACATCATCGTCAAAGGCAAAGTGCGCATCTACGTCATCGGCGAGGACGGGCGCGAGTTATCGGTCAGCATCTTCGGGCCGGGCGAGATCGTCGGCGAGATGGCGCTCTTCGAGGATATGCCGCGCTCGGCCAGTGTGGAGACGATCGAGCCAACCACAACTCTGGAACTGAACCAGAACGTGCTGCTCCACGGGCTGGAACGGTCCCCCACCCTGGCGCGCAGCCTGTTACGCGCCCTGAGCGAACGGCTGCGTCACATGACAGAAGAGGCTGAAGGACTGGCCTCGCTGACGGTATCCGACCGGCTCATCGCGCGGCTGCGCCGGCTGGCCGAATGGTCGGGACGGCCCGTAACGGGCGGCGTGCGCATCACCTTGCCGATGACGCAGCAGGAGTTGGCCGCCCTCGTGGGGACGAGCCGTGAAAGCGTCAATCGTGCGCTGGCGACACTGCGCAAGCAAGGCAAAGTGCATCTGGATAACGGTTGGATCGTATTATTGGATACATAACAGCACAGAAAAGGAGAGTGCTAAATGAGTGACGACAATAAGGAGACCATCCGCGCCCAGCGACGACGGCGTCCGGGCCCCGGAGATACCGGCGAACGCGAACGCGCCGCAACGCCTAAGCGCCAAAGACCCCCCAGGACATCCACGCCCTCCGGTGCCGGCACCACACGACCACCCAGTTCCAGTGGGACCTCACGGCCCTATGACACAACCGGAGGCGTCCCTTCACCTGGCGGCACCAGTCAAGGCGGACTACCCCTTTTATCGCTCCTCAGCCAACTGCTGAGCAGCAGCCGTGGCGGCAGCAGCCGTGGCGGCAGTAGCCGTGGCGGCGGCAAACCCAAGCTACTCCTCATCATCATCCTGGGGGGCATCGTGTTGTGCGTCGTCTGCGCCCTCATCTATTTCATCTCAGGCGGGTTAGGAGATTTAGGCGACCTCTCTTTGCCGGAGCCGTCAGACGACGAATACACCTATGACTATCCTACCACGGCCCCGGAGAGACCTACCTCACCACCACCCATCCTCCCGGTAACAACAGGTGAAGAAAAGTCGTGGTTGGTGATGCTCTACCAGGACGCCGATGACAAAATCCTCGAACAGGACATCTACATCGACCTGAACGAGGCCGAGCGCATCGGTTCCAGCGACAACGTTCACATCGTCGCGCAAGTGGATCGCTATCGCGGTGGCTATTCTGCCGACGGCGACTGGACTTCGACGAAACGGTTCTACGTCACGCAAGATGACGACTTGGAGCGGGTCGGCTCCCAGGAGCTCGCCGACCTCGGCGAACTCAACATGGCCGACGGCAACACGCTCATCGACTTTGTCACCTGGGCCGTCGCCAATTTCCCGGCGGACAAGTACGTGCTGATTATGTCCGATCACGGCCTGGGCTGGCCCGGTGGCTGGAGCGATCCCGACCCGCGAGTGCGCGGTGACACGTCCTTCCCTCTGGGTTCGGCGCTGGGCAACCAGCTCTACTTGCACGAATTGGATGAGGCGCTGATCGCAATTCGCAGCCAAACCGGCATCGACAAATTCGAACTCATCGGCATGGACGCGTGCCTGATGGGCCACCTGGAAGTCTTCAGCATGCTGGCGTCGCACGCGCGCTACGCCGTCGCCTCACAAGAGACCGAACCAGCCCTCGGGTGGGCCTACACCGCTTTCCTCGAATCGTTGAACGCCTATCCCTCCATGAGCGGCGCCGACCTCGGCCAGATGATCGTGCAAAGCTACATCCAGGATGATCAGCGCATCGTCGATGACCAGGCCCGCGCCGACCTACTGCGGCAAAGCATGCCGATGGGCGGATTCTTCGGCATGGCGCCATCGGCGAGCCAGGTAACGCAACAATTCGAGCAAAGTATCACGCTGACGGCGGTGGACCTGTCGGCGATTCCGGCGCTGGTCGGCAAGGTCAACGATTTCTCCTACGCGCTGCAATCCGCCAACCAGCGCACTGTGGCGCAGGCACGCAGCTACGCCCAATCGTTCAGCAACATCTTCGGGGACAATGTCCCGCCCGCGTACATCGATCTGGGCAACTTCGTGCAATTGCTGAAACGCGAGGGCGGCAGCCAGGCCATCAGCCAGGCCGCCGATCAGGTGCTTGCCGCGCTGAATCAGGCCATCATCGTCGAAAAGCACGGCGCGAAAAAGCCGGGCGCCACCGGCATCTCGCTCTACTTCCCGAACTCGCAGCTCTACGCCTCGCCCGTCACCGGCTACCAATCGTACAATATCGTGGCGAGCCAGTTCGCGCAGACATCTTTGTGGGACGACTTCCTGGCCTTCCACTACACCGGGCGGACCTTCGAACCGGCTGCTGCCGACATCGTCATCCCCGACCGCGGCGCCACGCTCAACCCGCCGGGCGCGGGTCGCATCGAAGTCTCTCCCATCACCCTGTCGAGCGACGTCGCTGCGCCAGGCCGTCCGATCCTCCTCAGCATCGACATCCAAGGCGAGAGCGTCGGTTACATCTACCTGTTCGTCGGCTTCTACGACCAGGCGTCGAACTCCATCTTCGTCGCCGACTCCGACTACCTGGAGAGCAGCGAAACCCGCGAACTCAACGGCGTCTACTATCCGGTGTGGAGCGCGGACGACAGCTTCACCATGGAGTTCGAGTGGGAACCGGTGCTCTTCTCCATCAGCGACGGCGTCGATACCGTGGTGGCGAACTTCGAGCCGCAGAGCTACGGCGCGACGTACGAAGAGGCCGTCTACACCGTCGATGGCACGTACACCTACGCCGGCTCGGGCGAGTCCCGCTATGCGCGTCTCTACTTCGCCAACGGCGTGCTGCAACAGGTATTCGGCTTCACCGGGGAGGACGGCACCGGCGCGCCGCGTGAAATCCTGCCGCAAACCGGCGACACCTTCACCGTGCTAGACAAATGGCTCGATCTGAACGCGCAAGGCCAGGTCGCGCAAACTTCACGGCAAGCCGGCGGCACGCTGACCTTCGGCACGCAGATGTTCACCTGGACGGAGCTGGATGCCGCAGTCGGAGATTATCTCGTCGGCTTTATCGTCGAGGACCTCGACGGCAACGCCTACCAGGTGTACGAACAAGTGACAGTCCAATAAAAAGAAGAGGGGCGGAGTTTCACTCCGCCCCTCTTCCGAGAATTCGCTTTTCTTACCAGCGCCGCAAGGCTTCCACGAGCAACCGCACTCCATAGCCCGTCGCGCCTTTGGGCGTGTAGGGCAAGTCCTTCTCAATCTGATCCAGGCCGGCAATGTCGATGTGGACCCACGGCACATCATCGGGGGCGAATTTGCTGAGGAAATAGCCCGCGGTAATGCTGCTGGCCGCGCGCCCGCCGATATTTGCCACGTCCGCTACACCGCTCTTGAGCTGCTCGCCGTACTCCTCGAAGAGAGGCAACGGCCAGACACGCTCGTAGGTGGCGTCGCCGGCGGCACGCAAGCGCGAGATGAGTTCCTCGTCGCCCATCACCGCCGCTGCGTGGGCGCCCAAAGCGACCACCCGCCCGCCGGTGAGCGTCGCAATGTCGAACACGGCCGCCGGCTCGAACGTCCCCGCGTAGGTGAGCGCATCCGCCAAAATCAGGCGGCCTTCCGCATCGGTGTTGAGGATTTCGACGGTCAATCCCTTGAGCGAGCGCACGACGTCGCCCGGCTTGGTCGCGTGCGCGTCGGGCATGTTCTCCGTTAGCGGCGCCAATCCAACCACACGCAATGGCACGTCCAACAGGGCCACCGCCCGCAACGCGCCGATGACCGCCGCCGCACCGCCCATGTCACCCTTCATGCGGTGCATATTCGCGCCCGACTTCAGTGAGATGCCGCCCGTGTCGAAGGTGATGCCCTTGCCCACCAACACCACCACCGGCAGATCGTCGCGCCCGGCGTTGTGCTCCAGGATGACCATGCGCGCCGGTTCATCGCCGCCCCGGTTGACGCTGAGCAATGTGTGCATCTCCAGTGCCTCAAGCGCGGCCTTGTCCAAGATTTCGCAACGTAACCCGGCTTCCTCGGCCATGCGCTCCGCCACCTCCGCAATGTGCGTCGGCGTGGCGATGTTCGCCGGACGGTTTACCAGGTCGCGGGCCAGCAGCGTGGATTCGGCCACGATCTGTCCGGCACGCGCGCCAGCTTCGAGTTCGGGCACACGCGCAGCATCCAATTCCACCAACGTGAGCGCCTCGAGGTCGGGACGCACCTCTTCCAACTGCGTCTTCAACTCGTGGAAACGATACAGCGCCAACAACGTCCCCTCGACGGTAGCCTCCGCCGCCAGTTCCGGTTCGATGTCACCGGCCCCGGCCCCGTGGATGATCGTATGCAGGTGCGTCACGCCCAGGTCACGCGCTTTCTTCGCCGCAGTCCCGGCAGCCTGCCGGATCGTATCCGGTGTGAATTTCTCGCGCTTGCCCAGCCCAACCAGGATCACCCGCTGCGCGGGGAGCGCTCCGTTGGGATAAAGTACCGCGATCTCGTTACGCTTGCCGCGAAAGTCGCCGCCGGCGATGAGCGCCTGAATCTGACCTCCGAGCGCCTCGTCCACTGCGCCCGTCGCGCCGCCAGGGACAGTCACACCCTCGAAAAGATTCACCACAATCGCCTGCGCCGTCACCGTTTGCAGCGCACCGGTTATGACCTCAATCTGCATCAAGCTACCTCCTCTGTCCGGGCAACGGCTGCCAGCCGCGCGCCGGGATCTCTGAATCGCTCCGGGAATGCCGTGATGAGCCGGTTGATGTGCTCCATCAACTGCGTTCGCAGAAAAGACAAGACATCTGTATCCGTGGGAAAACTCGATATCAAAAACTCAAACACAGCATTGATCTCTGAATTCTCCAGGTCGTTGACCAACTCATAGGCATCTTCAAGCGTATGAACGTCATCCAACAACGCCTCAACCGACACATTCGCCGCGTGGCGCGCATTTTCCAACATTACCGGGTCCGCACGGGCCGCAAGCTGCTCGACGCTCAGATTGCCCTGCAAACGCGCCAGCCAACGCGCATGGCTAATTTCATCCGTCACGTAACGCTGCCAGAATTCGGCAACGTCACTGTAGTCGGCAAACTTCACCACCAATCCACGGTAGAGCTCCGCTGCAGATGTCTCTGCCGCGATGGCTAACGCGAAAAGATCGGCCACTGTAGCTCCCTGCGCCATAAACACCTCCTTATCCCGACTGCGGACGGGACATAACTCAGATACACCGTATTATAACCCCGGACACACGGCAATGCAACTACTGCCGGACATATCTTGCTAAGAATCTATCCGAAAATTCGCTGGGCGCAGCATTTTGCGCCTAAAGGCGCGGGTGAAAGGGTGTTTTTGCGCTTGTGGGCGGCGCCCGCA
>JBNGDO010000217.1:0-5659 GCA_049975385.1 Anaerolineae bacterium | reverse complement strand
CACGAACCGCGGCGCGATCCAGCAGTGGCGGCAGTTCAGGTTGCAGCCGTCGGTCAGGTAGAGGTAGAAGGTGGTCAACGGCGGCACGCCGTCGGGCAGGTTCAGGGCCGGGGCGGCGGGCGCGCCTGTCTCAGGCGCTTCCTCGGGGAGAGGGTCACATAGGGTCATCATGACCTCGCAGGCGCTTGATGCGCTAAAGCGTAAATGCGCAACGCCGCAGCCAGATATCGCTGATAATGATCGCCCTGCGCTTTGAACCATTCCAAAACTTCTGGCTCGACCTCCACCATCACCTCAACCTTTGCCTGCGGCATCCGCCACTGTGCAGTCGCAAAGAATTCCTCTTCCAAAAGAGGAATATCCGATGTGTCAATCATTTCATCGGATAGTGCGTCAAGACGTTCCAAATTCGTCTTGATAGGCTGTCTCATATCGCTTCTTTTCATCATTCGTTGCCTTTCTACCGAGTTCTTTTTTGTTCAGTTGAACGGTTTTGCATTGCCATGCGGCTGATTTCCTCGATGCTTTTATCGCTCCACAGGCTGCGTTGCTGTATTGTGTAATCAATTGCTCCGCCGGCCTCCAAGGCGTAATATGGATCCTCGCCCTTGAACACGCGATAGCAGTTCATCGGGTTGCGGGCGTTGAGTTCACCGGTGTGGAAGAGCGCGCCTTGCGGGCAGCCGCCGGTACAGAACCCCTGGTAAGTACAGTCGCGGCACGTCTCCAACGATTGCAGCGGGATGGTGTGACGCTTCCGCAGTTCGACCATCGTGGGATGCGAGAGCCACACCTGCTGGAAATCGTCCTCGCCGATGACGCCGAGCGTCAACTCGCTGATGGTGTGGCAGGGGACGATGGTGCCGTCGTGCAGCACGGCCAGCTTGCTCCACATACCGCCGCAGCCGCACAGCGTCCCGCGACCGGGGAAGCCGGTTTCGCCGCGTGCCAGCGCCGCCTCGATGCGCTCGGATTCGCGTGCCAGGGCCAGCGGCCCCGCTGACGCGCCGATGCGCCCGTCGTAGCGGGCGACCAGATCGGTGAGGGTTTGCATGGCCTGGCGACGTTGCGCGGGTGTCAGGATGATGTTGTCCTCCTGGCGTTCCACGATGCCGCAGGCGTAGGCCTCGTTGGTGCTGAAGCTCTTCAGGCCCACGTCTTCCAGCAGCAGGTGGGCGATGGCTTCCAGGTCATCGACGTTGTGGCGGGTGATTGTGACGCGCACCGTCATCGGGAAGCCCGCCTCCACCAGCAGCCGCAGGCCGCGGATGGCGCGATCGAAGCTGCCGGGGCGCGTCTTGTCGTGAATCTCGGCCCGCGAGCCGTCGATGGAAATCTGGATCGAGTCCAGGCGCAGGCGGCGCTTGCCGTGCTCGAACTGTGCCAGCACTTTCTCGGTGATGAGCGTGCCGTTGGTCAGCAGGCCGTAGCGCATCCGGCTGGCGATCACGCCGTCGATCAGCTCGAACAGGTCGGGCCGGGTGAAGACTTCGCCGCCGGTCAGGGTCACGCGCTGCACGGCAAGATTGCCCAACTCCGCGAAAAATCTTAGCCAGCGTTCGGTGGGCAGGTCGCGCAACGCCACCATTTCGTCGGCGTAGAAGCAGTATTTGCAGCTCAGGTTGCACCGCCCGGTGATCGCGATATCCACCGACTTTGGTGCCCCCATAACTTTGGGAAGAGAAACGTTAACCAACAATAAACTCCTGAAAATATACCCTTTGAACGTTCCAACGTTTGAAGGGTCTCTATGTCGCTATGCTCGCGCGTAAGAGAGCAATAACAGCTTCGATTACCTGTCTGAAAGCCTCTGTTCGTAACACACCTACTTGAGCCTTTATCAACTCGTGGTTTGCCGTGAACAACTTACCTGGTCGAGCATAGCTTGTCGTGCGTAATGAGCCTGCGATAAAACTAGCGTCTGTGAGTTCGATGGCTTGAGCGTCCCTGTATGGATTGCTGGTGATCTGGCATAGAATCCAATCCCCTTGAATAACCTTTGCCAATACAACTGCCGGCCGAAGTTTTGCTTTCGACAAATCAGAAAACGGAAATGGCACTAAGACGATAGCGCCGGTTGTAAGTGTGACCACGCGGCCTCTTCCTCTGGGCGATTCCAATCTTCAGCAAGCGCAGCTTCACTCAGCAAAGCCGTTTCAGCAACATCGCCATACCATTCCTCATCTAGAATGGTTACGATTGCGCGCCGTGCTGTCGACAAACGAATTGGCGACAGCAGGCGGACTTTCCCTTTTTTATCAATTACAGCTTCAACAGCTCGTAGCATCTGTCCACCTCCGCTATGATGCCCTGGCGTCTCGAATTTTCAGTAAAACATAATCGTTGAATATATCCTTATAATTGTACAGCGCCTTGATAGATGCCCACAAACCCTTTGGCGATCAGTTGCTCCATAAACTCATCCACATCTCCCGCCACGTTGTCTTCTGGAACGTTGTTGCACTGGCTCGCCAGTGACGCGACGACCGCTGCTTTGTCGCGCGGCTCGCGCAGCGCTTCCCAGATCAGCAGACCGGTGGTGTTGATCACCAACACGGCATCCGTATCGGGATTGAACAGCAGCGCGCCATCCGGTCCTTCTTCGCGGCACGACACGTCGGGATTGACGATGTACAATGTGGATTCAGTTGTGTTCATAATTGACCTCTTGTCACTATAGTCGTTCTACGGCTTACGTTTGGTCTGCGACTGTTCCGGCTGCACCGGTTCGACGATGCCGAGTTGTTCCATTTGCCCGAGGATGACGCGCGCATCCTCCAGGATCACTTCTACAGGCTGGGCATACTCCGCAGCCATCGCCGCTGCGACAGCTTCCAACGGGGTTTCTCCGTCCAGGCGGTTGACCAGGTCGCGCGCGGTGGCGTTCAGCTCCACCAGACGCAAGTCCTCGCAGTGCAGCGCCAGCGAGCGCTCGCCGAAATCTTCGATGGCGACGACGGGGTTTAGACGATAGATTGGTATTGTATCTGACATTGGACACACCGGATAAACGATAATTTTGTCCCTCTACCAATGATTATACCTTTACGGGGCACAAGTCAAGCCTGTCATGCCAACCTGTTCAAGCTTTCACCAACGCCGTGTACAAGTCAGGCCGCCGGTCGCCCACCGTGTCCAGCTCGAATGCCCCCGGACGCAGCACGATGCGCTTTTGGCGCGCCTGCTCCGGCTCGATCTCGGCGTAGCAGATTTGCTCGCCGTCACCGGCCTCCGCCAGCACGTTGCCGCCCGGATCGGCAATCTGGCTGTGACCGAAGAACCAAAACCCGCTCTCCTCCCCGCAACGGTTGCAAGCGAGCAGGAACACGCGATTTTCCAGCGCCCGCGTGCGCGTGACGAACTGCGGCGCGTTCTGCGAGCCGTCGGGCCAATTGGTGGGTAACGCGATGAGGTCCGCGCCTTCGAGCGCCAGCACGCGCGTGGCCTCCGGGAAGCGCAGATCGTAGCAGATGGCGATGCCCACGCGCCCGATAGCGGTCTCCCACACGCGGAAGCCACTGTCACCCGGCGCCGTGAAGCGATCCACGCCCAGGAGCGGCAGGTGCGCCTTGCGGTAGACGCCCACCACACCCTCCGGGCCGATGAGCGCCGCGCTGTTGTAAAGGTTCTCGCTGCCGTCACGTTCGAGCAAGCCCACCACGGTGTAAGCATCGGTCTCGCGGCAGGCAGCGGCCAGCGCATCCGTCGTCGGGCCGGGGATGGTCTCCGCTGCCGCGTAGCCCGTCTCTAATGCCGCGAAACCGTAGCCGGAGACCGCGCACTCTGGGAAGACCACCAGCCGCGCGCCCTGTTCCACCGCCTCCTGGAATAGTGCCAGGATGCGCGTGAGATTCGCTGCGTTCTGTCCTAACTTGGGGTCCATCTGCGCGACGGCGACTTTTACGGGCATAATGTTTCCTCCGGGGGTATCCAATGTAAGGGCCCCTACGCGTGAAAATTCGCGGTTAAATACTCCGTCAGTGTCGTGCACAGAGCTTGTTGCACATCCTCAAGGGGGCGTTGCGCGTCGATGATGCGCCAGCGTGATGGCTCGGCGGTGGCCAATTTCAGATAACCCGCTCGCACGCGCTCGTGGAAGGCCAGTGCCTCACGGTCGAGGCGGTTCAGCGCCTCTCCGCTGTGCGCGCGGCGCTGTAAGCCTACCTCCGGCGATACATCCAGGTACAGCGTAAAATCGGGGATGAGGCCCTGCACGGCAAAATCCGTGATGGCGCGCAAGGCTTCCAATGGCAGACAGCGTCCATAGCCTTGATAGGCGTAGGTGCTGTCGAAATAACGGTCGCACAGCACGAGCTTCCCGGCAGCCAGTGCCGGGCGGATGACCTCCGCCACGTGCTGCGCGCGGGATGCAGAGTAGAGGAGGATTTCGGTCTGAGGTGCCATTTCGGTGTGTGCGCAGTCGTGCAGCACATCGCGGATGGCCTCACCGATGCGCGTGCCGCCCGGCTCCCGCGTTGTCAGCAGCGGATAGCCCTGCGCGGTCAGCCATTCGGCCAGCAAGCGGGCCTGCGTCGTCTTGCCGCTGCCGTCCGGTCCCTCCAGTGTGATGAATAATCCTGTTGTCATCTTTTTCTATCAGCAGATTTAGCAGATTTTTCAACCAGCTTATGACAATCTGCTAAATCTGCTTAATCTGCTGATGAAAAATAAACACATAGGTACGTGGTTTAACTATCGCGGAAGACGCGCACGCTGCGGTATGGCTCCTTGCCATGCGAGCGCGAGGTGAGGTTCGCCCTCTCAGCCATTTCATGTTGGTAGCGCCGCACGAACGAATTTTGCGGCGCGAGGTCTATGGACTGTTCCTTGCCGGCCAGTACCTTTTGGATTGCGCTTTCCGTTTCTTGCATCGCCAGGTTGAACGGGTCGGTCTCTTCTTCCGAGAGCTGGAAGAGATCGGTCAAGAATGCCTCCATTTGCGCGTTGGTACTGGCCCGCAGCGCGTAGACGGGCACGTTGCGGCTCTCGGCATCGCGGACGATGTGGGGACGTTTGCGATAATATTGCTTAGACGTGACCATCACGTGTGCCTCGCCCAGGTTGTCGACGATGCGTATTGGCACGTGAAGTAGTTGTGCGGCACGGAGCAGCCGGTTGCGAGCCACGCCGTAGGGATAAATGCGCCTCTCCTTCAGTTTGCGCCGGCTGACCATGGCTCTGGTTTTCTCGTTATAAAAGGATGGCGGAGCGCTTTTGCTGTCTTCGTCGCTTTGCCCTTCCATCCAATCGATCTGCTCCATGCGCACCTCGCCATCGTTATCCCGGTAGCGCAGCACCTCTGGTCGGGGACGACCGCGCAGCAGCGCGTCGACAGCCTGGGTCACGTCATCGCGCACCAGCACGCGCTGGCGATCCTGGATTTCGACCAGCACGTCGAACGTGGGTGGGGCGCGCCGTTCGAGCACCGTCTTCTGCGTGCCGCGACGGCGCGCTTCTTCATCGGAGAGCGTGACGCTTTCGATGCCGCCGACCAGGTCGGAGAGCGTGGGGTTCAGCAGCAGGTTTTCGAGCGTGTTGCCGTGCGCCGTGGCGATCAGTTGCACGCCGCGCTCGGCGATCGTGCGTGCCGCCATCGCTTCCAACTCGCGCCCGATCTCGTCGATGACGATGACCTCGGGGTTGTGGTTTTCCACCGCCT
>JBNGDO010000216.1:0-5692 GCA_049975385.1 Anaerolineae bacterium | reverse complement strand
GCTGACGTTGCCCACAAAATAGAGCGCGAAGCCCACGCCTTTAACCATAGCAAACATCAACAAAAGCCAGGGTTGGCGCACTACCGCGTAGCCCAGGAAAGCGATCCCGACGAGACCATAGGCCAGCGACACAGCAATCGGCTTGCCGAGTTTGCGGAAGATAGCGCCACTGTAGCGCATTGCCGGTAGCTCGGCGAGCGCCGAAAGGCCAAAGAGCGCGCCGACCAGAAATTCCGCGCCGCCGAGCTGGTCCATATAGACGCCGGAAAACGTCATGTACATCCCTTCGGCGATGCCGACCAGCGAAACCGCCACGAGGAGTGCAACCAACCCCCGATCCCGGCGCACATCGCGCAAGGTAGGGGCGGTGACGGGGGCGTCCGTCACGTAGCGATCTACCGGAGCGGTTTCTTCCAACCCCGTCGCGGCCCACAACACGGGCAGGGTTAGCACACTTACCACGCTAAACATCGCCTCGAAGCCCCATCGCTCCCACAGCGCGCCGCAGACCAAAGCAGCCCCGGCAAAGCTCAGTGATCCCCACAGGCGCAGTTTGCCGTAGTCGATGTGATGCCGGGTAGCCATGCGCGCGACCATACCATCAGCGATGGACATCATCGGGCTGAACAACGCGGCGCGTACCAAAACCAGGATCAACAAGGGCACGAAGGATCGCGCAAAGAGGAAGAGGATGAGCAGCGCCCCCGTACTCCCGATGGAGATGAACAACATACGCCTCTGCCAGCGCCGCCGGTCGGCCAACAGGGAGAGCGCCGGGCCGACAAACAGCGCCGTCAACGGGAATGTGGTGGCAAGGATGCCAATCTCCAGGCTGCTGAGACCCAGCCGGGCAAAGTAGACGTTGAAGAACGGCATTTGTGCGCCCATAATGGCCCACAGGCTGAAGTAGAAGACCGAGGCACGCCAGTACGGGCTGCGTTGGGAAGAAGTCTTTATCTCTGCCATAGTCTTTCGTAGACGTGCAAGAGTTGGCGTCCGGTACGGCTCCACGAGAAATGTTTACCGGCGCGCTGGCGGAGCCGCGCGCCAAGCTGCGCCGCGCCCGCGGGATCGCGCAGGATCGCGTGCAGTGCCTGCGCCAATGCCTCCGCGTCACCCACAGGCGTGGCGTAAAGGCCCAGATTGTTCAGATACTCGCGGCTCACGGGCGTATCGTAGACGACCACCGGCAGCGCCATTGCCATATAGTTGAGGATTTTCCCGCTACCCTCCGTCGCCGAGATTTTGGGCGCGACGGCTACGTCGCCGAGTGCCAGGTGGGCAGGAATCTGCTCATAGGGCATCTTGCCGGTGAAGATCATATCTTGAGCGGTAAGACCCAAGTCACGCGCATAGTGCCGGTAATGTTCCACCCGCGGAAAACCCATCACTAAAAAGGTGACGGCCTCGCCCCGCGCCCGCAAAGACGCGGCGGCTTCAAGCATTTGCGGCACACCTTGATAATCGGCCAGCAGTCCCAGGTAGACGACGACTTGGCGATCCGGCGGAATGCCCAATCTGGCACGCCGCTGCCGGCGCTCTTCAGGCGTGAGGCATGTGGGAAAGAGGAAATCCAGGTTGACGCTGTCGGGCAGGGGGTAAACGTTCTCGGTACGCCGGAAGACGCTGGCAAGCAATTCCGCGCTGTGGACGGTGCTGGTGACGATGGCATCCGGCATCTCGACGATGCGCTCTTCCAGCCGGTGCCACCAATAGTAGCCCACGCTGTCCTTCTTCAAAAAGTGATGATCGAGCATCTCGCCCGTCAAACTGCCCTGGAAATCGAAGACCAGCGGAACGTGCAGCAGCTTGGCGAGAACGTGACCAATCAGCGCGCCTTCGTGCAGATGCCCGTGAATGATATCTGGTTGCCAGCGCAGCGCCGTCCACAGCGCTTTCCACGAGAGCAGCGCATCGAAGGCGATCTTGTGGCGCGACGAACCGACCTCGTAGTCGGAGCGCCAGGGCGTAGGGGCCGAACGCACGATGTCCAGGCCGGGCAAGTCGCGGCCCAGGTAGTAGGTGACGATGCGGACTTGTAGCCCCTGCGCCAATAGCGCGCGCGCTTCTTCCAGGATACGGATGTGGCACCCGTAGTCCAGGAAGAAGGACGTGGGGGCAATCATCAAAATGCGACGCGATTGTGATGGCATAATTAGTGGTTATCCATTGCTTGCAGTGCCGCCAATTCGGCATCATTTTCCGCCGGATCGTGGTGGTGACAAATCAAAGCCACCGAGCGTGGGGAGGCACCGGCTTGCGCTGCCAGCGCCGCACCCCATTCGGCATGCATCCGGCGAACGACGAAGCCGCGCTTGAGACCGCACGGTTCACCAGCGCTCCAGCGGGCGGCCCGCTGCGGCGCAAAATGTTCTCCCAGAACGGCAATGACCCGATCCCATAGACGCGGCGGCGCTTGGATTTTGCCGACATCGTGAAGCAGCGCGGCAACAAGCAGATCCGCATCGGTATGGCCCTGTGCATGCAAGGCCCGGCAGATAGCGATGCCGTGATGCTGTTCGGCGCGGGACATACGCCGGAAAAGGCACAGCAGGGCAGGATCGAGATGACGCGCCGCGTAAGTGACGTCAACCGGGCGAAGTGAAGTCCAGAAAGTTGTGAAAAACTGCGCGACCCGATACCGTACACGCGCCCACGTCACCATAATATCGCCTATCTTCCTCTATACTTTGACTTTCTCACCCCTGTGAAGATCCAGGTGAACCAGAGGTTCACAGACCTTCGCAAGGGTTCAAGTGAAAGTCTTTTTGTCATGCTAAAGATAGAGAGCCTTCACTTGTCCAATCAGAGAACAATTATAGCATAGGAGGAGAGAATATGAAGTTTGACCGAACTATGTCGCAGCCAAAGGTGCCATTCATAGGTATGAATTCTAGGGGAAGCCCTGGACCCGTTATCGCGGCAAGCCGCGAGGAATGCAACCTGAACGCGACTCTGTCGCGCATTCACCTGAGCGGGATACGGAAGGACATAACGTTCTTCCGCATTTTTGCTTGTCGGCGTATATGCAAAAGGATGCTATAATCCAGGCGAAAATCGGGAGTTTCTCATAGAGCAAATGATGGACAAAGCAAAACAACTGACCCGTGAAGATGTAGAACATATCGCTGCCCTAGCTCACGTCGCCTTGGACGAGGCGGAGGTGGCACTGTACCAGGAACAGCTCTCGGCGATTTTGGACCATGCCGAGCAACTGCAAGAGCTGGATACGGACGCTATCCCGCCGACGGCGAGTATGCTGCCGCTGAGCACCGTCTTGCGCGATGATGAAACGACGTCTACGCTGCCGATAGAAGACGCGCTGGCGAACGCTCCTGCCGCGCGGGACGACTGCTTCGTCGTTCCACCGGTGCGTTGAGGAAGTGAGTGTGAGCGATCTCTGCGATCTGACCATCCACGAAGCCCTGGATGCGCTGCGACATGGCGATATCACGTCGGTCGACTTGACGCAGGCGGTGTTAGATCGCATCCTCGCCGTCGACAATGCCCTCCAAGCCTATCTGACATTGACGCCCGAAACGGCGTTGGAACAGGCCGCAGCCGCCGACGCTGCGCGTGCGGAGGATCACGATGCGCCGCTGCTCGGTATCCCTATCGCGCTCAAGGACAACATCTCCACACAGGGCGTCGAGACCACCGCTGGTTCCAAAATCCTCGAAGGCTATATCCCACCCTTCGACGCCACGATTGTTCGCAAGCTCAAGGCAGCAGGCGCGATCGTTCTGGGCAAGACAAACCTGGACGAATTTGCGATGGGATCGAGCACGGAGAACTCCGCCTTCTTCCCCACGCGCAATCCGTGGGACGCGACGCGCGTGCCCGGCGGTTCCAGTGGTGGCAGCGCGGCAGCGGTCGCGGCGGGGGAGGCGCTCGCGGCGGTGGGCACAGATACCGGCGGATCGGTGCGGCAGCCGGCGGCGTTGTGCGGCGTGGTCGGCGCGCGCCCCACCTACGGGCGCTGCTCGCGGTACGGGCTAATCGCGTTCGCCTCGTCGCTGGATCAGGCAGGGCCGTTGACACGTGACGTGACCGATGCGGCGCTGATGCTTCAGATCATGGCAGGCCACGATCCACTGGATAGCACGACGTGGCCCGATCCGGTGCCTGATTATAGCGCGGCGCTGTCGCGGGACGTGAAGGGCCTGCGCATCGGCGTGCCGCGCGAGTACTTCGCCGAGGGATTGCAGCCCGACGTCGAACACGCTATCCGCGAAGCCCTACAGACGTTCGTCGAGTTGGGCGCGGAACTGGTGGACGTTCACCTGCCGCACACCGATTATGCACTCTCGACGTATTATCTCGTCGCACCGGCGGAAGCCAGCGCGAACCTGGCACGCTTCGACGGCGTCCGCTACGGCTACCGGGCCAGCGCCCGTGCAGACGCCGGGGGAAACTTCGAGACCATCGGCGATTTGTACGCGCACACGCGCGGCGCGGGCTTTGGTCCGGAAGTGCTGCGGCGGATTATGCTCGGCACGTATGCACTCAGCGCGGGGTACTACGACGCTTATTACCTCAAGGCGCAGAAGGTGCGCACGCTCATCAAGGGCGATTTCGACGTGGCCTTTGCGGATGTAGACCTCATCGCCGGGCCAACATCGCCGGTTACGGCCTTCCGCCTGGGCGAGCGCACCGCCGATCCGCTGCAGATGTATCTGGCGGACATCTTCACGCTATCGCAGGCGCTGGCGGGCATCCCCGCGATCAGCGTGCCGTGCGGCTTCGATGCGGAGGGGCTGCCGGTGGGCCTGCAACTGGCCGCGCCCGCGTTGCACGAAGCGCGCATGTTCCACGCCGCGTTCGCGTATGAGCAGGCGACGGAGTGGCATAAGCGCAGACCTGGAATAGCCTTTTAACGTTAGACTTTCAACCGTTTTCGAGAGCGTTCGTGTGTGGCATTCCAGAATGAGGATGAACTTTTAACCACTAATCTGCACGAATCTTCACTAATATGCTATTCGTGGAAATTAGTGAGGATTCGTGGTTTATTTTGAAACGGAGGGACAAACTATGAAGCTCGTTATTCCTATGGCCGGTCTGGGTACGCGGATGCGCCCGCACACGTGGACGCGTCCCAAGCCATTGCTACCGGTGGCAGGCAAACCTATGTTAGGGCACATTCTGGAACGTTTCCGCGATCTGCCGGTCGCCGAGTACATCTTCATCGTGGGATGGCTCGGCGAGCAGGTGGAGGACTACATTCACGAGAATTACACGATCCCGGCGCACTTCGTTCAACAGGAGGAGCAGTTGGGGCAGGCGCACGCTTTCTGGCTGGCGCGGGAGCACCTGTCCGGCCCGGTCTTCACGATGTGGGTGGACACGCTCTTCGATGACGTCGATTTCTCCGGCTTGGACGCCGAAGGGCTGGATGGCGCCATCTTCACCTACGAAGTGGAAGACCCACGGCGCTTTGGCGTCGTCGAAACCGGCCCGGACGGCTTCGCGACGCGGCTGATCGAGAAGCCCGATTCGATGGAGAACAATAACGCGCTCATCGGCCTCTACTACTTCAGCGAGGGAAAATGGCTCGCGCGCGCCTGTGAGGAGTTGATGGAGCGGGACATCCAGACGAAGGGCGAATATTATCTGGCAGATGCGATCAATCTGATGCTCGAACAGGGGGCGCGCATCCAGGCCCGCCCGGCCGGCGTCTGGCAAGACACCGGCA
>JBNGDO010000215.1:0-5710 GCA_049975385.1 Anaerolineae bacterium | reverse complement strand
CTGACATCGTCATCCAAGCCGAAAATCTGGGCAAGAAATACACCACCGGCCACCAGGCGGAGAACGGCCACGACGTGGCCCTGCCCGCTCAAGGACGTGACCTTCGAGATCCGGCGCGGGGCATTCGAGCCAAACTATGGTATCATAAGGACAAGGTAAAGGACCAGGGAAAAAAGGGCATAAAGATGAACCACGACGAAGTGCAACGCTATATCCCGGCAATCGTAGCCTGTTTGCAGCCACTGGATCCGGCGCAGGTGATTCTCTTTGGCAGTGGCGCGCGCGCCCTCCCAGGGGAGATAGGCGACCTGGACCTGCTCGTGGTGACAAAAGCTGATTACGTGCCGCGCACCTATCGAGAGAAAGAAGAAATCTATCTGACTGTGGCGCAGGCATTGCGCGCCATCCGGCAGCGCATCCCCGTGGATTTGATTGTGCATACCCGTCCAATGTTTGCCCGCTTTATCGAACAGAACAGCCAGTTCGCCCGGCGCGTGGTCCAGGAAGGAAGGGTGCTCTATGAAAGCGATCACTCGTGAGTGGCTTGACCGGGCGCAAGACGATCTTAACGCAGCCAACGCGCTGTTGAATTATCCCGATCTTACCCACGTGGCGGCGTTTCACGCCCAACAGGCTACGGAAAAAGCGCTGAAAGCAGTGCTTGAGGAATACGACCTGGGGCTGCTCAAAACCCACAGCTTGACACGCTTACTTGAAGTCGTCAAAACGCGATTCATACTGAGCTTCGATCAGGATATGCTGGACCGTCTGGAAGCGGTTTACATCGAAGCCCGGTATCCGAGCGAGTTGGGTTTGTTGCCTTATGGCAAACCCACGCAGAAGAATGCGCAAGAGTTTTATGTTTTTGCGCAAGAGGCTTACCGGCGGATCTGGCTTGCCTTGCAAAATGAACAGGTCGAAGATTGATAACAATCCTGTCAATCCTGTCTAATTCTCCAAGAAGCTTCCCTCGTGCCTGACATCGTCATCCAAGCCGAGAGCCTGGGCAAGAAATACACCACCGGCCACCAGGCGGAGAACGGCCACGATGTGGCCCTGGGCGCTCAAGGACGTGAGCTTCGAGATCCGGCGCGGGGAAACCGTGGGCGAACCGAAGGCGTTATCCGGGCGCAACGACGCGGGCAAGTCCACGGTGTCGCGCAGACACAACACTTGGCTCAAGGTGCTCAGCCGCATCACCGAGCCGAGCGCGGGACGGGTGACAATCAGGGGCCGCGTTTTCAGCCTGTTGGAGGTGGGCACCGGCTTTCACCCCGAGCTGACTGGGCGGGAGAATGTCCACAAAAACAGTGTTATACTTGGGATGAAGTGGAGCAAGATCGAGAACGTTAAGACTGTGTTTTCAGGAGGTCGATATGCTTTTACGCTACATTCAAGCAGCTTTAGAACAAGCGCACTATGAAATGATTGAGGATGAAGAACCTTTCTATGGTGAGGTGGCGGCTTTACCGGGCGTTTGGGCCACGGGGAAAACGTTGGAGGGATGCCGGCGCAACCTTGCGGAGGCCGTTGAAGATTGGGTGTTGTTTAGCGTCGCTAAGGGACTATCCATTCCTGCCTTGACCGATGTAACGATCCGTATACCAGAAAGGGTCATGGCCTAAATGCCACGCCTTGTACCGGTATCAAGACGTGAACTGATTCGTCGTTTGGTCACGTTAGGGTTTGATGGACCTTACGCAGGCGGACGACATGAGTTTTTACTGCGTGGAGATATGCGTTTGATTTTACCGAATCCGCACCGGGGAGAAATCAGTGTAGATTTATTGACGCGTCTGCTGCGCCAGGCCAGGATCACGCGGGAAGAATGGGAATCTGCCGGGAAATAAGTGCGACGCAAAGTCTTTCATCATGTCAATCCTGTTAATCCTGTCCAATTTCCTAAAAGGAGCTTCCCCCCGTGACTGACATCGTCATCCAAGCCGGGAGCCTGGGCACGCACTACACGCCACCAGGCGGAGAATGGCCGCGACGTGGCCCTGCCCGCTCAAGGACGTACGCTGCGAGATCCGGCGCGGGGGAATTTACGCCAAACTATGGTATCATGGAAATGATAACAGGTAAATGAGGTGGAACAATGGATACGCAAAAGTATATCAAGCCTGGAGAGAAAGAAGGCCATGCCTTACAGTTATCCATTCCTGATTCTGTAGCGCAAGCGATCCGCATGCCAGAGAAATACAGGGAGCAAAATTTGCTGATCGAGTTGGCTATTGCGCTGTATGCGCAAGAGGCTTTGTCTTTTGGCAAAGCGCGCGAACTGGCCGGGATGTCCAAATACGAATTCGGCCAGCTTCTAGGTCGCCGCGAGATTCCACGTCACTATGGGGCATCAGAACTAGAGGATGACCTGCGCTATGCCCGTGGTGAGTAATACGTCGCCAGTGCTGAACTTGGCCATTATTGGTCGGCTGCCGCTCCTTCAGCAACAGTTCGGCGAAATTTGGCTCCCCCCGGTCGTGATCTCTGAATTGCGCATTGATGAAGATCTGCCGGGTGTCCAGGCTGTGCGGGAGGCGCTAGCTGAAGGGTGGATACATATCCAAGCCGTTGAGGATATAGGCCTGGTGGAAGTGCTCCGACGCGATCTGGACGGCGGCGAGGCCGAAGCGATTGCTTTGGCCATACAGTTAAAAGCAGATCGTATCCTTCTGGATGAGAAGGAAGGGCGACGCATTGCCAAAACCCTGGGACTGCGCAGTACCGGCGTATTGGGTGTTTTGTTGCAGGCAAAGCAAGAGGGATTTTTGCCCTCTGTTCGTGAAACAATCGAGCAATTACAGAGACAAGCCGGATTTCGGATAGGAATGGAGTTGCTGGCCGATATTCTGCGCGAAAGTGGCGAATTATGACCAACCTCACCCTCTGCACTGCAAACCTACCCAAGCGCTCCCCCGCGACGGCGATCGTCTCCGCGCCTGTCGTAAACGCCGTGGCAAGCCGCGCCAATGAGGACAACAATTTCAACACCAAGACACCAGGCCACGAAGGGTGGATGAGGGGTAAGCCTTGATGAGCGAACAAGCCCTAACCCTTCCTATGAACGAGCAGGTACTCATCCTCGAACCCGGCCGCGCCGAAAAGAACTACTGGCGCGACCTGTGGCGCTACCGCGAGCTATTCCTCATCCTGGCCTGGCGCGACATCTCGGTGCGCTACAAGCAGACGATTATCGGCGTGGCCTGGGCGATCATCCGCCCCTTCCTGACGATGGTCGTCTTCTCCGTCATCTTCGGCGGGCTGGCCAACCTGCCCAGCGAAGGGGAAGCGCCCTACCCCCTGCTCGTCTTCGCCGCGATGCTGCCCTGGTCGCTCTTTTCCACAGCATTGGGCGAGGCCTCCAACAGCCTGATCGGCAGCGCCAACCTCATCAGCAAGGTCTACTTCCCGCGCCTGATCATTCCCACGGCCACGGTCGTCACCGCGTTTGTCGATTTCTTGATCAGCTTCGTTATCCTGGTGGGGATGATGATCTATTACCGCTACGCGCCGGGCTGGAACATCCTGCTGCTGCCGCTCTTCATCTTCCTGGCGCTGCTGGCCAGCCTGGGACCGGGCCTGTGGATCACGGCGCTCAACGTGAAATACCGCGACTTCCGCTACGTGATTCCCTTCGTCGTCCAGTTTGGCCTTTACGTCTCCCCTGTCGGCTTCAGCAGCAGTGTGATCCCGGAGCGGTGGCGCTTGCTCTACAGCCTCAACCCGATGGTGAGCGTGATCGATGGCTTCCGCTGGTGCATCCTGGGCGGAGACAGCGTCATCTACTGGCCTGGCTTTGCGCTTGGGCTGGGCATCGTCGTCTTCTTCCTCTGGCTGGGAATCAGCAAGTTCAGAAAGATGGAAAAGACCTTTGCGGATATGATTTAGGAGCTATCAGCGGTCAGCGATCAGCTTTCAGCCGTCAGCATTCAGTGAGGAGCTGAATCCGGCGCGGGGCATTCGAGCCAAACTATGGTATCATAGAGATAGATACTTGTAGTGAGTTGATGAAGTGACTATGAGACGAGAAACCTTTGACACCGAAAAAGTGATAAGTTATTGGTTAACCGAAGCACAAGAATCGCTTCAGGTGGCCGATCACTTGGTCGAAAAAAAGGATTTTTCCTACGCTTTGTTTTTTGGGTATAAGGAGATATTCGTATGGTTACGATCCCTTCTGCCATAGAACAGAGCGTGGCGCGCTTTATCGCGGCAGCACAACAGCAACAGCGCATCGTGACAGCCTATTTGTATGGTTCTCAAGTTAAGGGCACCGCTACACAGTGGAGCGACATCGATGTGGCGTTGGTATCACCGGATTTTGCCGCCAATTTGTTCCAGGCACGTGTGGCACTCTTACATCTGGCGGCGCAGATTGATGATCGCATTGAACCACATCCATTCACCCCGGATGACTTCACCATCAACCATCCTTTGGTGAGTGAGATCCGCCAAACCGGCGTGCGCCTGGTGTAAGCATTTATGACCAACCTCACCCTCCACCTCGAAATCCCATCCCAGCGCTCACCCGCGACGGCGACCCTCTCCGCGCCCGCCGTGGACGCCGTGGCAAGCCGCGCCAACGGGAACGAGCTTTTCCACACCAAGACACCAAGACACGAAGGTTTTCTAAATATCCTTTGTGCCTTTGTGTCTTGGTGGTTTATTTGCAGAGGCGCCTCCCTACGCCTGACATCGTCATCCAAGCCGAGAGCCTGGGCAAGCACGACCCCACCGGCCACCGGGCGGAGAACGGCCACGATGTGGCCCTGCGCGCTCCAGGACGTGACCTTCGAAATCCGGTACGGGGCATTCGAGCCAAACTATGGTATCATAAGGGAAAAATATCGCTGGTAGGGGAAGAAATATGAACACTTTTGCGACGATAATGGAGCCTTTGATCAGACGAAAAATATTCGCCACGGAAGAACAGGCCGGCCGGGAGTTGGTCCGAGATTACGTGCTGCGGCAAATTACATCTTTGCAGCAAGACCTGGCAGGTTTCGAACACAAGTACGGTATGTCGTTCGAGCGATTCGGCGAGTACCTTCACGAGCGATCGACTTTATTAGAATCGGAGCAACTCTCGCCACAACAACGCCAGTCACTTGGGCAGGCGATTATGCTGGAAGAAGACGATTGGCTTGAGTGGAAAGCATCCCTGGAAATGCTCGATAGTTGGCTGGGGATTCGCCAAGAGACCGCCATATGACGTCTTTGCCTTCCTTGCTCGGCGCTATGACGGCCATCCTCCAGGCACATCCGTTATGCAGACAAATAACGAATGTGGAGACCAAAGAATTTTCCGCCGACCAGTTCTTGTTCAAGATTCGCGTGGAGTTAGAGGACAGTAGCAATTTACAGGTGCGGTTGTATTACAACCGAGGACACATCGACTATGCCTATCAACTTTTCACCGATGTTCCATTGCTCCGCTGGGATAACAAGGAAGAATTCGACTACATATCGACGTACCCCCACCACCATCACGACGAACAAGGCAAGGTGCATCCCTCCCCGTTGATGGGCGATCCAGTCAATGACGTGCAAACCGTGCTCCAAGCTGTATCCGACTTCATCTCGAGCCGTTCGTAACCATGGCCAACCTCACCCTCTGCGTTGACACCCCATCCCAGCGCTCGCCCGCGACGGCGCCCCTCTCCGCGCCCGCCGTGGACGCCGTGGCAAGCCGCGCCAACGGGAACGAGCT
>JBNGDO010000214.1:0-5710 GCA_049975385.1 Anaerolineae bacterium | reverse complement strand
GGCGCAGCCCGCCCCCAAACCCCCACTTCTCCACTTTTCATTGAGATGATACCGTGAAACTCTACTTCGAAAGGTGCATTATGACAGACACTTTGCCGTTGATTGCGATCACTATTGGAGACGTCGCCGGCATCGGGCCGGAAGTGGTGGTGAAGGCGTTGATGCTGCCGGAGGTGCGGGAGGTGTGCCGCCCGCTCGTCATCGGCGACGCGCGCGCGTTTGAGACAGCGCGCCTGGGCGTCCCGATTCCGCCGCTTCGCGTAGTGAAACAGGTCTCGGAGGTCACGTTCGACGCCGCAACGTTGACATTGCTCGATCTGGGCAACCTCGACGTGTCTGCCACGCCGCTCGGCCAGATTTCGACGGAAGCGGGGCGGGCAGCGGTGGAGTATGTCCTCAAGGCGACGGACCTGGCGATGGCGGGCGCGGTGGACGCCGTGGCAACCGCGCCGCTCAACAAAGAGGCGATGCACCTGGCGGGCTTCGACTACATCGGCCACACGGAAATCCTCGCCGACGTGACCCACACGCCACGCTGCACGACGATGCTGGCGACCCCCGGCTTGCGCGTCACCCACGTCACGCGTCACATCCCGTTCCGCACCATCGCGGACCACCTGACGGTTTCGGGCGTGCTGGACACCATCGTCATCACGCACGAGGGGATGCAGATGCTCGGCTTCCCGCAGCCACGCATTGCCGTCGCCGGGCTGAACCCGCACAACGGCGACAACGGCCTGATGGGGCGCGAGGAACTGGACGTCATCGGGCCGGCGGTTGCGGCGGCGCAGGCGCAGGGCATCGACGCGCGCGGCCCCATCCCCGCCGACTCCGTCTTCTTCCAGGCCATTCGCGGCGATTACGATGTGGTGGTGTGCCAGTACCACGACCAGGGCCACATCGCGGTGAAGACGCACGGCTTCGAGCAGTCGATCACGATCACACTAGGCCTGCCCATCATCCGCACTTCCGCCGACCACGGCACAGCCTTCGACATCGCCGGACGCGGCATCGCGCACCCCGACAGCATGCTGTCGGCGATCCTCGAGGCGGCAGCGATGGCGGCGCGGGTCACACAGCAGGATATGGAGGAACACTATGCCACGTAAAAAAGCGATTTCTGATGAGGTGCGTGCTGATGTTGAAGCACGGGTTGCACGTTTCAATCGAGATGTTGTCAAGAATCCGCACCAGTTTTTCTCTGTGCGCTTTCGGGGGAAAAATGCCTACTTAGACCGGGATGATTACGGGCACGTTGGGCCGCGCGCACGGCTAACCTACACCGGCGATATGGAGCAGTGGAAGTTCGCCATTTACAAATATAGTGACGAATGTTATGATCCTGAAGAATGGATGTTCCCCGGCGCAGGACACGTAGACGGCACGGTTGAGGGCGCGCTGCGCGCGGCTATGGAAGCGTATCCGTGAGTTACGCTTTACCTCGCTAACGTCTTTATTTCCTCCGCGCGGGTTACCGGCGGCTTGCACGTGCCCCCAACACAGACGTAGGCTGTCGCCTGCTCGTCGTGCATCGAGCGGTGTTGGATGAGGGGGATCGTCTCGTCCGTCCCGGCCACGATCAGGCGGTGCGGGTGATAGCCTTTGCCGGTCGCTTGCAGGAGAGCCTGGGTGTCGGCGGCTTGCGTATCCCCGACAATGGCGATCTCTGTGGGTGATGCTAGCGTGCTCTCCAATGCGATGAGCCACTGCGCGAAGCTCAACGGGTGCTGCGCGGGCATTTTGCCTATTGACGCCAGGCTGCGCTGCGCGTCTTCTGCGTAACGGGGTTCACCGCTCAACCGTGCCAGCTTGAGCAGTACAGTTGCTGCCATCGCATTGCCGGAGGGCGTGGCGTTGTCTTGTATGCCGCGCGGGCGCACGACGAGACTTTCGGCGTCATCGGCAGTGTCGTAGAACCCGGTTTCCGCCGCGAAATGGACCAGCATCGTCTCGACCAACCCGTGCACTGCGTGGTACCATTGCGGATCAAACGTCGCCTGGTAGAGTGCGAGCAAGCCCTCGATCAAGTTCGCGTAGTCCTCGAGGAATCCCGGGATGTGCGCCTGCCCACCTTTCCAGGTGCGCCACAAATGCCCTTCATCGGCGCGCAACGCGTCCAGCAAGAACTGCGCGTTGCGTTCGGCGGTACGCAGATAATCCGCGCGCTCCAATACCCAGGCGGCTTCGGCGAAGGCGGCGAGCATCAGACCGTTCCACGCGGTGAGCACTTTCTCGTCGCGGTGAGGGTGGGGGCGCTGTTCGCGGGCGGCGAACAGCCGTCGTCGCGCTGCGGCAAGCGTCTCGCGTTCCTCGTAGGTCCCCTTGAAGGTGAGGATGTTGCGTCCCTCGAAGTTGCCCGCCTCGGTCACGCCGTAGAGCGCCAGAAAGCGTTCCGCCGGGCCGCCGAACACGTTCCGAATTTCGGCGGGCGTCCACAAATAGAAGCGGCCTTCTTCGCCTTCCGAATCGGCGTCCTGCGCGGCGTAGAACCCGCCTGCGGGATCCGTCATCTCGCGCTGGATGTAGTCCAAAACCTCCTCGGTGATGGCGCGAAATAGCGGATCATCCGTCACCTGCCAGGCGTGCAGGTAGACGCGCGCGAGTTGCGCGTTGTCGTAGAGCATGCGCTCGAAGTGCGGTGTGAGCCAGTTCGCGTCCACGGTGTAGCGATGGAAACCACCGCCGATTTGGTCGAAGATGCCGCCACGGGCCATCGCTTCGAGCGTTTGCGTCACCATCGACAGGGCCGACGGATCACCGGTCGCGTGGTGGTAGCGCAGTAAGAATTCCAGTGCCATCGGCTGCGGGAACTTCGGCGCGCCACCCCAACCGCCGTGGGCCGGGTCGAATTGCTGGCGCAATACGCGATAGGCGCCTTCGACAATGTCGCCGGCTCTCCCGGTAGGTGTGTCTCCGGCAGCGGGCAGTGCTTGCTGGCGTTGAAGAATATCGCGGATCTGCTCCCCGCTGGCGAGTAAATCCTCGCGGCGCTCGTTCCACGCTTCGGCGATGGCGAGCAGCACTTGTACAAAAGAGGGCATCCCGTAGCGCGGTTCCTTCGGGAAGTAGGTTCCGCCGTAGAACGGTTGTTTGTCGGGCGTGAGAAAGATCGAGAGCGGCCAGCCGCCGCTGCCGGTGATCGCGTGCACTGCGCCCATGTAGATGGCGTCGAGATCCGGGCGTTCCTCGCGGTCTACTTTGATGCTGATGAAGTGGGTATTGAGGATCCGCGCGGTTTCTGTATTCTCGAAGGACTCGTGCGCCATCACGTGGCACCAGTGGCACGTCGAATACCCGATGCTGACGAAGATGGGTTTCTGTTCAGCTTCAGCCTCGGCAAAGGCCTCTTCGCCCCAGGGGTACCAGTCTACCGGATTGTAGGCGTGCTGTTGCAGGTACGGGCTGCTTTCTGTGATCAAACGATTGGGCATGGTAATTCTCCTTTCTCGACAAAAAAATATATATTTACTATTATTATATATTATAACATAAATTCGTTGAGATAAGAATCCTCTGTTCGATTCGTTACAGTTTGTTGTGATGCTTTTACTGTGGTGCTTGCGGCAGCGTGATGGTGAAGGCGCTGCCTTTACCGAGCTCGCTTTCGACGGTGAGCGTCCCCTGCTGGCTTTCGGTGAGTGCGCGGGCGATGGAAAGGCCCAGGCCAAAGCCCGGCGTCGAGCGCGCCGTATCGCCCCGGTGAAAGCGATCGAAGAGACGCTGCTGCATCGCGGGTGACATCCCCGGCCCGCTGTCCTGCACGCGCATCACGACCTGGCTGTCGCTTTTGTCCAGGCGCACATGGATCGGCCCTTTGGCGTGTTTGATCGCGTTATCCAGCAGGATGAGGAGCACTTGCTTGAGCGCATCCTCGTTGGCTTGCACGCGCAGAGTATCGTCTGCGGAGACTCCATCCCATGTGATCTCGCGTTCAGGCGCAAGCAAGCGCGCCTGGCGACATACGTCATCGACGAGGGGGGAGATGGCGACCGGTTGCAGGTCGAGTTTGCGTCCGGCATCGGCACGGGCCAAGGTCAGCAGGTCGGTGACGAGGCGGCTCAGGCGCTCGCTCTCGCTGATGAGGTCATTGAGGACGTCCACCTGCTCGGTCTGGGGGAGGGGGGCTGGCGCTGCAAGAGTGTGAGGTTGCCCCGGATGGTCGTACATCGCGGGGCAATTTGTTTTCCTGTACTGACTTCATTATAGGATGACTTTGTTCAAATGAGAATCGTGAGTGTGTAAATTATGGATTATGCAAAGCCGGCATCTACTACGCGACTGATCAGAATCGGGTCAATTGGCGTGCTCTATCGGGCCTTTTCAATTGCTGGCCTGATACAGTCCGGGACATAGAAGACCCCAGGGGTTGGTTCTCTGGGGTCTTTCGGCTGAGAAAGGGCGAAGACTATAGAGCCTAACCACGCAGATTCTTGCCTAACGAGCAAGAAATGGGCATCGCAGACCTTTTTAGTTCCGGTTTATCCGAGTTAGGAATTTTTAACGGAAAAGCTCACCTGCTCGCGCCGCCGGACGCTTTCCCCACACACCATCATGCCTTGGGCTTGAGCATCCCGTGCATGGTGAGCCAGCTCACGAAGGCATTGAACCAGCCGGTGCTGGTCGTTTCCTTGGGGTACATGCCGAAGCCGTGACCGCCCTGCTCATAGAGGTGAAATTCGACCGGCCTCTTGGCCGCGCGCCAGCTCTCGATCAGCCCAAATCCGCTATTGGCGAAGAAGGGATCATCGGCGGCGAGCGCGACGAACAGCGGCGGAGCGTCGGCCGGAACGGTCATCGAAGCCAGCGGACCGTAGATGTTGCCGATGAACGCCGGCTTGGCGTTCTCACCGACGAGCGCAGTCGCCATGGTAAGCATTGCACCGGCTGAGAAGCCCACCATGCCGATACGGTCCGGATCGATCTTCCACGTGGCGGCGCGATTCCGGATCAGGGCGAAGGCGGCGCACGAGTCCTCGAGCTGCGGCGCGAGGTGAACCTTCATCTGCTCCGGATCGGGGCGCGGAGGCCGGCGCCCAGTGTTCGAGAACATCTCGTCCATCGAACGTTTGAATTCGGCCATGTCCGCCGGCGTCTGGTTCAAGCGATACTTAAGGACGAATGCCGCGACGCCGCGCTTGACCAGAGCGCGGGCGACATCCCAGCCTTCGTTCTCCATCGATAAACTGAAGAAACCGCCGCCTGGCGCAACGACGACCGCGGCGCCGCTGGCGCTGGCTGGATCGGGCAGGAACGGCGTGATCGTCGCAACTGTGACGTTACGAGCGAACTGGCTGCCATATTGCGAGTGCCACGCCTCTTGGGCCGTCGCGTCGGGGAGCGGGGCGGTGCCGATCTCGATCGCATTCGGCTGATCGGGGATGGCGATCGCCGTCATCGTGTGGTCCAACTGCTCAGGAACTGGGGCCGCAACTGCATGATCATTTTTTTTCACGAAATTTACTCCTTATATCATCTATATACCGCTATATCGCCTTCCCTTATACCTTTGGCTATATAGCATTTCTCTCCAGATCGCTCTCTGCAACGTTTCTCAATAACACCGCCCCCGGCGACTGCGCGCGGGGGCGGGCAACGCGATTCTGATCGCGCGGATGCTATGCCCACCACGGTGCGCTATCGCCGTTGGTTGTTGCCCCGGGTGCTGGTTACACTGCGGGGCTGTCTTTTGTTTCAGCGGTAAGTATAGTGT
>JBNGDO010000213.1:0-5751 GCA_049975385.1 Anaerolineae bacterium | reverse complement strand
GACGTACTGCGCCTGACGGCAAAATTGCGTGGTGACGCCGAGGGGATCGCCGCGTTGTGCGGTGAGGCAGGTGGAACACCTGCCGACATGCCGACGCAATCGCGGCGCGCCTACCAATGGCTGGCGTTCCTTGGTGATCCGGAAAATCTGGTGGCGCATCTGGCGACGCTGACTGAGATGTATCAGACGGCTAAAACCGGCGCGGCACGAAAATCACTATCGCTGGACCAGCGCAAACTGCCCCTGCACATCAAATTGTACGCGACCGCGCATCTCTACCGCTCGCGCGTCGAGCAGGATGGCATCACGATCACGGCCAGCGAGGGCTTCGTCGGTGCGCCGCATTCGATCATCAAGGCGCTGATTTACGCGGCCTTGCGCCATCCCGAGAAAAAATACGCAGCGCGGGTCAAGGCTTATGGCGCTAGCGATGCCTTCCAGGAAATCACGCTCTCTTTGGAGATGATGACGGCCGACCTTTCAACCAACACCCAGGGCCAGCATTACGATCTGGCCGTCGTCTTCGACCGGGTGAACGCGGCCTATTTCGATGGCGCACTCTCCGCACCACGTTTCACGTGGAATAAAACGTTGACGCACCGCAAGTTTGGCCATTACCAGACCAACACCGACACCGTGATGTTGAGTCTGTCGCTCGACGATGCCGCCGTCCCGCCCTACGTGGTGGATTTTGTGATGTATCACGAGTTGTTGCACAAACACCTCGGCGTCAAGCGCGTCAATGGACGGCGCTACGCGCACACCGCCGAGTTCCGCGACGCCGAACGGCGCTTCGCGCAGTACGAGCAAGCCGAAGCTTTCCTGTCCAAATTGAGCAAAATGCATCGCTAAGGTAGTTCCAGGATTTAAACCAGGCCACATCAGAGGAAAGTTCTGCGCCAGCGCCAAAGTCTGGCTGGTTTATTTTCCTGGAACGGCCTGAAAGCACAGAATCGGACGCTGATTTTCGCGGTTTCGTGCAGATTTTTCCCGAACAAGCGCCTCTGAGACTGGGCTTAGAGTAAAAAATCGTCGTTTCGACGACATAACTAAAGACGACACGACTAAGGACTGTCTGACTATGACTGACACCTGGGAAAAGCTCACCCACGACATTGTCACCTGCCGGCGATGCCCGCGTCTCGTCGCCTGGCGCGAGGAGGTGGCCCGCGTCAAGCGGCGTGCGTTCCGCGACGTCGACTACTGGGGCAAGCCCGTGCCCGGCTTCGGCGATCCAGATGCGCGGCTGGTCATCGTGGGGCTGGCGCCGGGCGCGCATGGCTCCAATCGCACCGGACGCATGTTCACCGGCGATAGTTCGGGCGACACGCTTTACGGGGCGCTCCATCGCGCGGGCTTTGCCAGCCAACCCGTAGCGACGGCCCGCGATGACGGGTTGATGCTGCGTGACACTTTCATTACTGCCGTCGGGCGTTGCGTTCCGCCGAAGAACAAGCCCACATCGCAGGAGTTGGCGAATTGCCGTCCCTTTCTCGCCCGCGAACTGGCATTGCTACGCCGAACCCGCGACCGTACAGACACGGACGACCGCGCAGGCACGGGCGTTATCCTGGCGCTTGGACGCATTGCCTTCGATGGCATCTTGCGCTTACTGCGCGAGCAGGGCGTCGATGTGCCGAAGCTGGCCTTCGCTCACGGTGCGACGTATTCTCTGGCGGCACCGTGGCCGACGCTCGTCGTCTCGTATCATCCCAGCCGCCAGAATACGCAGACCGGACGGCTGACGATGCCGATGTTCGATGCGGTGTTTGAGGATATCCGCGCTCGACTCGGACCGGTTCCCTGATAACGAGCCGAGGATCTAGCGATCCCCTTGAAGCTGTTAATTGGATAGGGATTTATATTAAGCTACGCCTGCTTTTCACTTCGTCTCTAGCGGAGTATAATGATATCCATCCTGGTAGATGTCCACAGGAGGAGCCATGATCGAAGTTACATTGGAAACCCTGCAAATGAGCCTTGTCTCCCCGCACCGCATTGTCGTGCTGCGTGAGGTTGACGTAGAACGTTATTTGCCGATATGGATCGGTCCATGTGAAGCGGAGGCGATCGCCAATCGCCTTAACCACATCGAGATTCCGCGCCCGCAAACACACGATTTGCTTGTGAATTTGCTGGATGCGTTGGACGCTGACTTGCTCTATATTCACGTCAACGCACTTGCCGACAACACTTTCTTCGCACGGCTCGTGCTGGACGTGAACACCCAGTCCGTCGAGATCGATTGCCGTCCTAGCGATGCCATCGCTATTGCCGTGCGCCTGGATGCCCCCATCTACGTTGCCGAAGAGGTGATGGATGAGGCTGGTGTGTTTCCGGAGCGCGATCTTATCCCACAAGGGGAGGAAGATAAAGACCTGGGTGTTTTCCGCGATTTTCTCAGCACGTTGGACACAGATGTATCATCATCTAACAAGGATAGCTAGGGCCCAACCGCGCACTTTCTTGCAGAACGAGCAGGAAAACGGGCGTCAAAGGCCTTTTTGTTTCCGGTTTATCCGGGCTAGGATCACAGACCCGATGAAAGCGCTGGTATTGCTATGACCACACCCGACAAAACCGTACCCCACAATATCGAAGCCGAGGAGGCCGTACTCGGCGCTTTGCTCATTGATCCCGAAGGCATTTTCCGCGTGCTGTCTTTTCTGCGGGCCGACGATTTCTACCTGCAAAAACACCGTTGGATTTACGAGTCGATTATCCGCATCCACGACCGCCGTGACCCCATCGATTTCCTCACGCTAACGACCGATCTGGAACAACGCGAGCAACTGGAGGCTGTGGGCGGCGCGGCCTATATCTCGCAGTTGATCAATGCCGTTCCCTCCGCTGTGAGTATCGAATCCTATGGCCGCCTGGTCGAAAAGACCGCCGTCCGCCGTCGTTTGCTGGACGCTGTCAGCGACATCGCGCGCCTGGCCTATGACGAGAAGTTGGCTATCGAACAAGTCGTGGACAAGTCCGAGCAGGCGCTCTTCGGTGTGTCGCAGCAGCGAGCGACGCGCGATCTCCAACCCATCCAGGAGGTGGTGCAGCGTTACTACGATCGCGTGGATTACCTCTACGCACATCGCGGCGAGCCAATGGGTGTGCCCACCGGTTTCCACGACCTGGATCGCGTACTCGGTGGTTTCCAACGCTCCGATTTACTGATTCTAGCGGCGCGTCCAGGTGTCGGCAAGACATCGCTGATGATCACTTTTGCTTTGAAAGCGGCAGAGAAGGGACGCACCGTCGCTTTGTTCAGCCTGGAAATGTCGGCGGAACAACTTGCGCAGCGTATGGTCGCTGCCATCAGCCAGATCGACGCACAGCGGCTGCGCCTCGGGCAATTGCAGGACGATGAGTGGCCGCGTTTTGCCGACGCCATTGGCCATCTTTCGGACTTGCCGATCTACATCGACGACACGCCGTCCATCTCGGTGTTGCAACTGCGTACCAAATGCCGGCGGCTGGCCTCCGAGCGCCCGCTGGAGATGGTGTTCGTCGATTATCTGCAACTGATGAATTCCGACATCCGGTCCGACAACCGCGTGCAGGAAGTGTCCTATATCTCGCGCTCGCTCAAGGGCATCGCCCGTGAGTTGGACATCCCGCTGATGACCGCCTCGCAGCTCTCTCGTGCCGTCGAACAGCGTACCGACAAGCATCCGGTGCTGTCGGACCTGAGGGAAAGTGGCTGCTTGACAGGCGAAACGTTGGTACAGTTAGCTAACGGGCGGCGCGTTCCGATTCGAGACCTTGCTCAGGAGAGCTATCTCCCAGAGGTCATAGCGCTTAACGAAGAAAGCGGGTTACTAGAGTCAGTGCCCATACAGAGAGCTTGGCACACTGGTGTCAAACCTGTTTTTCGACTTGTCACTCAGCTCGGACGACAGATCAGAGCCTCGGCAAATCACCCATTTCTCACAATTGAGGGATGGAAACCGCTTGACGCGCTAAAACCAGGAGAATTTGTTGCTCTACCGCGCACTTTGAACAGTGTAGATGCTGTCGATACAAGTCTCAGCGATCCCAAAGCTGCATTGCTAGGGCACTTATTGGGAGATGGATGTACGCTCCCACGGCATGCTGTTCAATATACAACCAATGACAGGGGTTTGGCTGAACTGGTTGCAGAGTTGGCGCGTGAGGTTTTCGGTGAGATGGTTGATCCCCGGATCTCACGTGAACGTCAATGGTGGCAAGTTTACCTTAGCGCTTCTGAACATCTTACACATGGCAAACACAACCCGGTTGCGGAATGGCTGGATACCCTGGGGGTTTGGGGGTATCGTTCTTATGAGAAACGGGTACCAGTTGTACTTTTCACACAATCGGCAGGTACCATAGCTCGATTTTTGCGCCATCTATGGGTGACGGATGGCACAATGGGGGTCTTTGGTAAGAAAAGGCAGCGAGCTATCATTACTTATGCAACGAGTAGTAAGGGTCTAGCCCAAGATGTTCAGCATCTCTTACTGCGGTTGGGTATCATTTCTCGGGTTCGGCGAGTTCCGCAAGGCCAGCGTGGACGTGACCAATGGCATGTGACCATTACAGGCAAGCCTGATGTGATGGCTTTTCTTGGAAGAGTAGATGTGCTATTCACAAAGCAGTCGGCAGCACAGGCTATCCGCGATTTTTACAAGGATAAAACACATAATACCAACCGAGATGTTGTTCCTAAACAAGTCTGGCGATCTGTTATCGAACCGGCACGGCAAGAGTTAGGCATGAGTCAGCGTGAATTTCAAGCAGCGTTGGAAATGCAATATTGTGGAACGGCGCTTTACAAAAACAACCTGAGTCGAGAGAGAGCTTTGCGGATAGGGCGAATTCTTGCCAGTGAAGAACTCATCAATCTTGCTCAGAATGACATCTATTGGGACAAAATCGCGGCTATTGAGCCAGATGGCGAAGAAGATGTTTACGATTTGACTGTGCCCGGACATCACAACTTTGTAGCAGGTGACATCATCGTGCATAACAGCCTCGAACAAGACGCGGATATCGTGATGTTCATTTATCGTGATGAACTGTACAACGAGCACACTGAGAATCCCAACATCGCCGATTTGATGATCTCCAAACATCGCAGCGGTCCGACCGGAACGGTACAGCTCTATTTCAACAAACGGCTGACGCAGTTCCTCGACGCTGCCACGGTACCACGCATATCTGATCCGTCGCTGGTGCCATAGGGAGTAACCGTCCAAACGCCGTTTTAGGGTAATGACTCAGCCATCCTTGCGAAGGTTGCGAGCGAAACTACGCAGTACAACAATTTCGTCATACGTGAGTATCTTTCGTAGCAAGACTCACGCAAAACCTTCGCAAGGGTTACCAGCCTGAATAAATAAGTTTTAAGGAGGATTGTGACACTGACGCGTTTTTCCGGCTTTCCAGAGGCTAAAGTCACCGTCGTTGCGCTGCCGGACCTGGTTTTTACCGACCTTATTCCGCAGATCGATGATCTAGCAGAACTCAAGGTGACGTTGCTCGTGCTGCGACGGCTGGCGCAGATGCAGTCCGATGCTGCGCCCTGGGTCACGCTCGCGGAGTTGAAGGCCGATCCGGCGATCTGCGCTGCTCTGGGCGATGCCGTGGAGGCACAACTCGTGGATGCGCTGGGCCGCGCCACACAACGCGGGACGTTGTTCGTGGCTGAGTGGCGGCTCGCGGACGGGACAATGGAACAGCGCTATCTCGCCAACAGCCCGCGCGGACGGGCGACGCAGCGCGCGATGC
>JBNGDO010000212.1:0-5757 GCA_049975385.1 Anaerolineae bacterium | reverse complement strand
AGCCACAGACCTCTCGTCTGCACCAGATTCGCGTCCACCTTTCGTGGTATGGCTTCCCTCTGGTTGGCGATCGCGTCTATGGCTCGCGCCAGCAGCCGCTGCTGCCCGACCGGATTTTCTTGCATTTGAGCGTGGTGACCTTCCCGCATCCAATCACCGGAGATCTCGTTCGTGTGGAGTCAGCGCTCGCGCCCGAATTGTATTCTGTGTTGCGTTATCTCACCCGCCACAAAGGTCGTTGACGACTCAGCGGGTGAAATGGATCGAAATCCACTTCTTATCTTTGACTTTCGACTAGAGACTAAAAACTTTCGACTTATTTTGGAGGTTTCAAGATGCGTGAATTGAACGTTGCTGTGGTCCAAATGGAACCCGAATTGGCGAGAATGGAAGCCAACGTCGGCAAGATGGCGGACTTCATTGCGCGGATTGCGACGGAGCAGCCGATTGATATTATCGTTTTCCCGGAGCTGTCGGTGACGGGGTACGAAGGGGGGCAGCGCTTTGCGCAGATGGCCCAACGCGTTCCCGGTGCGGTGACCAACATCCTGGGACAGCACGCGACCGAGTTCGGTGTCTACGTGTTGATCGGAATGGCGGTCAAGGAGAAGGTCGAGACGGTGATGTACAACAGCGCCGTGCTCATCGGGCCGGATGGCGCTGTGGCGGGTGAATATCGCAAGGTTCACTTACAGGCCGAAGAGCGTCTGGTTTTCCGCCCTGGCTATCGCATTGCGCCCGTCGAAACCGAAGTTGGCGTTATCGGTATGATGTGCGGTTGGGATTTGACCTTCCCTGAAATCGCGCGCAACCTGGTGCTCGATGGTGCGGAAGTGCTCTTGCTCCCGGCAGCGTGGCAGGCGAAGGATGCCGATATGTGGCGCACGCTCTTGGTCGCGCGCGCCTACGAGAACGACGTCTTTATCGCGGCGGCGAACCGCATCGGCGAGGAGCCGTCGTACACCTTCGCCGGGCAAAGCGCCATTCTCGCGCCTACCGGTGAGGTTCTGGCGGCGCTCGAGGAACCTGAAGAGGGATACGTTGTGGTGCGGTTGGATCTGGATGAAATCCGCCGCCGCCGTGAAGAAACGCAGATTATGCTGGCTCGCCAGCCTGGCTCTTACCGCTCGATTGTGAAGAAGTACTAGGCTATTCAGCACACGAAGAGAGGGGCCGCGATGACGCGGCCCCCTTTTTTTATCAGCAGATTTCCCCCTGTTTCGACTGCCCAACTACTGACACTCTGTCTACCGTCTACTGTCTACTGTCTACCTACTACCGGCTTATCATAAATCCGGTACGTGCGGTAGAGTTGCCCGTGCATATTGGCCGCCGTCTGGCGCATGGGAATGTTGCTTTCGAGCACCCACGAGAACTCGACCTGCTTGTAGCCACGCTGCAGAGCAATCTTCAGGTCTTCCAGGCAGAGGATGGCGTCCAGTCCGCGCCCGCGATACTCCTCGATGAAACCGCCCGCAAATGCGCGCAGTGTTGTTACGCACCTGCGCACCTTCCACCAATACATCATTTTCACCAGCGACCACCAATCTGGTACGCCGGGACGTGGATAGGCACGATGCAACGCCTGGTTGACGTCCGGCAGGGGCAGGCTGGCTCCGATACCTTCCCCGTCTTTCTCCGCAAAGAGGACGGTTGGTGGATCAATGATGGGTTTGAGCGCGCCGACCTCGTGGACCAGCTCGGCATCGGTGAGCGGCACAAAGCCCCAGTTCTTGGCCCATGCCGCGTTGTACAGGCGTTTGAAGAGCAGCGCATCCTGCTCGAAATTGCGCATATCGATCGTGCGGAGGGTGAATCCCTCGATCCGGTCGCTTGCTTTTTTGGCGACGCGCAGGATTTTGGGATTGAGGCCGGTGCCATCCGGCTGGATGTTCGAGATGTCAGAGAGGTAGGCGTAAAGGTCTTGAGCTTTCACAAAACCCGCACTCTCGATGAAATCGGCGTAGTAGCGTGGATTATACGTCAGCATCGCTACGGGCGTCCCGTTCCACCCATCGACGAGCAAGCCGCATTCCTCGTTGGTCGAGAAATTCATCGGGCCGCGCAGGGTGTCCATCCCCTCGCTGCGCACGAAATCCTCGGCGGCTGCCAGCAACGCGTGGGCCGCTTCCTCGTCCTTCAACACCTCAAACAGTCCGAAGAATCCGACTTTGTCATCCCAATAAGCATTGTGGTTGTAGTTGATGATGCCTGCAATTGTGCCGACAATTTTCCCATCGCGCTGCGCGGTGAAGTAGCGGACTTTAGCGTGCTGGTGAAATGGGTGTTTCTCAGGATCCAGAAACCCCATACGTTCCGAGATGAGCGGCGGGACCCAATAAGGATCCCCTTTGTAGACTTTCCACATAAAATGGATATAAGCTTTGCGCTCTGCGGCAGTTTCGGCTGCCTGAATGACCAATTTCCCAGGCATAATAATTCCTCCTCCCATAAAATGGCCTCGTTGTCGTGACCTAACCTAATGGGGTTAACGCGATATCCCCATCTTATGTTGGGTGTTGGCAACAAGCCAGGCTGAATGATGTGCAGATTATAGCTGTTCCTGAATTTTGGTCAATCCGGTCCGGCTAATGGAAATTTTATGCTGGACTAATCATCTTCTAACTTCGAGCTAATCTCTTTCTAATATACCTCACTTATCATCATTATGGATGCATGTGTGCACGACTGGCCCAAACAGAGGATGCCAATAGGATTTGGCTTGCATTGAAGCTCGAAAGGTGTTGGGCATCGCTACTCAGGGCAGTCATCGAAGATTGGAGAAAGAGGGTTTTACTATGGAAACAAATCGTTATACTGAAAAAGCACAGGAAGCCTTGCTGCGGGCGCAAGGTCTTGCGAGTGAGCGCGGTAACCCGCAGATCGATCCTGAGCATATGTTGCTGGCTCTTCTGGAACAGAGTGATGGCGTGGTGCCGCAGATCGTTCTGCGCGCCGGGGCCGATCCACAACGTCTGCGCGCCGACCTGGAAGGCGTCATCCAGCGGAAACCGCAAGCGCGCGGTGCAGCCGCCCAGGTTGGCTTGTCGCCCGCGCTGTCGCGCATCCTTCAGGCGGCGGAACGTGAGGCCGGTGCTTTGCGCGACGAGTACGTGAGCACCGAGCACATCCTGCTCGCAATGGCCGATTCGAGTGCAGGTGACGTGGCGCGCTTCCTCGCCGCGCAGGGCATCAGCCGCGAGGCCGTGCTGCGCGCGCTCACCTCGATCCGTGGCGGGCAGCGGGTGACGTCGCAGACCCCGGAGGGGACGTACAACGTCCTCGAAAAGTACGGGCGCAACCTCACACAGCTCGCCCACCAGGGCAAACTCGATCCCGTGATCGGGCGCGATGAGGAGATCCGCCGCGTGATGCAGATTCTCTCGCGGCGCACCAAGAACAACCCCGTGTTGGTGGGTGAAGCCGGCGTAGGGAAGACCGCCATCGTCGAAGGGCTGGCGCAGCGTATCGTGCGCGGCGACGTTCCCGAGGGGTTAAAGGAGAAGGAAATCTTCCAGCTCGATATGGGCGCGTTGATTGCCGGGGCAAAATACCGCGGCGAGTTCGAGGAGCGGCTGAAGGCTGTCCTCAACGAGATTGCGCGCTCCGAGGGCAAGCTCATTATGTTCATCGACGAAATGCATATGGTCGTCGGCGCGGGAAGGGCCGAAGGTTCGATGGACGCCGGCAACTTGCTCAAGCCGATGCTGGCGCGCGGCGAACTGCACACCATCGGCGCGACGACGTTGGACGAATACCGCAAATACATCGAGAAAGATGCGGCGCTCGAACGGCGCTTCCAGCCAGTTTACGTGGATGAGCCGGACGTGACAGACACCGTCAGCATCCTGCGCGGCCTGAAAGAGCGTTACGACGCGCACCACGGCGTCCGCATCCAGGATGCGGCGTTGATCGCTGCGGCAACGTTGAGCGACCGCTACATCGCCGACCGCCAACTGCCCGACAAGGCCATCGATCTGGTGGACGAGGCGGCGGCCCGGCTGCGTCTGGAAATCGACTCCAAACCCGCCGATCTGGACCAAATTGACCGGCAAGTGATGCAGTTGGAGATCGAACGCGAGGCGCTCAAGCAGGAGAAGGACAAGGCCAGCAAGGAACGCTTGCGCAAGCTGGATCAGGAACTGGCGAATCTCAAGGAGCAAAGCAATGCCCTGCGCGCGCGCTGGGAGCAGGAGAAAGCCGTCATCCAGGAGATTCAGCACATTCAACAGCAGATGGAGGCGCTCAACATCGAAATCGAGCAGGCCGAACGGCGCAACGATTACGCGGGCGCCGCCGAATTGCGCTATGGCAAAGCGCAGCAGCTCGATCACGATCTGGAAGCCGCCGAAGCACGTCTCGCGCAGGTGCAGGGCGACCAGCCGCTGCTGCGGCAGGAGGTCAGCCCGGAGGAAATCGCGCGCGTCGTCTCGAACTGGACGGGCATCCCCGTCTCGCGATTGCTCGAAGGCGAACGTGAGAAGCTGATGCGCATGGAAGACGAGCTGCACAAGCGCGTCGTCGGGCAGGACGAGGCCGTGCGCGCCGTCTCCAATGCCGTCCGCCGGGCGCGGGCGGGCCTGCAACCGCCGAACCGGCCCATTGGTACATTCCTCTTCCTGGGGCCGACGGGCGTCGGCAAGACGGAACTGGCGCGCGCGCTGGCCGAATTCCTCTTCGACACCGAGGAAGCGATGGTACGCATCGACATGAGCGAGTACCAGGAGAAGCACACCGTCTCGCGTCTTATCGGTGCGCCGCCGGGCTACGTCGGCTACGACGAGGGCGGGCAACTGACCGAAGCCGTGCGGCGGCGACCCTATAGCGTCCTGCTACTGGACGAGATCGAGAAGGCCCACACGGAGGTCTTCAACGTGCTGCTGCAACTGCTCGACGAAGGCCGCCTGACCGACGGTCACGGGCGTACAGTGGACTTCACCAACACTATCGTCATTATGACGAGCAATGTCGGCAGCCGTTGGATTAAAGATCTGGGACCGGAAGACGCACGTTCACAGGTCATGGCTGAACTGGATCGCACATTCCGCCCGGAATTCCTGAACCGCATCGACGACACCATCCTCTTTGGTAGCCTGACACGCGAGGATTTGAAGGCCATCGTCGGTATCCAGGTGCGCGGGTTGCGGAAACTGTTGCGCGAGCGCGGTCTCGACATTGTCCTGACCGATGCGGCGGAGACCTACCTGGCGGACGAGGGGTACGATCCGGTCTATGGCGCGCGCCCGCTCAAGCGCGCGATCCAGCGTCATCTCCAGGATCCGCTGGCGATGGCGGTTCTTGAGGGGCGTTTTACCGAGGGACAGACCGTTCGCGTCGATGTGCAAGATGACGGGAGCGGGACACGCTCTCTTGTCTTCACGAAGCAGTAGTTGCGTTTACTGTCCAACACGCTTGCTGACCGGGGCACAACGTAGCGTTGTGCCCCGGTTTGTGTTTCCAGAGGCAAGTTTTTGACTTGAATTCAACTAAAACAAACGATCTGTTGACGTTTGTAAAATATGATTGTAGAATAAGTATATCTTCACTCCCTCAATGGGCGGTATTGTCCAACTATCCGACCCCGCTCTCTACGTCCATTTCTGTCCGGCACATTTCCACACTGTGGATGTGTTTGTGTAGATGTTCAGTACGACCGTGAAAATGGAGGTATACCTATGTTGCACAATCGAAAAACTTTACGCTTTGGAAGTTTGTTGTTTGCTCTCGTCATTGGCTTTGCAGTTACTTTTTTCATCA
>JBNGDO010000211.1:0-5778 GCA_049975385.1 Anaerolineae bacterium | reverse complement strand
TCCTGCCGTTCCGCGCCCACGAGTAGCCGGTCGAGCATTTTGAGGTGGGGATCAGGATTGGCGCAGGCGACGACAAAAACCGCCTGATCCAGGTTGGCGATAATGACCTGCTCCTGCTCGCGGAGGTACCCCCGCCGGTCCCAGCGCCGTGTCCCCCGCCCGGAGGCCAGCGGCTTGAGCCGCGCCAGCGACCGCACGCGCTCGTGAACCGATTCGATGACGACACTGCCGTCGTCGAGCGTCTGCCATTCCACCCGGTCGCCGACCGCCACGATGCTGCTCTCGCTGCGTTCCTTCTTCAGCCGCCCACGTACTCGCGCCATGACCTGCTCCCCCGATTCGGTCAGCAGGGTGTAAAATCCGCTCTGTGCTTTGATGACCAGTCCTTCTTGGATATGCCCTCCTTCGAGTCGTCCAAAGTCCCAAGTCGAAAGTCTAAAGTGATGTCGCCATTGTACTATACAGCGGTATTGGCGCAACCGGGACAAAGCGTTATACTTGGAAAACCCGTGCTCACCGTCCCCGTCTCGGGGATGGGCTACGCTTTTGAGGAATTGTGAATCAAAACAAAATTGTTGTTCCCGAAACCTGGCGCGCGTTGGACGTTGACAGTTGGCGCAGCCCGATTTTGATCTTCGGGGCCAGTGACAGCGGCAAGAGTACGTTCGCGCGCTACCTGTATGGGCGGCTGGCGGCGCAACACAATAAAGTCGCCTTTATCGACGCCGACATCGGGCAGAGCAGCTTTGGCCTGCCGGCGACGATTGTCGCTGCCCTGGGCGGGCGGCAAAGCGACCGGCAATTTCCGCCGGACGGGGTGCGCCGGATGGCCTTCGCCGGTAGCAACACGCCCGCCGGCTCCATGCTGGCGGTGTTGCTGGGTCTGTACCGGATGAAACGCTTCGTGCTGCGAGAGAAGGCGGACGCAGTCATCGTCGATACGTCCGGCATGATCGATCCGGCACGCGGTGGGACAAATCTCAAGTGGGCGAAGGTGGAGCTGTTCCGTCCGTGTACGGTGGTGGCGTTGGCGCGTGCGAAGGAGCTTGAGCCGTTGCTTTCGCCAATGCGTCATTTGCCAGGTGTGAACGTGGTGGAATTGCCTGTGTGCGACGCCGTCCGACCGCGCACGACTGAAGCGCGCAGGGCATATCGTGCGGCGTGTTACCGCGCCTATTTCGCGTCGGCGCAACGTCTTCCGTTAGTCTATCGCCAGTTGGCCGTTTTCCCGGATCACAACTTCACTCCGGGGCGTTTGGCGGCGCTGGAAGGACGCGATGGCTTCACGCTAGCGCTGGGGCTTATCGATGCTGCTAGCGACGTCGCCGTTTGGCTGCGCACGCCGTGGTCCGGGCAAGGGCGGCTGTCCGCGTTGCGGCTCGGGAATGTGCGCATCGATATGGAAACCTTCTACGATGCGCACCTTTGAGCGTGGTGTTTGGTTGCGATGAAACTATCTGCGCCGGGTCATCCGGCGCTTTTGATGAGGGGAATACGATGAAACCTGTGAAGTGCTTGTGGATCCTTCTCCTGGTTGCCGCGTTGGGATGCGCACTCAGCACCCCGATGGCGGACAGTACGCCGACGGTGACGCCGGGCGGCGTATCCCCTGTGATGACACCGCCGGCCATTTCGCCAGTGGCGACGCCGCCAGTCATCTCACCGTTCGCGTCTCCGACTTTAGTCGCGACAGCAACCTCTGCCGTAACCAAAGGCGAGGAGGCTAGAGATAACGCCGTCTATCTGCCGTTGATTATCGCACCCAAGGCGACACCAACCCCGACGCCTACGCTCACGCCAACCCCGACACCGACCCCATTGCCACCGCCGGTTCCTAAGCCGTCCTTTGGCATCCAGATCGATCCCAACATCGACGATCCCGCGCTCGTGCTACGTTGGGTTGAGGGACTGGGTTTCGGCTGGATCAAAATCCAGGTGCAGTGGGCGATCCTCGAACAGGAGCCGGAGCGTTATCGCTGGGTGGAATTGGACCGGCTGGTGCAGTTGAGCAACGATTTTGGGTTCGATCTATTGCTGGGCGTGGTGGATACACCGGGCTGGCTGCGTTCAGAGCCGGGCTACAACGGCCCGCCACACGACCCGGCGGAGTTTGGGCGCTTTATGGGCGTGCTCGCGTCGCGCTACGCCGGGCGTATTACGGCCTATGAGCTATGGAACGAGCCGAACTTGCAGCGCGAGTGGTATGGTGAACCACTCGATCCGGCAGCGTTTGTCGCGTTGACGGCGGCGGGTAGCCAGGCCGTGCGCCAGGCCGACCCGCAGGCGTTGGTCGTCAGCGCCGGGCCGGCCGTCACGGGCATCGATGACGGTGTGAACGCCATCGACGACCGGCGCTTTCTGCGCGAGGCGCTCCAGGCAGGGCTGGCGCAGTGGGTGGATGGGATCGGCGTCCATCCCTACGGGTACGGCAATCCCCCCTGGGAGCGCGCGAGCGACGCGGCGCACGTCCGCACGGCCTGGAATGACCATCCGAGTTTCTTCTTCCTGGACACATTGGAGGATTACCATGCCATTCTGGTCGAGGCCGGGGTGGATGCGCAGCTCTGGCCGACGGAATTCGGCTGGCCCGCCGCCGACGGCATCCGTTCCACCAACCTACCTCCTGAGTTTGCCTATCCCTACGCGGCGTGGGTGACGGAACAGGAGCAGGCCGGGTACCTGACGGGGGCAGCGCGTCTGATGCGCGAACGTCCTTGGGTGGGCCCATTCTTCCTTTGGAACCTGAATATGAGCGTGGTGTGGGGGGCAGAACGTCCCGAATCGCTGTTCAGCCTGCTGCGTCCGAATGGAAATTACCGCCCGGCCTACATTGCGCTACGACTTCACCGGCCATGAAAAAGCCGGCGCGGTTCAGCGCCGCGCCGGCTTTTTAGCGAATTGTCTTGGAACGGCCTTATATGGGGATTTGCTTCCCCAGTCCGATTTGAAGGTCGATGAGTTCCTCCAGGTTCCCTTTGGCGAGCAACCTTGCCTGCTCAGGCCACAAGTTGTGATAGCGCGTCCGTAACCCGCTCTCCGCCACTATGTTTTTAACCTGCTCCGGCGTCAGCCGTGCTAACTGCTCGTAGATCAAGATGCCGGCAGCGTTGAGCACTTTCTCGGTCTTCCTCCCGATACCCCAGATGCGCTTGAGATTATCCGGGCGGACCAGCGCCCGCTCTTCGACGCGCTCCACCGGTTGCGCACTCACTGCCTTGCCTGCACTCGGCGCGAAGTCGAAGGCGCCGATCTCGGCGGTGCGCCAGCGATAGTCGCTGCTGAGCGCCATCTTGAAGTCCTCCAGGATGCCGGGCTTGTCGTTGAGGGCCCACTGGTCGCCAAACCAGCGGTAGAGCAGACCGCAGCGGATCTGTTGCGCGTAAGGTGTCTTGTTCCAGCGTTCGATTTCTTTGTAAATCTCGCGCACCCAGCCGATGTTCTGGTTGATCCAGCCTTGATCGTGTTCGCCGGCTGGCCGGTGGATGTGGTTGATCTCCGTGATGTAGACCGGCAGATCGCGCCACTTCGCGGGGATGCGCTCCATAAACAGCCGGTAAATCTGGAAGTCGTAGTAGTGATCCCACAGCGGCCCCGTCCCGTTTCCAAACCGTCGCAGGTGTGTGACGGCGGCGAGATTTGGTCCGTGCGTGTAGGCGTGCAGGATGATACCGTCGAGCGCCTGGATGTTCGCCAGCATCTTCTCATAATAATCCAGCGGGCGGATATGCGAGTTGTTGTCTGCCCTCCACTCCATATAGTTGTACGGATCAATGGCCCCTGGGCAGACGATGGCGTTGGGCAGCACGGCTTTGATCTTCGCGTAGGTTTTGTTGAAAGCTTCGGCGTACATCTCCGGAGAGATGTGCTCGGTTGGATGCTCGAAGCCACCGGGATGCTCGCGCGGGTTGTTCTGCTCGTTACCAATCTGTATCGTCCACGTGTAATCTTCGGCGGGCACATCGGTGCGCTTGAGGAACAACTCGACGTACCGCGCGGCAGCGGTGGCGAAAGCGTCGTAGTATTTTTTCTCAGGCAGCGTGCCGCCGGGTTCGTAGCCATGGTTGAGCCGCACGACGACGCCGTATCCCTGGCTGGCCCATTCCCAGAAGAAGGCGCGGATGTCGTTGTTGGGCTGGAGGGCGGCTGGGGTCCTGCCGCAGACCTGCGTGAAAAAGACCCACCCCTTCTTCCCCTTGCCCTGGAACAATCCGCGAATCGCCCCCTTCGTGTGCGGATCGTCTGAGATGTCTACCGCGTGGATGCCGAAGATGTGCGGCGAGACGCCGGTGACGCAGTTGAGCGCCGTCGCGGCCTTGCGGTTGTCTTCCTGGGTAGGATGGCGGACGTACCACGCGGCGACGTAGCCTTCATAGCGTGCGGGCGTGCGCACCTTGATCCATTGATCCATTTGGCCGACCTTGCTGCCCGTTGTGGCGGCATCTTCGAGCGATTCCAGGACCGTCTTGTGCGGCACCCACCACACCTGTTCTGTGGCCGTGCTCGCACCCGCGCGCACCTTCAGACCGAATTCCGGGCTTTCGACGACGACGTAGCCGGTCGGTGTGCCCTCTTTCGGTTCGGGAATGACGGGCTGCGTGCCGCCGGCTTGTAGCTTGACGTACCACGCGGCGGTATAGCCGGTCAGACCGGTAGGCGTCTGTACGTTGAGCCACTGGTTCATCTGGCCGACCTTCTGCTTGACCACGGCGTCCTTTTCCAGCGCCTTGAGCACCGTCCCGTGGGGCATCAGCGCCAACTGCGTGTACCCCACGCCCGGTCCCTGGCGCAGCTTGAGCGGATCGTCGGGGCTATCGACGACGACAAAGACGACCGTCGCGGGTTCTTCTATGGGTTCTGGTGGCGGGAACTTGAGGTACCAGGCTGCCACGTAACCGGTTTTGCCGTTGGGCAGGCGTACCCACAGCCATTGTCCGGTCTTGCCTACTTTGTTGCGGGCCACGCCGGCATCTTCCAGCGCGCCGAGGATGGCGTTGTGTTGGGCTTGATCGACCAGGGGAGCGCCGACATACGGAGCTTGTCGCACGTTGAGATAACCGGCATCGGGGCTGTCAACTTGAACGTCGATAGTGGTGTTTGCCGGTGGTTGCGGCGTTGTCCCACCGCCGCCAGAGAACGGTTCCAGATACGGTGTGGGATCGATAAGGTCGTAGGGATAGTTTGTATGACCGGCGGCGGTTGCCCCTTTCTTTTTGAGGCTCAGGTGAAGGTGAGAGCCATCGGAGTTACCAGTGTTGTCGGCCAGGCCGATCAATTGTTTCGCTTTCACGAACTGCCCGCGGGTGACGACAGCCTGCGATAGATGTGCATAGATCGATTCGTAGCCGTCATCGTGCTGAATACGGATTTGATTGCCGTAAGGCTTGCCGAGAGGGTCGATGCTGCCGTCCAGCCGCACGTCGCTGACGAATCCATCGGCGACCGCGTAGATTTCGCTATCGTGCGGGGCCATAAAGTCGATGCCTTCGTGGCCGGGTAAGCCGAATTTGTTGTAGACTTGCGGATTGACACCAAATCGTTGTGTAATTGTTCCATACTCTGTAGGCCAACGCATACGAAACGCCATGGTTATCCTCCTTTTGCAAACTATCGAAGGTCGGAAATCAGAAGTCGAAAATTATACTCTAAGTATAAGCGGATTTGGCTATGAAGTCAAAAAATCCAAATAACATTGCCTCGTTGTCTCAGGGCCTTATCACTTTTCAGGTGAGTTAGAATAATTTATGCAATGCAGCCAGAATTTGCGGCTAAAGCCGCGTT
>JBNGDO010000210.1:0-5902 GCA_049975385.1 Anaerolineae bacterium | reverse complement strand
ATGGCACTCTCAAAAGAAGAACGGAAAGAACTGCTGGCATTGTTTTCTGACCTGCGCGTGGCGGATGTCCGCGACGGCATGGACTGGATGATGCAGCACCATCAAGGGTCGATGATCCCTGAAATCCGCCCGCTGTGGCGCACGCGCGCGGTGGGCATCGCCCGCACGGCGCGCTATCTGCCCTACAAAGGCACCATCCCCACGATGACACCCGACGAATACAGCGAGTGGTCGGGCTGGTACTACGGCAACGTCTGTACCTACCCGTGGATCGACGCCATCGAGGAGGGCGATTTCTGCATCATCGACCAGAGCGGCGTCGATGCCGGGCTGATGGGATCGAACAACACGATGGACGGCATCCTCAAGGGCGCGGTGGGTTACATGAGCAACGGCGGCGTCCGCGACACCGACGAGATCATCCTGCAAAAGATCCCCTTCTGGTCCAGGATCGTCTCGCAGGGGATGGTGCAGGGCCGCCTGCAATTCGACGCCTACGACATCCCCGTGGTCGTCGGTGGCGTGCTCGTCCATCCCGGCGACGTTGTGGTGGCGGATGGCGATGGCGTCATCGTCGTGCCGCAGGCGCTCGCCAAAGAGGTCTCCATCTACGCGCACCAGGAATTGCGCAACGACAAAATCTCGCGGCGCAAGAAGTACGAGGCGTTGGGGCTAGAATTGGATGAGACAGTTAGCTAGATAAGTAGACAGTAGACGGCAGACGGTAGACAGGGCGGGCTTTCCCGTCTACTGTCTACCGACTACCATCTACCGAAAGAGAATACCTTTGACAACAAGTCTTCCTAAAAACTATCGCCGTAACTTCTGGTGCCTGGTGACGGACTTCGGCGCTTTTGGCATCGCCATGGCCTTCTTCAGCCCCAGCACGGTCATTCCGAGTTTCCTGACCGAACTCGGCGCATCGAGTGCCACAATCGGCCTGATGTCGACGCTACAACGCGCGTGCTGGCTGCTGCCGCAGCTTATCGCAGCGCGGTATATGGCAAACAGGCGTTACAAGAAGCCTGCCGTGCTGTGGGCCGCCGGGATCGGGCGCTCGATGCTGCTCTTTCTGGCCGGGCTGATTTGGGCCACAGGCGCGCGTCCGCCGGAGTTGATCATCGTCCTCGTGGCGATTATCGTATCCGCTTTCTGGGTTGGGGATGGCCTGGGTAGCCTGTCCTGGTTCGATCTGTTCAGCAAATCCATCCCCGCAAACCGCCGGGGGCGGCTGATCAGCACCGGGCAAGTCCTCTCCGGTCTCTTCAGCTTCATAGCCGGTTTTGCTGTCGAGTGGATCCTGAGCGATCGCGGTTTGCCCTACCCGAACAACTTTGCCTTGCTCTTCTTGATCGCGTTTGGGATGTTGGCCATCTCGTTCACGGCGATCAGCTTCCTCGTTGAAGCACCTGGTGTCACTGACGGGGCCATGCCGAGTTGGCGTGAGTATCTGCCGCAACTGTGGCGCATCCTCAAAACCGATCACGCCTTTCGCAATTACATTGTCGCCCGGCAACTATTCAACTTGAGCAACCTGGCTGCCCCTTTCTACATGACGTATGCATTAGATAGCCTCGCTCTGCCGGCTCAAGTCGCCGGGCGCTACACCTCCATCGGCGTGGTAGGCGGCATCCTGGCAGCGCTCCTCTTTGGCTGGATCAACGAGAAACGCGGGACCAAACGCACGCTGCTTTTCAGCATCGGCGTGACAGCGCTCATTCCGGCGCTGGCGCTGGCGATCCCCAGGTTATTCGGCGGAACGGGATTGGGATGGGCCTACGGCATGGTCTTTTTTGCTTCCAACGCTTCGATGAGCAGCTTTATGCCCGGCTGGGTAGCTTACGTGTTGGAGCTTGCGCCGGAAGCTGAACGCCCGGCCTACATCGGTCTGAACAACACCATCAACGGCGTCTCCACACTCTTTTCCACCCTGGGCGGGCTGATTTTGCAGTGGACGGGCAACAACTACAGCCTGCTCTTCGCCATCACCGCCCTGGGTACGCTCACGGCGCTGCCGTTGAGTTGGCGGATCCCCGATCCACGCGAGCAGGCCAGTACGTGAACCCTTTCCCTTGAATCTTCACTGTTTTACGCTACTATAAAGGTATCCCTGGTCAACGAGGACCTTAGGAGGTACACGATGAGCGAGAGCATAGCGATCCAAGCGAATACGGTTTTGACGTTGCTGCGCCGTTTGCCGCCGCGCGAACGGTTGCGGGTCATCGCGCAAGCTCTGCCTGAGGCCGAGCGCGAGTTGGAAATCCCTGCGTCAGACGAATGGAATGACGATACACGGACTGCTGCTGAAACCCATTTCAAACAGACATTACTAGAAATGGGTTTACTGACGGAAATTAAAGACCCTACATTGTATCCGGTGTCGACTGAACGCATAGCCCCAGTAACAGTTGAAGGCACTCCTCTTTCAGAAATGATCATCGCAGAGCGCCGATGACTATGGCTGCCTATTATCTGGATACCAGTGCATTGGTCAAACGCTATGCCCGTGAACGTGGCACAGCCTGGGTCACAACTTTGACAACCCCGAGCCTAGCCCACGATCTTTACACGGTGCGTCTTGCCGGGCCAGAAACGATCGCCGCGCTCTTTCGCAAGGTACGCACCGGCGAATTGCCACGCGCCACTGCGCTTCGTCTGGCTCAAGATTTCAAAGAAGATTGGAAGTGGCAATATCAGGTACTGGAAATCAATGCAAAGCTCAGTGATCGCGCGATGACATTAGCCGAAAAACACGGACTACGCGGCTACGACGCCGTGCATCTAGCGGCCGCGTTGTTGCTTCACGAAACCCGGCGCGCTGCGCACCTACTCGATATGATCTTCCTGGCAGCAGATGATGATCTGTTGCAAGCTGCCAAGACGGAAGGACTCAGCACCGATAACCCAGATCACTATGCATAACGGACTTTCGAGGAAGCCCAACAGCTTCCTCAAAGATCAATTGAGAAAAGAGGCATAGGATGATCGTCACCGTAACCCCCAATCCCGTACTGGACCACACGCTCACCGTGCCGCAGATCGCCTTCGACACGGTGACGCGGGCCACGGCGGTCCGCGACGACTGGGGCGGCAAGGGCTTCAACGTCTCGCGCGTGTTGCTGGCGCTCGGCGTGGAGAGCATCGCACTCGGCTTCATCGGCGGGGCGACAGGCCAGCGACTGGCGGCGGGGCTGGCCTCACTCGGCATCGCTACCGACTTCGTGACCATCGCCGGAGAGACGCGGACCAACATCGTCATCGCCGAAGCGGAAGGCGCGCGCCACGTCAAAGTCAATGAGGCCGGGCCAACGATCCAACCGGAAGAGATTGCGCAGTTTATGGACACAGTCCGCCGCCGCGCCGCGTCCGGCGACACCTGGGCGCTCTGCGGCAGCCTGCCGCCCGGTGTCCCGGATGACTTCTACGCGCAGATCATCCAAGTGTTGCACCCCTACGGTGTCCGCGTGCTGCTGGATACGAGCGGCGCCGCGTTACGCCAGGGGACGGCAGCACGCCCATTCCTCGTCAAGCCGAATACAGATGAGGCGGCAGCGTTCATCGGTCGTCCCGTAGCAACCCGCGACGACGCGCTGCACGCCGCGCGCGCCTTCCTGGAGCGTGGCATTGCGCAAGTCGCGCTCTCACTCGGCGCTGACGGACTGCTGCTGGCGACGCGCGACGACGCCGTCTTAGCCATCCCGCCCGATGTTCCGGTAAAGAACGTCACCGGCGCGGGCGACGCGCTGCTGGCGGGCCTGGCCTACGCACTGGAAGGCGGATTGCCCCTTGCCGAACAAGCACGCTGGGGCGTCGCCGCCGGAACCGCTTCAGCCATGCACGAAGGCGTCGGCGTTGTCACACGTGAGAGCGTTGAGCAAGTCTATGCGGGAACAACCGTTGAAAAGGTCACATGATGCGTGATGCGTGAAAGGCCAATCACGCATCACGTCTCACGCATCATAATCACCTTGCACGTATGATCTTCAAAAACTAAAACCCGAAAGGAGCAAAACAATGTCTGACAAAATTCATTGGGGGATTCTATCGACCGCACGGATCAACCGTTCGCTGATCCCGCCGATTCGTCAATCGAAGCGGAGCGAGCTGGTCGCCATCGCCAGCCGCAGCCTGGACAAAGCGCAGGCTTACGCAAAGGAGTGGGATATTCCCACGGCCTACGGCAGCTACGAGGCGCTGCTCGCCGATCCCGGCATCGACGCCGTCTACATCTCGCTGCCGAACACGCTGCACTGCGAGTGGACGGTGAAGGCCGCCGAGGCCGGAAAGCACGTCCTGTGCGAAAAGCCACTCGTGCCCACCCTCGCCGAACTCGACCGGATCGAGGCGGCGGCAAAGGCCAACAATGTCACCATCTTCGAGGCGTTTATGTATCTCCACCATCCGCAGACGCGCGGCGTGCAGGCCTTGGTGCGCGAGGGCAAGGTGGGCGAGGTGCAGCTTGTGACCAGTTGGTTCAGCTTCTACCTGCCGCCGGAACAATCGAACAACATCCGCCTGAACCCGGAACTGGCGGGCGGGTCGCTGTGGGACGTAGGCGTGTATCCCAATAGCATGGTCATCGCGATGCTCGGCGCAGCGCCCGTCGAAGTGTGGGCACAGCAGACCATCGGCGAAACCGGCGTCGAAGTGACACTGCTCGGTCAGATGCGGTTTGCGGAAGAACGCAACACGGTCGCCCCGGTGGCGCAGATCGCGTCCAGCTTCCGCATGCCGTTCCGCCAGGGGACGGAGATCGTTGGCGACGCCGGCATCCTCACGATTCCAAGCCCGTGGAAGCCCGGCGCGGACGGTGACGATACGCGACGCGAAGATTCGCGCGTCACCTTCACCCCGCGCGACGGCGATCCAGAAACACTCACCTTCCCCGCCGTCGATCCCTACCTGTGCGAGGTCCAGGCGATGGAAGCCTGCATCCTCGATGACGCGGAACCCGTCGTCCCGCTGAGCATGAGCCGTGATTTCTTGCGGAGCGTGCTGGCGCTGTATAAGTCGGCAGGATCAGGGAAGCCCGTATCGTTGTGAGAAAGTCGTCGTAATCTGTTGCAGCTATTCTGCAAAACAGCGGTATACTTGTAGTAGAGGTGAGCTATGGAAACAATCACAATCACAATGCCGGACAATCGCGTAGGGCGGCTAAAAGAGTTGGCTTCGGACTTCAATGTCACCATTGAAGAATTAGTACGCTTGAGCGTCGAGAGTATGCTCTTACAACCCGAACCAACCCTTCAACAAGCGATGAATTACGTTCTTGACAAGAACCGAGAACTCTATCAGCGATTGGCATAATGCGCTATCTTACACTCAACGAAATCCTGTTTTTGTATCGCCGTGTCATTCAGGAATCTGGTGGTGCTGCAGGTATTCGTGACCTTGGGCTTCTGGAGTCGGCGCTGGCGCAACCACGCCAAACATATGGTGGTGTTGAACTCTACCCTTCGATAGCAAAAAAGGCTGCGGCTTTAGGCTTTTCGCTCATTAGGAACCACCCATTCATTGATGGGAACAAACGTATCGGACATGCCGCTATGGAAATGTTTCTCGTCTTGAATGGATATGAAATTCAAGCCACTGTCGACGAACAGGAGCAAGTTATCTTGGGCGTGGCGGCAAGACGGATGAACCGTGAAAAATTCGCTCACTGGGTAGCTGCTCACCTTGTTGAACTGAAGTGAACCAAGACGCTATCAAACACGAGAAAATCGACGAACTGCTCCGGTTCCTACCGCTGTTCGAGGAACCGGGGCGATCGTTCGTCACGCAGTGGGCGGGAGGCGAAACCACGGCAGATGGCGCGATCACGATGCCCTACCCCATTTACGCCGAGAATGTCGGGGAGTTTTTCCGGTTGGCCGGCGATCCGTTTTGGTGCGACTACACCTAC
>JBNGDO010000209.1:2374-5981 GCA_049975385.1 Anaerolineae bacterium | reverse complement strand
AGCACGATGATCAAGTACTACTACGCGAGCGGACAGCGGGTGGCGATGCGCACGGGGAGCAGCGCGGTGTATTTCCTGCTCGGCGATCACCTGGGTAGCACCGCCATAACGGCCTATTCTAGCGGTGGCAAAAAGGCGGAGTTGCGGTATCATCCGTGGGGCGGGACGCGCTATACTTACGGCACCACACCCACCGACCGCCAGTTCACCGGGCAAATCAATGACTATTACATTAAGTTGTACCACATGGGCGCCCGGATGTACGATCCGGAACTGGGCAGATTCATCAGTCCGGATTCCATTGTACCTGATTTTAGCAACCCGCAAAGCCTGAATCGCTACGCCTACGTCGTTAACAATCCTCTCAAATACCGCGATCCAACAGGGCACTGGTTCGAAACCGCCCTCGACATCGCCGGAATTGCGTGGGACATTTACGATATCAAGCAAAATGGGTTAACCTTTTGGTCAGGTGCAGCCTTAACTGTAGATGTGGTTTGTCTGGTACTGCCCATTGCGACCGGCGGCGGGGCTTTGATTCGCGGGGCTTCTCATGTTGATGATGTGGTTCGTGTGGCTACCCATGCGGACGATATCACAGATGCTGCCAGGCTAGCTAACCAAGTTGACAATATCATAGATGTTGGTAAATCAGTAGATAGAGTAGATGATACTACAGGGAATTTAATACGACTGGTACCCACAGATCAAATTGGTACTTCACAGCCGTTCAAGCTTCGCAGCGGCGAGACCGGCTTATCGGTATTTGAAGGTGTTTCACCACAAGATGTTCTTGATCATTTCCCTGGTAATAGAGTGCCTAACGCGACAGTAACAATTCCGAGAGCTGGGCTCCCAGCGGGTACACAAATTGTACCTGAACTTAATCCTGATTTACCACAATTTCTCAGCGAGGCTCATCGGAATCTTGTTCGACCAGAAGGATGGTCTATGAAACGCTTTGCCGATGCACTAAAAACATTAGTTGGATGGGAGTAAAACATGTCGTACCTAAACATTATTGAGGAAATTAGTGCTCTCCCACGTTATCGAGAATATACATGCAGTAAATGCGGATATACGCAAAAAGTGTACATTCAGATAATCCACGGAGAATGCAAACAGTGTGGAACGAAATATAAATTGCGTGGGATTGCGCCAATTGGTTCTGAAGTAGAAGATGTAATAGATACTGTCCTGGAATGGCTAGGACAAGGGATTGAATTTGAAGAGGCGCTAAAATGGAAAAAAGAGCTCGACTCACGCAAAGAATAGTAGGGGGTTCAGAATTCGCGACTATCCAACTAACAGAAAACGGGAGACACCGTCTTGGCAGACAGCGTCCTCCCGTCTTCCCTTTGGGGTAGAGGTAGTATAGCCCGAACGCTGGGCTTGTCAATCGGCCTGATCGAGCGGTCCCGTCTTCAGACGCAGAATCGCGGCGCGCAGCGCGTGCACCGTCTCTTGCTGTTTGTCATTGAGCGTGCCCTCGTGTAGCGCCTCCACCAGCGCCAGCAGTTGGCCGCCGGTGGGCGGCGCGGCCTCCGGGACGTCGGCCAGCGCCAGGTGCGGCTCGATTTCGCCCATTGCGCGGTAGTAGTCGGCGGCGACTGTACCGTCGTAGAGCCGCGCGTAGCCCAACGTCGTGTCGATGTGTTTGTGCCCCAACACCGTCTGCACGGTCAGAATCGGTGCGCCGGCGTTGAGCAGCAACGTGGCACAACTGTGGCGCAGTTGGTGCGGCGTTACGCGCACGCCGCAGCGCTCCCCGTAAGTGCGCAGGCGTTCAGAGCAGTAACAGACGCTCAACGGCTGGTGACGGTAGATGCAGACGTGGTCACTGTTGGCGGGGCCGCGCACGTCCAGGTAGGCGCGCAAGGCCGTCACCGTCGCCGGGCTGAGCGGCACGAGGCGATCCTTCAAGCCTTTGGATTGCTCGATGCGCACCCGTTGGCCACCCAGGTCGAGGTCGGCGCAGCGCAACCGCCGCACCTCGCCGGTGCGCAGGCCGCTGTGCAGCATCAGCAGAAACCAGGCGCGATCCAGCACGCCCATTCTGCGGAACCCCGCGTGCGGTGAGGCGGCATCGCGCTCAATCTCCGCCAAGAGTTGCCGCAACTGCGCCAGCGGCACGTCACGCGGCAGCTTGGGGCCTTCCTTGAGCGGCTGAAGCTGCAAGGTGCGGGCGCAAATGGCGCGGCCTTGTTCCGCCAGGTACGGCAAGAAGGCCAGGAGCGCGCCGAGTTCGCCGTTGAGCGTGACGGGGCTGATGCCCGCGGCCAGGCGCGTATCCACGTAGTCGAACCACAAAGCCGGGGTGAGGTCCGCCGCTTGGGACAGCGGCGTCTGTTGCACGGCCCAGCGCAGGAAGAGCGTCAAGCGACTGAGGGCCGTGAGGGTGGCTGGATACTGCGTTTCCGGCAACCAGGCGCGCTGGCAGTGGCGCAGGTAGGCGCGGATATCGGTCGCCAGCCATTCCGGCAAAGCGTCCAGGTAGTATTCCCAGTGGATGGGCTTAGGCGGCGCCGGTTGCGCGCAGCGGAAACGCAGATATTCCACCAACTTGAGCACGCCTTTGTGGTAATCGGCCTGCGTGCTGAGCGTGTAGTGGGCCTGGAAATGCGCCTGCACCTGGGCGATGTCGCTTTCCAGATCGATCTGCCAGTAGGGTTTGTCGAGCAAGCCCAGGGCCACGCGCGCGGCAGCGCCGTAGATATTGAGCGCGGAGGCGCTGTAACCGCCCGCCTGCAACCACTGGCGGAAGTTGGCGTAGAAACTGCGATTGGCGGGTAGCCACTGGCCGTAGGGCGTGAGGGCCGCGTCGGACAGCCGGATGCGGGATGTGGGCGCGCTGTTCATAGCGCGCCGCCTTCCGCCGCGAAGCGCTGCGCCAGGTATGCCATTGCCGCCTGATAGTCGGCCCGCACCTGCGGATCGGAGATGTGCAGGTAGACCTGCGTCGTGCGTAACCGCGCGTGGCCCAAGAGCTTCTGGATCGAGGTCACGGGCATCCCCGCTTCGACGAGGTGGCGGGCGAAGGTATGCCGCAGTTGGTGACAGGTGATCCACACCTCAACCTCGCGGCAGTAACGCGCCAGGCGATCCTGGATGCCGGTGACGGTCAAGGAGCGGCCAAAGCGATTCAGAAAGACGGCCTGCGATTCAACCACCGGACGCGCAGCGAGCCACGTGCGCAGCGCACGCTCGGCTTGCGCCGACAGGTAGACCACGCGGCGGGTATCGTTCTTGCCGGACACCCACAGGCGCGGCAACTGCCCGGCGCTGGGCTGCAAGTACAGGTCGTTCAAGGTCAGGCTGCGCACTTCGCCCACCCGCAAGCCGCAGCGCAGCATCAACAGAAACATCGCGCGGTCACGCGGCGCGGTGATGACGGCGAACAGGCGTTCGATGACCGCGTCTTCGACATCGCGGGGCAGGCGGCGGCCCTGACGGATGAAATGCCGCTTGGGCAGCACCGGATTGGCGGGCGGGGTATCGGATTCCAGGCTGAGGAAGGTGTAGAACGCGCGGAGGGCGGCCAGTCGCCGGTTGATGGTGGCGATGGCGTGGCCGACGAGCCCGCCACCGGTCCACCCCCCTTCGGCCA
>JBNGDO010000209.1:0-2364 GCA_049975385.1 Anaerolineae bacterium | reverse complement strand
GGTCTGGGCGTGTTCGATGTAGGCGTCGATGTCGTGCAGGGTGATGGCCTCGTAAGGCTTGGCGGCCCAGGCAAAGAACAATTCCAGATCATTGGTGTAGTGGATGACGGTCGTGGCGTGAGGACTGCGGCGGCGCAGCCACTTGCTGAAACGGACAACTTCGGCTAACATACGGATACCTCCTGGTGATGAAATATGGGATTGAACTCTGACCAGTTCGCAGTCCTATATTACCACCAGGAGCCTATGTTTTCACGGAGGAACTTAATGTAACGACGTCGAGATTGGGTTGTACTTTTACAACGCCCGCTACTATGACCCCGCCCTGGGCCGCTTCATCCAGGCGGATACGATTGTGCCCAGCCCGGCCAATCCACAGAGTCTCAATCGGTATGCGTACACCCTCAATAATCCGCTCAGGTATACGGACCCGACGGGGCATATAGAAGAGAATGAATCAGAAGAAGCAAATGCCATAGTTGCAGAAATGGCGCAGTATGGTCTGGACATTGTCGCTGACTGGGAACATATCGCCGGAGGATGGGTAGCTGGAAACTGGAAGTTGAGCGAACTGCGCCGATTCAAGTGGGCTGTCTTGGACTTTGCGGGGAAGTTTGCTAATTCTACGGCAGGGTTTTTCAAGGACTCTGTCCTGAAGGGACACCGCGTCCCAATTGTGCGAAGCAATACGGCGAGTCAAGGTCACTGCGAGATCGCTACTATATCAGGTAAACTGAGCATGAAGATGGTCTTAGGTAATGATATGTTTCAGCGCCCGGCAGGTTACCGTTGGCTGGCCAAGGTTGGTATTGTGCATGAGTTGGCACACTTGTGGGATTATGCTCACGGAAACCGTTACTCAAACCACATGCACAGCTATGCTAATGGAGAACCTGCACCGACACGGTATGGGGAGACAGGGGGCATGATCGAGGAATGGGCAGAAAGCGTCGCCGCATTTGTGTATGCAGACTACACGAGCAAATGGTTACATGACAAGAATAATTTCCCTCACTATCAAAAAGAGATGCAATGGGCGAGCCAATATCCAGCCTATAATCTTCCCGGACTAGCCACGCGTCATAAGACTTACGTTAACTTGGCAGTGAATGGAATGGAAGGTATGGCGCGTTGAGAGGGGGAGATAAAATGAAAAAAGTCTATATCGGCCTATGTATGTTAATGGTGTTACTTTGGACTGGGTGTACATCCCGTGAGCCTGGCATAACATCACCAACAACTAAGACGACCCCGGTGGTAGTTGTACCGACACTGACGCCAGAGTGGTTGGTGGCTATCCCTGGTATCACAGAGCCAACGACGAATTCACCATGTCAAGGTGCACAGTGGACCGGATTAACATTTCGTGAGACAACAGAAGTGGAATTAGTAGAATGGCTCAAAACATCTGCGATGGTCAATCAGGACTCTCTTGTAGATGCTTGGTACGAACCTTACAATGCGCCTCGCATCCATTACTATTCCTGGCTGATACAATCCGGCTCGCTAGGAAGAGGAGTTTTCAATGTCCTGACCGATACCGTGTATAGTTTTTACGCCCCTGTAATGTATCCACTAGATCTGGAACGTATGGTTGACTTGTGGGGAAAACCAGAATATGTGGCTGCTTATATGGAGGTGCGTAGCAAGGAGGATTGCACGTACACATACGAAATGGGCTACCCGGCGTTGGGTCTGATGGTCTCAGGGCTATTTGAGCCAGCCGATGCTCGCTGTGAAATGCTGGAAGAAGATGCCGTAACCGGGAAAAGGTACGGCCCGTGGCAAAGCAGCTACCCGGTAACTCACATTAGTTGTGGTGCTAGCGATAATTTAGAGGCATTGATTGAAAATGTGTATGTCACCGACGATCCAGAAACGGTTACTCACATTTCTAGACGCTTTCGTCCATGGCCAGGGTGGGGGCGCATCGAACTTTTCAAGGAGTGACAGCCATTTCGAGTTGACTGCGTTTGGCGCAGTTTTCCAAACGCCAGCATGAGCACGATGATCAAGTACGACTACCCCCGCGTCTTCACCGGCTCGGATCACAGTTCCGCGCGCCCATCGAAGTACACCGCCACCCCCTTTGCCAGGCGCTTGCCGGGTCGCCGCGCGGCGGCAATGGCTTTGTCCTCGCGGGGGTTGTCGCCGTCACCGCGCCGTCGTGGGGGGTGAACTGTGTGGGCCGGTGTCGTCCGTCACACAGGAGGTCGGCATCCCCGCGTTCAGCTTTCACCGCGGCGTTCGCCGAGGGCGCGGAGGAAGCGGGGTGGCCGGCAGCGCCGGTCACGCTGCGGATTCTGCGTTCTTGGCCGAGTGGCATAGACAATTCCCCCGGTTTGCGGTATGATGGGTGAAGTG
>JBNGDO010000208.1:0-6036 GCA_049975385.1 Anaerolineae bacterium | reverse complement strand
GGCATCTGCCCGCCGGAATTCGTCGGACGCACACCGGGTTGTTACGAGGCGTTGCTGGCCGGATATGCTGAACGTAATATTCACTTGACGGAAACCGTCGTTGACCTGTAAGCCAAAACACCTACAATGGGGAATTAGGGATTGGTGACTGGGTGATGGAATCTAAAAACCCAATCCCTAATCCCAAATTCCTAGTCCCCGTTCTTCGAGGAGGACAAGATAATGACAAACCTCAAACAGAACCCGTTTCTGATTTCCCCACCGCAAGGCCCTGGGCTTCAGCGCGAGTGGCACACCGGTGCGTGGCCTGCCCGCTGGATCGCCCATCCGGATGCGGCAAACCTGCCGAGTGTGACGGCTTACCGGCGGATTTTCACGTTGCAAGAAGAGGTCACGCTCCAGGTTCACGTCTCCGCCGACGAGCGTTACGCGCTGTACCTCGACGGTGAACGCATCGGACGCGGGCCGGAGCGCGGCGACCGCCACCACTGGTTCTTCGAGACGTACACGCTGCACCTGGCTGCCGGTGAACATCGCCTGGTTGCGCTGGTGTGGGCCTTGGGCGAGCACGCGCCGCTGGCGCAGTTCAGCGTCTTGCCGGGATTCATCCTCGCTTGCGACGACCCGGAATGGATGGCAACGCTCGCGACTGGTGTCGCGTCCTGGGAGACGAAACGCCTGGATGGGTTCGCGTTTTTCAAGAACAACCTGGGCTTCGGCGTCGGCGCGAACGTGGACATCGACGGGGCGCGTTTCGCCTGGGGCTTTGAAGACGGAGCTGGCGATGGCTGGATCGAACCGCTCGTTGGCAATGACGGCATCAGCGCAGGCGGCTATGATCAACACGGCACGCTCAGTACGGCGCATCATCTTGCGCCCGCCACGTTACCGGAGATGCGGGCCGTGCTCTGGCGTAAAGGGACGGTGCGGCATGTCGCCCCGGTTGCGGGTGACCCGGACCTTCTGAGCGTCCCCATTCGCAGCGCCGACGATCTCCTGGACGAGCACGCCGCCTGGGAGTCCGTGTTGCGCGGCATCTCGCCGTTGACCATCCCCGCACACACGCAGCGCCGCGTCCTCATCGACCTCGACGACTACGTGTGCGCTTACACACATCTCGTGACCTCCGGCGGCGCTGGCGCCGTGATGCGCGTCAGTTGGGCCGAGTCGCTGTACGATGATCGCATTAGCGCGTGGTGGGACATTTTCCGCGCGCACAAGGGGAACCGGGATGCTGTGGAGGGCAAATACTACTGCGGCGAGGGCGACATTTTCCGCCCCGACGGCGGCGCCCACCGCATCTTCGAAAACCTGTGGTGGAAGGCCGGACGCTACATCGAAGTGCTGGTCGCTACCGCAGATGAACCGTTGGTCATCGAAAACCTCGATTTTCTGGAGACGCGCTATCCGCTGGAGCCGGAGGCCCGGTTTCACGCGAGCGACCCCCGCTTTGCGCAGGTTTGGCCGATTATGGTCCGGGCGCTGCAAATGTGCTCCCACGAGACGTATATGGACTGTCCCTACTACGAGCAGTTGATGTACGTGGGCGATACGCGGCTGGAGGCCCTGGTCACGTACTGCCTCACCCACGATGACCGCTTGCCGCGCAAGGCTATCACGCTCTTCGACGTCTCGCGCTTCCCGCACGGGCTGACGCAGGCGCGCTACCCGTGCCGCAGCACGCAACTCATCCCGCCGTTCTCGCTGTGGTGGTGCGGTATGGTCTACGATTACGCCCTCTGGCGCGACGACGCCGATTTCGTCTGCGCGCGGATGCCCGGCGTGCGCGCCGTGGTGGATGCGTTCCTGTCCTATCGCAATGCCGAGGGGCTGGTTGAGGCCTCGCCCGGCTGGAACTACGTGGATTGGACGACCGATCCGGCCTGGCAGCGCGGCGTCCCGCCGGACGGCGAAGGTGGCGTCAACGGCATCCTCAACTGGCACTTCGCGCTCACGCTGACTTACGCGGCGGCGCTGGAAGAGTGGCTCGGTGAACCGGAGAACGCTGCGCGGATGCGGCGTTACTCCGAAACCGCCGCGCAGGCAACCACGGCAGTTTTCTGGGACGAGGAACGCGGCCTGTTCGCCGACGATCTCGCTCACGAACACTTCTCCGAGCACGCGCAGTGTCTCGCGTTGCTCAGCGGCCTGGTGGACGTGGTCAAACGCGCGCGCGTCGCCGAAGGGTTGCTCGCGGCGGACGATCTCACGCGCACGACGATCTACTTCAGCCACTATCTTTTCGAGACCTACCGGATGTTGGGGCGCGTGGATCAGTTCTTCGCGCACCTCGAAGAGTGGTTTGTGCTGGCGGATCTGGGCTTCAAAACGACGCCCGAGCAACCCGAACCGTCCCGCTCGGATTGCCACGCCTGGGGCGCGCACCCCATCTACCACAGCTACGCCACCGTCCTCGGCATTCGTCCGGCAGCGCCAGGATTCCGTGAAGTCGTTATCCGGCCGGCGCTGGACGCACTCACGGCGGTCAAAGCGACGTTGCCGCATCCCCAGGGCGAAATTGCTGTTGACCTGACGCAGCCCGAACCGGGTGTCCTGCGCGGCACGGTCAGCCTGCCAGCCGGCGTGACGGGCAAGCTGATCCTCGACGACGCAGTGTATCCGTTGCATGGCGGTTCGCAGAACATTCCGCACATGTGAATCGTATTTTAACCACGAATCTTCACGAATCCGCACTGATTTTTCTTCTCACTCGTGACAATTCGTGTGGATTCGTGGTTTAATTTTGTTCGAAGGAGCATACTAATGACATCAACTAAACTGACCGGACCCGAATATATCGCCACCCAACACCGCCCCCCCACACACCCATACACCCAACCACCCAATATCATCCTTATCAACGCCGACACCTACCGCTACGACAATCTCTTCGACCGGGCGGCGATGCCCGTGCGCACGCCCAACCTCGACGCGTTTTCCGCGCGAGCGGTGAGCATGGAACGCTTCTATACGGGCAGCTTCCCCACCATCCCGGAGCGCACCGACCTGATCTCCGGGCGTTACGGCTGGCCCTGGTACGGCTGGAAGCCGCTCATCGAGAAGAATCTGATGCCCAAGCTGCTGCAAGAGCGCGGTTACGTGACGCAGTTGCTCTGCGATTGCCCGCATCTGTTCAACGCCAACTTCCACCAGCATTTCAACGGTGCGTACGCCATCCGCGGGCAGGAAGGCGACACGTTCTTCCTGCGGATGAACGCGCCGATCCGGGAGATGATGCCGCGCGAGAAGACGCGCACCGGCCATCACTTCCAGGACAAGAACCTGGTGGATCTGCACCGCTGGATCAATCGCTATTGGGCCTGCGAGGACGATACCTTCCCGCCGCGTACGGCTGCGACCGCTGTCCGCTGGCTGGAGGAGAACGCCGAGTACCGCCCCTTCTTCCTGTGGGTCGATTTCTTCGATCCGCACGAGCCGTGGGACCCGCCGGAGTACATGGTCAAGAAATACGATCCCGATTACACCGGCACGCCGATGCTGCATCCGAACTACGGCAAGGCCAGCGACTACACGCCGGAGGAGCTGCGCAACCTCCGCGCCCATTACTGCGCCGAGGCGGAACTGGTGGATCGTTGGGTGGGGCGCATCTTCCAGAAGGTCGATGATATGGGACTGTGGGACAACACCATCGTCATCTTCACCACCGATCACGGGATGAGCCTGGGCGAGCACAACCGCACCGGCAAGAGCAATATCAACGATAACGACAATCGCCGCTGGCCGCTCTATGCAGACGTCGCGCACATCCCCTTCCTGATCGCCGCGCCGGGCCTTGTGGGCGGGCGCGCCGTCGATCTGCTCGCGCAGCCCGCCGACATCCTGCCGACGCTGCTGGACCTGACCGGCCTCGACGTGACGCCGCCGGAACCGTTCCACGGGCAGTCGTTCGCGTCAGCGTTGCGCGCCGAGGCGCAGGCTCCGCTGCACGACTTCGTCATCACCGGCTCGTTTCTGCGCAAGCGCGATGGCGCCATCCCACAGACCGCCGTCACACCCGTGCTCTACACTGAAAAATGGGCCTACGCCCCCATCGGCCCTGACAGCGAGTGCGAGCTTTTCGATCTGGACGCCGACCCGCTGACCGAGACCAACATTGTCGCTGACCATCCTGCCATCGCCGACGATCTTCACGCCCAACTCATCGCCTGGTTGCGCGACCTCAACGCGCCCGACGACGCAATCGCGGTGTACGAGTAGCCAGATGCTGGATGCTTGAAGCTGGAATCTCGACTTTTGACTTCAGACCTTTGACTAACGACTACCCGACTATCAGACTATTCGAGGAGGTTACGCTATGCTAAAACTATCGTTTACAACTTTGGGTTGTCCCACCTGGACGTTGCGCCAGATTGCGGAGAATGCTGTGTCGATGGGCTACGATGCGGTGGATTTCCGTGGTTTGCAAGACGCACTGGACATCACGACCACGGCGGAGTTCACCACCGACCTGGCGGCAACGAAGCGCCTTTTCGCCGACCTCGGCGTTGCTATCTCCGGCATCGCCACGTCGGCGCGCTACGCCACCGTCGATCCCGTCGAGCGCGAGAAGCAGTTCGACGAGACCCGGCGCAATATGGAACTTGCCGCCAAACTCGGTGCGCACATTCTGCGCGTCTACGGCGGGCGCGTCCCGGAGGGCCACACCGTCGATTCGATCCTTCCGGCGCTGGTGGAGAACCTGCGTACCATCGGCGATGAGGCCGAGGCGTTCGATGTGACGCTGGCGCTGGAGACCCACGACGACTGGACGGACTCCGCGACCTTCGCCCGGCTAATGCGCGAGGCGAACCATCCACGCGTGCGTGTGCTCTGGGACTTGCACCATCCCTTCCGCACCAACGGCGAGCTGCCGGATGTGACCTACGCCAATCTCGCGCCGTTCACCGTCAGCACCCACGTCAAGGATTCCATCCCGGCCCCCGATGGCCATCACCAATACGTCTTGCTCGGTGAGGGGGATGTGCCCGTCAAGCGGATGCTCGACCTGCTCGTGACGGGCGGCTACGACGGCTACGCCATCCTCGAATGGGAGAAACGCTGGATTCCCACCTTGCAGGAGCCGGAAATCGCCTTCCCGCAGTACGTCGCCAAAATGCGCGAGTGGCTGGAATAGTCGGATAGTCTTTAGTCCGGTAGTCGCCGGCTGTTTCGCTGATTCTTTCATTCGCTGATTCATTATGAAAACCATTGGACTGATCATCAACCCCATCGCCGGGATGGGCGGAAGCGTGGGACTCAAGGGCACCGACGGCGGGATGCACAGACAGGCGCTGGCGTTAGGAGCGACGCCGGTCGCGCCGCAGCGCGCGGAGGAGACGCTGGCTCACATCCAGTGCCGCGATGCCGTCGCGTGGCTCGTCGCGCCGGGGGCGATGGGGGCGGATCTGATCGCCGACTTCGATGTGACCTATCTCGTCGTCGGCGCGATTGGCGAGCAGACGACCGGCGCGGACACGCAGCGCATCGCCAAGCTGATGATCGAGGCGGGCGCGGACCTCCTCATCTTTGCCGGCGGCGATGGCACCGCGCGGGATGTGTGCGACGCGCTGAGCGCGCTCCCACCTTACCGGCGCGTGCCCGTCGTGGCGATCCCGGCGGGCGTCAAGGTCTACAGCGCTGCCTTTGCTCTCAGTCCCCGCGCTGCTGCCGAACTCGTGGATGCATTTGTCGAAGGCGCGGACGTTGTCGAAGAAGAAGTGCTCGACATTGACGAGGACGCGTTCCGCGATAACCGGCTGGACGCGCAGCTCTACGGGTATTTGCTGGTTCCGGCTGCCCCGCGCTTTTTGCAACCGGGCAAGGTCGCCTCAAGCGCCGGCCCTTCCGTCGAAGAGAACAAACGCGACATCGCGGCTTCTTTTGTCGAAGCGATGGAGCCGAAGATGCTCTACCTTCTCGGCCCCGGCACGACCGTCAAGGCCATCGCGGACGAACTGGCGCTGTCCAAGACGTTGCTTGGCGTTGACGCGGTCTATGATGGAGCGGTGGTCGCGGCGGATGTGAACGAGCGTGCGA
>JBNGDO010000207.1:0-6208 GCA_049975385.1 Anaerolineae bacterium | reverse complement strand
TCGATATACCAGCGTGGCGCATCGGATGCCGCCTGCGGATTCTGCCCGTAGTCCACCAGCCGCACTGTCATTTGCACGTGACCCTGCGGCTGCATGTGACCGCCCATCACGCCAAAACTCATTACGGGTTGCCTTGCCCGCGTGACGAAGCCAGGAATGATCGTGTGGTAGGGCCGCTTGCCGCCTGCGACGCGGTTGGGATGCCCCGCTTCTAGCCGGAAGCCCGCCCCGCGATTTTGCAGGCTGATGCCCGTTCCGGGGATGACAATGCCCGAGCCGAAGCCCATATAGTTCGATTGAATGTACGAGACCATCATCCCCTCGGTGTCGGCGGTGGTGAGGTAGACCGTGCCGTGGTCGGTGGGCAACGCCGAGGTGGGGAACTGCGCCGTGTCTCTCCTGATCTGCCGCGCGCGTTCTGCCAGGAAGTCCGCGTCCAGCAGCGCCTCTGGCGGGACGTTCATCCACGCGGGATCAGCAATGTGCCGGTGCGCTTCCGCGAAAGCCAGCTTCATCGCTTCGATTTGCAGGTGCAGGCTGTCGGCGGAATCGACGGGATACTGCGCTAGGTCGCAATGCTGCAAAATGCCCAACGCGATCAACGCCGCGAGGCCCTGCCCGTTCGGTGGGATTTCGTGCAGGCAGTAGCCGTGATACGCTTGCGCCATCGGCGTGACCCATTCCGGCGCGTGCGTCGCCAGATCATCCATCGTCAGCAGCCCGCCGGTCGCTTTGGCGTGCGCAACGATTTGCTCTGCCAGCGCGCCGCGGTAGAACGCTTCACCCTTCGTCGCGGCGATGAGTTCCAGCGCGCGCGCTTGATCCGGGCAGCGGAACAGCTCGCCGGGGTAGGGGGCGCGGCCATTCGGGGCGAAGGTCGCCGCAAACGATGGGTAAGCCGCGTAGCGTTCTGGCGCTCTGGCCCACGCCTGCGCCGTGATCGGTGAAACGAGGAAGCCGTCGCGCGCGTAGTGGATTGCCGCCTCGAACAGATCGGCAAACGGTAGCCGCCCGAAGCGTGTCGAGAGCGCCCCCCACGCGCTGACCGCGCCGGGCACAGTGACCGGGTCCCACCCCGTCACCGGCATCCGCTCCAACCCGGCGAACCGCTCCGGCGTGAGCGCCCGTGGCGCGCGCCCGGAAGCATTGAGGCCGTAAAGTTGCGCGCCATTTGATATGATGGCGAAGGCATCGCTGCCGATGCCGTTGCTCGTCGGTTCGACGATGGTGAGCGCGATGGCGGTCGCCAGCGCAGCATCCACGGCATTGCCGCCGCGCCGCAGCACGTTCAACCCGGCTTGTGCTGCCAGCGGCTGCGACGTCGCCACGACGTTCTGTGCCAGGATTGGCATTCGTTGTGAGGGGTAGGGACATTCCCAGGAAAAGGGTTGCATCTTTCACCTCTATCGGAAAATCAATCACGAATCTTCACTAATGTTGATTTCAATTCGTGAGAATTTGTGAAGATTCGTGGTGAAAATCCTCACTTGATTTGTTGGGTTGTCTAGTTCAGGCTGCGCCCTTTGCCGGAGTCGCTGATGGCGACCAACGCTTCCGGGTACGGCGCGAAGATCGTCTGCCGCGATAGATATGGCTCTTTGAAGCGCGCGATCCACACGCCGACCAGGCTGACGGGCACGCTCAAAGGCACTTTCTCGGCGCGATACTTTTCTAACGTGTCCAGGAAGTAGGCTTTCTCGTCGGAGGTGAGCTTCTCGGAGAAGTAGCCGAGCGCGTGCATCAGCACGTTGATGCCCGCCGTGCGCCGCGCAGGACGGGCGAGCGCCTTCCACAGGTGCGTCTCGTAAGCGACGATGACTTCAGCGACAGGTTTTTTCTCGCGGTTGGCGACGATCGGCCCCATCAGGCGCAGTTGGCTTTCGCTGTAGGCCATTAGCAGCAGCTTGTTGTCGCTGTGGAAGCGTACCAACTCGCGCATCAGTCCGGAGGCTTTCACGGCGCGAAAATCGGCTAAAGCAAACAACGCCGTGAGGAAGTGCTCGCGGATGGTGAAGTTCGTCAGCCGTCCCTCTTCTTCGACCGGCAGATGCCCGTACCGTTCGAGCACGGCCTGGGCGAAGAAGCCGCGTCCCTTGTTGGTGGAGGCCGCCCCCTTTTCGATGCCTCGATAGACCTTCACATCCTTGATTCCGCACGATGGCGAACGCCCTTTGAGGATGAAGCCGTCGATGTCTGTGAGTGAGGCGAGGTGCGCGGCCGAAAAAGTTTGCATCTTCCCAGTCACGTCTGCGCCGGTCGCCGGTTGCAGCAGGCGCGGTTCATCATTCACGAGCACAATCCGCACCGGATCGCGCGGAATGCCCAGGCCGATTTCCACCTCCGCGCAGACTGGTAGGTAAGTGACGAAGGGTTCGAGTTGCTGCACGAACGCATCGGGGATCGTCACGCCGTTGTAGCGGCACGCGGCAAAGCCCATGCATTTGCTGATCACGATATTCGGGCGCGCAAACGTTCTCATTCTATGTTCCTCCGAGAATAAGTCCAAAATCGAAAGTCAGACTTTCGACTTTGGACCTTTGACTCTAGACTAAAATCGGCTCGATGTCCATAAATTTACAGACTTCGAGCAGCGCCTTCGTGTAGTTACCGTGAATCATACTGGCGTGATGGACGAAGCCCTCTTCGACGAGCGTGCGATACAATTTGTCGTGATCTGCCACCTCCACCCAGCCCCACGTGCCTGCGAGCGTTTCCTCGGTGGGGACGATGGTCCCGGTAGTGATGAGCATCTTCCATTGGTCGTCGTACTCCGCCAGACGGCAGAAGGTGACGACGCCGGGTTTAACCTGGAATTGATTCAGCCCCGCCATCGGATCGCCGCCATCCACGGACGATTCGCCCTTCATATCGCGGCGCGAGCGGAGCGCCGTCTGTTGCGGATCGGCGGCGAGGCAAGTGGGCGCGTTGCCGCAGTGCCACGCCAGGAGCCAGTTCGGGTTCTCGCGGTGGCGGATCGTCCAGTCTATGAAGTGCGGGATGGTCTCGCCGAGGGCGACGCGGTGTTGCACCAGCATCGCCAGCGCGCCGAGGACGTCCGTTTCGCAAGCGGTAAGCATGCCCTGTCCGGTCAACCGCCCGTAGACGGCGCACACGGAGATGCCCATCAGCCGTTGCACCGTGGGCCAGCACTGTACCGCCATTGCCGACAGCCGCGATCGCTGCCAGAAATCGCGCAGGGCTAGCTCGAGCTTGGCGGCGTTGACGAGATAGTCATCCGCTACAGTAACTTCGGCCACCCCGCCCTGAATCTCCACGATGGTGGCCTGCACCTGCGGATCGTCGTCGGCGTAGCGGCGCGCCGCCTCGGTGATGTCTGCGAGGTTGCTGTAGATGACGTTCTGCCCGAACTTGCGGATCAGCGCGGTTTCGTCGTAGCCGACGGTCTCGAAAGTCGGCGGGCGCACGCCCACGTGACCGAGGCGCGCGTTCTTCACTCCCTTGATGACGGCGACGGCGCGGACGAAATCTTGCACTTCGTCCAGCAGTCCTGGCTCATCCGGAAAAAAGAGGCCCGCGTAGCGAAAGGCGATCTTGCGCCGGTACAGCCCAGACGCCATCGAGAGGTTGCCGCAGTAGGAATCCGAGACGCGCGACAGGCCGGCGTCGTCGGGTGCGGGTGGCTCTTTGGTCGCGTAGAGCAGCACCGGCACGCCGAGCAGTTCGGCGACTTTCACCGCCGAACGCTCGTCCCCAAAATCCAACGGGCAAAGGATCAAGCCATCCACGTGCTGGCTGCGGAAAAACTCGGCCACGACTTCGGCCTCATCCAGTGTGTTGACGGTGCCGTGCGGCGTCGAGCCGTTTTCGGCATCCAGCGCTTTGCCATCGGGTGAGGGTTGCGGCACGACGACTTCCATGTCTTTGACGTGCGCAAACGCGGCCAGACTGTCTTCGCGCATCTTCTGGCACCACGGCGTGAAGCGGAAACGGAATGAGGGCACAAAGCCAATTTTGACGTTGAATGGCGTGGTCATAGTTCGTTGCTCCTTGCGTGATGTAATCCATTTCTCGTCAGCAGATTAAGCGAATTTAGCGGATTAGGTACGCAAATGATCAGAAAATCTGCTTTGTCTGCTAAATCTGCTGACAAAAAAAGAAGATTGTGCTAGTGATAGTCAGGCAAAGCGTTCGAAGCGATCCTTGTCTGCCTTGCAGATGGGGCACTTGAGCGGCGGTTGCGGGCGCGCGCAGAGATAGCCGCAGACCTTGCAGCGCCACACCGGGATCCCGCTGCGTGTGAAGCCGACGAGTTCCTCCTCGTCTTCGTGGTCCTCAGGATGCGCGGTCGGTCCGCCGGGTGGGCGGCGCTCTGGCACGGGCTGCAATTCCTGCTCGCCGTCGCGGATCGCGTCGGAGACGTAGAGCGCGCAAAAGCACGCGCCGTATTCATCGAGGTCAGGATCGCGGTAGTCGCATGGGCAGATGATGTCGAGGTCTTTCTCGCGGACGCCATCCGCCAACCGGCAGGGACAGGCCCAGTACCCGTAGCGCGCCTCGTTGATGAGCAGACTCTCTACAAGGCCCAGCGTGAACGATTTGTCGGGATTGAGGTTGTAGCCTCCGGCCCGCGCGTCCCGGTCCAGCCGTTGGTACAGCTTTTCGATTTGTTCTGGCGTGATGCTTTCGCTCATAGCCCCAACACCTGCTTCAGTTCATCGGTTTTGAAACCGACGACACATTGTGCGCCGTCGATGACGATGGTGGGGAAGGAGATACGCGGGTTCCACTCCCGGATCTCATCTTTCACCGCTTCGCGCTCGTCGCCTTTCAACAGATCGACGTAGACAAAGTCGAAAGCGACACTCTCGTCCTCGAGAAACTGGCGCGTTTTGCGGCACCAGATGCATGTCGAAAGCCCGTAGAATTTGACTTGATGCTGCTGATGGTCGCCGGCTACACTACCTCTTGGTTCTGCCATGATGATACTCCTTTTGTACGATATTGAATAACTTTATAGTTATTTTACACCCTAAAGCGCAAAAGGTAAAGCGTCAAACACAGTTTCCTTTCAAAGTGCCTCCCGCGCCTCGATCTTTGCCTCATCCAGCGCCAGTCCCAGTCCCGGCAGTTCCGGCAGCGCGACGCGACCAAGTTCCGGCGCGTACAGGGGCTTGTGGAAGAACTGCTTGCGCGCCTGGTGGCGGACGAGGTATTCGACGTAAGGCACGACCGCGGGCGACTGCGCCCCCGCGACGTGGAGCGCCGCCAGCAGCGAATGCCCGTGCGCCACGACCGGGACTTCGAAGGCCGAGGCCAGCGCGCAAATCTTCACCAGTTCGGTGATGCCGCCGGTCCAATCGGGATCGGTCTGCACGAAATCGATGGCCTGGTTGACCAGCAGCTCTTTCACCTGCCAGCGGGTGTAGACGTGTTCGCCCGTCGCCAGCGGGGTACTCGCCGCGCCTTTGAGCCGCTGGAAGCTGCCGACGCGCTCCGGCGGCAGTGGTTCCTCAACCCAGGTGATGTTGAGCAGGTTGAGATGGTGGAGCATCTCCGCAGCGTACCGCGCGTCCCAGCCCATATACGCGTCGAACATCAGCGGGTAGTACGGCCCCAGCGCCTCGCGTAGCGCGTAAGCCAGCGCCACGTTTTTCGCCATGCCGGCCTCGCCATCGCCGGGACCGTAGCGGAAGAACCACTTCTGCGCGGCGTATCCCTGATCCCGGAAGTCGAGCGCGATCTCTGCGGCGGCCTCCGGTTCGATGCTGTAGCCGAGCATGCTGGCGTAGGCCGGAACCACGCTGCGCGTCGGCCCGCCGAGCAGCCGGTAGATCGGCTGATTCCACGCTTTGCCCTTGAGGTCCCACAGCGCGCAATCGACCACGCTCACGCCGGTCATGAACATCCCGGAGCGCCCGTGCCGGTGCATGCGGATCATCTGATCGTAGAGCAGCTCGGTTGCCAGCGGATCGCGTCCGACGAGGAAGGGGCGCAGGAACTTGTGGATGATGAACGCCTGGTAATCCTCGATGGGGCCGAAAAGCCCAGTCACGCCCTCGTCGGTGAGGAGTTCGACGTAGATTTCGGTGATGATCTCCGGCCCTTCGTCGCGCCGCCGCCCGGACATCGCCTGCGCGTTGAATTCCGGGTAGATGTCCATCATCTGCGCCTGCCGGTCGCCCGGCGGAAAGTACGGCCCGCTGTACGCGCCGCGCACTTTGAAGAGGGAAACGTCGGTGATTTTCAT